>JALQXE010000183.1 GCA_023263235.1 Sediminibacterium sp. | reverse complement strand
TCAGCGCACTGAAAGAATACATCTGACCCGTGGCTACTTCCACACACTCAATCCTTATACGTCTTTTTTTACCTCGCTTAAAAATGCGCCCTTTTAGTGATTCAAATAAAGCCCCTTCTGGCAAATGCGCAACAAAGCTATAACCTTCCTTTTTTATTTCGTTGTACTTTCTTAAAACCAATAAAAGCTTCGTTTCTCCATTTGCAGTAGCAGCAGGATTTATTAATGTTTTTTGTAAACTTTTATGAATGTCATTTGGAAAAATAGACAGCTGCATAAATTGCTGCAACAATCCACTATAAATGTTTTTCCATTCTTTTCCATGTGGCTCTACTCTGTTTTTAAACTCCTCAAAACAAAGTAAATGTGCCAACTCATGTAATAGTGTAATTAAAAACTCGTACTTATTTAAATTTCCATTTACTGAAATTTTGTGATTGGACCCAAGACCCCCATGACGGTAATCTCCTAATACCGACTTTCGTTCTTTAGTAACCGTTAAATGTACTTTGTAAAGATTAATTAAATGAACAACAGGTTCAAAAGCACCTTCAGGAAGAAAGTTTTTTAATGCCGCTAAAGGGTGTTCAACTTTCGCCATTTATAAAACTTATTTTTTAATTTTTGTCCAACCAATTTCAATCCAAGTATACACTAAATAAAGTCCCATACTAGCTAATAACGTAGGATACCCCACTGGCGATTTTTTTTGTGACGCATAACCTAAAGCAGCCCCAGCAAAAATGACCATTTTTAGCAAAGTGCCTGTCATTACGGAGCGTACCATTGCATTTGGATTACTATTATCCATTTTTCTTAAACGAAAATAATTATATACCGACATCCCAAAAAGCATTAAATTAACTACCATCACAAATTTAAAATTGAACTTCGTTGCCATTCCAAAGTAGGTATTAGCGAATAATAAAATTGTATTAGCCAATACAAACAAAAATAAAATAGGGCTTAAATATTTACGCATGCTTGAATTAATAAATGATTATGACTTTGAATTTGTCTTCTTAATAACATCAATTAATGAAAAAATGATAAAAATAAAAGGCAAAACCCAAATAAACAAAGGACTATTAATCTTAAAAAAATCTTTTTTATCCAAATATTTACCAAGTAACAAGAGTAAAATTAAAGCAATTGACCACTGTGATGCTAGGCCTGCAAATTTAGACCATTGAAAATTGGATGATGGTTTTGAAGATGGCTTCAAAGTAAAATTAGTTTGTATTGTTAGTTTGCTCTGGAACAACGAGTGTAGCAGTATCTAATTGTTGCAAATTCCCTTCAGATAATACTTTTTTTAATCCTTGCAAATATTGATCCTTATACTGAATAGATCTTTCTAAAGAGTCCGTTCTAATTTTTAGCAGCTGTAATGATGTTCTACTCTCTTTTGTACCATATCCAGGGATATAATACTTTAAGGGTGTATATGCAATTAAGGCAATAGTTAACCCAATCAATAAAATAAAACTAATACTAATCCACAAATAAACCGATCTTCTGGTTAATCTAAACGCAATCACTTCATCATAAGTGTCATCATTGGAGACAACTAACCTATAGGTATTACTCGTTCTTTTAAAGGTATTATTAATGTCCAAATTTGCCATAACATAAATTGCTAGTTAAAGATACGTTGTGATTACAATTTTTGCTAAAATAATAGGGATTAATTGTATTTTTAAGGAGTTTTTGACCCTATTATGTTGCTAAAAACAAAACCAATTAAATTTAAAAGTTTCCGCTTTTTGGCAATATGCCTATTAGCTGTTCTTACTATCCCATCTTTTGCCCAGGACACAAGCACTAAAATGCTTGATTTGAACCAAAATAAAATCATAAAAAAAATTAACCAGGTTTTAGACTCTACACAACAGAAAATTAAAAATGAAATATATAAAAAAGCCAATAGCCTCAATCAAGGAATAAATAACACTGTCAATAATACTATAAATAGAGTAATGCCAGTTGAGGAAGAAAGGCCTTTACCCTATGAAAAACTTTTGAATAAAAAATATACTTTAGGCAGAAGGGCTTATCAAAATACAGTTGCTCAATACAATTACTTGTTTCATGCAGATGATGAATTAAATGAGCTAATTCAAAAAGCCAAAAATAAATATCAGGAGGATTACAGTTCCTTACTTAGCTTTTATGATTACGACTTGTCTGATATTTCAAAAGCCAGTATCGATTCTATTATATACAGATGTAACGCAAATATTGTTTTGCATGATTTAAGAAGCAACTGGGTAGATGATTCCTACTTGCTTTTAGCAAAAGCCTACTTATTTCATAAAAATTTTGATACAGCAGGTAGCATTTTACAATTTATTAATTATTCATTTGATGAAAAAATAGATGGATTGGAACTTCCTATAGGAAGCAATATGAGACAAATAAATGGAAAATTCAGTATAGCCAATAAGGAAACCAATCGAATTTGGGAGAACGCCAATATTAGAAATGAGAGCATGGTTTGGCAGGCAAGAAATTACTTAGAATCTAATGCTTTAAATGAAGGCTTAAGTTTATTGCAATTACTAAAAGGAGACGCACTTTTTCCTAGCAGGTTGCAGCCTTTTTTAAATGAACAATTGGCTTACGCTTATTATTTAATGGAATCATATGAAAATGCTTCCGAACATTTAATTGAAGCACTCCCAAATGCTACAGATAATTATACCAAGAGTAGATGGTATTACCTCATTGCACAAATGTATCAAAAGGCAAATAAATTAGAACAAGCATACCAATGGTATAAAAAAGCGAACGAGTTCTCCCCTAACCCAATTATTGGAGTATATGCTAAAATAAATATGGTTCGTATTCAGGCAAAAAAATCAAACCAATCCTGGGAATTATTAGCCAACGACTTATTAAAATTACTTCGTAAAGAAAAATATAAGCCTTATGTAGATATTGTATATTTTGAAATGGCAAAGCTCGCTATTCAAAACAATGCATTTGACAAAGCAAATCAATGGCTTATTACTTCAATTAAAAGCAACCACACAAACACTCAGCAAAATCAACAATCGTTTGAATTATTGGGTCAGATTAATTATCAAAATAATAATTATGCAATTGCAAAAATTGCTTATGACAGCTTAAATAATATTTTAAAATCAAACCCACAATACGAAACTATCCAATTGCGAAAAAAATGGCTGAGTACAATAAGTGAACAATCCAATATATATCAAAACGAAGATAGTCTTCAATTAATTTATCAGCTTCCAAAAGAGTATCAACAGTATAGAGCCACTAACTATCAAGCGCGAAAACAACAAAGAGAAAAAATCATCAATAATCTCTTTGCTGATAATTATGAAATTGCAAAATCTTCATCGGGCCAAAATATTAGCCCAAATGCGAGTTACACACAAAATAACAGCACAGGAACTGATTTCTACTTTTTAAACACTTACAATGTAACTCAAGGCAAACAACAGTTTATTCAAAAATGGGGAGATAGACCTAATGTTGACATGTGGCGAAGAAAAACAAGCCCATCAATGATTAATGCATCTAATAAAACATTTAATAGCAATAATCTTACTATAAAAAATGATAGCACCCAGTCATCAATTACAAAGGAACAAGTTTTGGATACCAATAAAATAGAACTATTATTTACACCCATTGATTTTGCAAATTCTCAATTAAAATGGAATAAAGCAGCATTGTCCGTTGCCCAAACTTTTCTTTTACAATTAAATGATTTTGCAAAGGCGAAACCAATTTACGAAAAAATTATTGCCAAAAATTTAGATACTACGATTACAGAACGTGTACTACTCGATTTAGCAAGTGAATATTTGCATACGGGGAATAACAAAAGTTCAGACAGTATCATACAGATAGTGACAAAAAAATTCCCCAATGGCTTTTACATTAAAAAGAAAAATGAAAGTGATAACAAAAAGAATAACAACAAAGAAATTGTAAACAGTTATAACGAATTTTATTTCTTAAGTCAAATTGGCGATTGGTCAAAAATGAATGAAATGGTACCCAAACTAAATACCTTTTTGGTATCGACCAAATGGAATACCCCTTTTCAATTTTTGAAAGTAAAAATGTATGCCAAACAGAATCAGGATAATCTAGCTTTTCAATTACTTGATTCAATTATTGCCAAAAATAAAAATGATATTATTATTGAAAAGGCAAGAAATATTCGAAATGAGTTAATTAATCGTAAAAAGACTGAAAATTATTTAAGCAGTTTGCGAATCGTCAATGATACTATCATTCTAGATTCCGCCAATTTCAAGCCCATCAATATCATTTTCACAAATGATTCTTTACAACAACACTATGCTGCTATTGCCGTAATGAATTCAAATTCAGCAACTATGGATAGAATTCAAACCGCAATTCAACAATATCACAAAAACGAAAAAAGCACCAACCTTCTAACCGCAACTTATACAGAATTAGACAAGGCACAATATTTACTTTGGATTGGGCCATTTGACAATGTAAATCAATCAATTAAGTACTTAAATACGCTTAAAGGGAAGTTAAGCAGCCAGATATTGCCTTTTATTCCTCAACAACAGTATGAAATTTATATATTTGGTAAGTCAAATATATCTACAATACAAAACAGTATGGACCTTAAAGCATATAAGGATTTCATGATTAACAATTATAAACTTTAAATAGTCATTCGTGGCAATCGATTTCAATAAAACAGATAACAAATCCAATTTTTCACAAAATAGCAAGCCTAAAAACTGGGTACGTTTATTTTGGAAATATTATTTTATATCTATGGGGATTTTCGCCCTATTTCTATTGGGTATTAATTTTGGACTACTCGGAGACATGCCCGATTTAAGCGATATCGAAAACCCAACAGCTTCTCTTGCCAGTCAGGTTTATGCTCAGGATGGAACACCCATGGGAAAATATTATTTAGAAGACAGAACCAGTGTTAAGTATCGTGATATTAGCCCTTACCTTATTCAAGCATTAGTAGCTACAGAGGATAAGAGATTCTACGAACACTCAGGAGTAGATGGCGAAGGACTTATAAGAGCTATTGCATTCTTTGGAACACAGGGTGGAGCTTCTACCATAACCATGCAAACTGCAAAAAATTTATTTACCGATAACTGGAGTACCAAGAATAAATTTTTACGCCTCATTCAAAAAATAAAGGAAAGTATTATTGCAATTAAATTAGAAAGTAAATTTACCAAGCAAGAAATATTAACTATTTATTTAAATACCGTTCCCTTTAGCGAAAATATATTTGGAATTGGCAATGCATCTAGAAGCTTCTTTCAAAAAGAACCAGACAGAATTAATATCGAAGAGGCGGCGTTATTAGTAGGAATGGTAAATGCTCCTACAAAATACAACCCCAATAGAAATCCTAAATTGGCATTAGAACGTAGAAACCTTGTTTTAAACAGAATGGCTGGTCAAAAATATATTACAAACGACCAAGCTGAGCAACTTAAAAGTTTACCCGTTGTTACCAATTTTAAGAAGCTAGATGAAAACAATGGCTTAGGTCCCTACTTCAGAAGTAACCTTGGGGAATTTATGAAAAAGTGGTGCAAGGAACATAAAAAGAGCAATGGCGACAATTATAATTTATTTAAAGATGGTTTGAGAATTTATACCACTATAAATCCTAGAATGCAGCTATATGCTGAAGAAGCGGTTGCAAAACATATGGCAGCATTGCAAAAAGAATTTAGCAGGCAACCAAAAATAAAATCTGGTGAAATTTGGAAGGAGTACAACAATCAATTAGAATCTGCTATTAAGCAAACTGATAGATGGAAGAATTTGAAGAAAGAAGATGTAAGTGACGAAGATATCCGTAAATCTTTTGATGAAGAAGTACCAATGCGCATTTTCGCTTGGAATAAAAATAGATATATTGATACTACAATGACTCCCTTGGATTCATTAAAATATCACAAACAAGTGCTTCAAACTGGTTTCTTAGCAGTAGATCCTTTTACAGGTGAAGTAAAAGCATGGGTGGGTGGTGTTGATTTTAAAACATTCAAATACGACCACGTAAACGTAAATACAAGGCGCCAAGTAGGTAGTACCATGAAGCCCTTATTATATTCATTAGCCATTGAAAAAGCAGGATTCACTCCTGGTACCCCAGTGCAGGATCAACAACAAATGTTCGATGGATATGGCATGGTACCCAATACAAGTAGAACCTGCACAGGAGCTACAATGCCAATGGCGCAGGCTTTAGCTGAATCAAGAAACTGTGCTTCTGCTTATATTATGAAGCAAATTAATGGAACAGGTAATGAAGCTGCAAAAGAATTAGTTGAATACTTAAAGCAATGTAATGTTCAATCTGAAATTCAACCATACCCTTCTATTGCCTTAGGATCTTGTGAAATTTCGTTATTTGAAATGGTACAAGCTTATACTATGTTCCCTGGGGCTGGGTATAATGCTGAACCCTTTTTTATTAATAGAATAGAAGACAAAAACGGTAATGTGTTGGAAAGCTTTGCTCCTAAAAGAAAAAGAATTATCGAAGAAGTTACTGCCTATTCAGTCGTAAATATGATGCAAGGTGTTATTTCTAGTGGTACGGCACAAAGCATGAGTAATTATAACGTTAGATCCAACGGCATTGCAGGTAAAACTGGAACGACCAATGACAATAGTGATTTATGGTTTATGGGTTATACGCCACAAATATTAGCAGGCGCTTGGGTAGGTTGCGATGATCGCTTTTTACGCTTTACCGATAACTATTTTGGCCAGGGTGCACGTGCTGCATTGCCAATTTGGGGCTATTTTATGGAAAAAGTTACCAATGACCCCCTATGCAATTTAGACCAAAATGCAAACTTCCAAAAGCCTGCGAACATGAGTTCCGATTTTGATATTCAATTCATTGCAAGAGACAGTACAATACTTGATGATAATCTTCAAAATATAGAAAACATTGAAGATATAGGTGCCGAATCAGATTATCAAATCTCAAATAACAACCCATCTGTATATAGCACTCCTAAAAACAATAGTGCTAAAGTACCCAACAATATATCAAAGGAATCTACTAAGGAACCAAAAGCTCCTTCAAAAGAAACAAAAAATACAAAAGTAAATAAAGAAGCAACTAAGCCAAAAGCAGTAATGCTCCCACCAAAAAAGAGATAATTGTTACATATATTTTTTTAGAAAAATTATTATCTTTTAAGCTGGTATGTCAGTGAGAAATGATGGTACAAATTTGTTTGAAAAAACGAATTTCCATACTGAAGGCGTACTTTATCTATTTTTAATCCCAAGCCTGCACTAAATCCATTTAATCCATTAGATTGATTGTAAACATTTAGATCATACCTTCTAATAAAATGATATCCGACATTTAGATCCACTTGTTCCCCAATATATAATTCAGTCCCAAGTGTTAAATGATTGAATACATTTTGTAAACCACTCGCTGGTTTCTTTCCAAATATATCTACATAATTTGGATCAAAATAAGAAGCATTCCAAACCGATAATCTATCTGCTGTCACTGAAAACTGCAAAGGTGCATACTCCAACTTTTTAGACCACCCAAGAATTAAATTAAAAGGCAAATCCTGCTTAGCTCCAGAACTTGCTAACTGTACACCCACATTACTAACTAAAATACTTGCTTGTGACAAGCCATTAGGTGATAAATAAGTTAACCCAATATCCATTGCAATGCCACTAGAAGTATACATGCCATAATTTGATTTTATATACTTAAGTGAACTTCCAATTCTAAAATTTTGAATATAATTAGTAGCCGCAGAATACTGAATTACATAATCATTGGGACGCATATTACCTAATTCATTACCGGCTATATCGGTCATTGGAATGGTTCCGTAATCCAAATAATGAACGCCCCACCCCATTGTTACATTTTTCTTTCCCGAATGCAACACACCTATCATATCATATTGTTGAATACCTGCAAAATAAGGCTTTACACTTACTTGCAAATGCTCATCCATTTCACTAGTTAATAAAGAAGGATTAAACATGGCTAAACCCAAATCATTTCCCATGGAACTAATATTAAGTCCTCCTAAGGAAGTTGCTTTTGCGCTATAGGGTAAGGATAAAAATTGAAAACTGGCATTGCCTGCTGTTGTTTGAGATTGTGAAGTATTTGCATACAAAACAAATAAGGGCATAAAAAACCCTAGCTTTTGTAAAAAATGTAAATACTTAATCATATTACAAAGCTAGGGTTTTAAGTAAATATTATTTCATTAAACCAACGCAAGATCTAAGACCTGCTGCATATTTTTCACGTAATGGAAACTTACTCCTTTAATAAAGGTTTGATCTATATCATTTACGTCTTTTTCATTTTGCCAACATAAAATAATTTCCTTCATACCTGCACGTTTTGCTGCTAATATTTTTTCTTTAATGCCACCAACGGGCAAAACCTGACCACGTAAAGTAATTTCACCCGTCATAGCTAGATATGGTTTTACTTTTCTACCTGTAAAAGCCGATGACAATGCAGTTAACATGGTAATGCCGGCACTAGGTCCATCTTTAGGTACAGCGCCTTCGGGTACATGTATATGAATTGACTTTGTGGTAAATAAAGTTGGATCAACACCAATTTTTTTGGCATTGGCTTGTAAATAGGTTAAAGCTGTGGAAGCACTTTCTTTCATCACATTACCTAAGTTACCTGTGAGTTTTAATTCACCCTTACCCTCTGAAAGTAATGCTTCAATAAATAAAATGTCGCCACCAACATAAGTCCAAGCCAACCCTACGGCCACACCCGGCATGTTCACTGTTTTATACAATTCATTGCTATAACGTGCTTGACCTAAAATTTTATGTAAATCTAACTTACTTACAGTTGGTTTTACCTTATGTTTATAGGCCAACTCTTTTGCTTGATATCGCATAATAGAAGCCAGCTGACGATCCAACTCTCTAACACCACTTTCTCTAGTATAATCCTCAATCACTTTTTCTAACACATTGTCCTGAATTTTAAAATTCACTTTATCCAACCCATGTGCTTCTTTTTGTTTTGGCAATAAATGTCTTTTCGCAATCTCAACTTTCTCTTCCACAGCGTATCCACTTAAGTCAATAATTTCTAATCGATCTCTTAAAGCAGGTTGAATTTGACTAATATCATTTGCTGTTGCAATAAATAAGGTTTTACTTAAATCGTATTCTGATTCTAAATAATTATCATAAAAACTATTATTTTGTTCTGGATCCAACACCTCCAAGAGTGCACTGGATGGATCGCCTCTGTGATCACTGCCAATTTTATCAATCTCATCTAATATCATTACCGGATTAGATGTTTTTACTTTTCGAATGCTCTGAATAATTCTACCCGGCATGGCGCCAATATAAGTTTTACGGTGTCCTCTAATTTCACTTTCATCATGTAACCCGCCTAAACTTACTCTTACATACTTTCTACCAATAGCATGTGCTATGGATTTACCTAAACTTGTTTTACCAATACCTGGAGGACCTAAAAAACAAAGAATCGGACTTTTCATGTCACCTTTTAATTTCAAAACCGCAAGATATTCAATGATTCTATTTTTGATTTTACCCATGCCATAATGATCGGCATCTAACACTTTCTTGGCATTTTTTAAATCATAATTGTCATCGGTATATTCTTCCCATGGCAAATCCAATAATAAATCCAAATGATTGTAAACAACCGAATAATCCGGGGTTGAAGGGTGCATTCTTTCTAATTTCTCCAAGCCTGTTTGAAATAATTTCTTAGCAGCTTCTGGCCATTTCTTACCCTCCGCTTTTTTCTTCATGTCGGCAACTTCCCTTTCATTAGGATCTCCCCCTAGTTCGTCCTTAATACTCTTAAGCTGTTGTTGTAAAAAATAATCTCTTTGTTGCTTATCTATTTCTGTCCTTGTCTTTGTGGTAACTTTATTTTTCAACTCCACAAATTGTAGCTCTTGTTGTAAGAATTGGATTAATTTTTCGGCACGTAAACTAATATTATGTTCAGCCAATAAACCTTGTTTTTCTGGTAGCTCTACATTCAGGTTAGAACTCACGAAATTAATGAGGAATAAAGGACTCTCTATATTTTTTAAAATTAAAGCGGCTTCTGATGGAAAATTGGGCGACAACTGAATTATTTGTGTAGCTAAATCTTTTATAGTAGATAAATATGCCTGAAAATTTTGATCCGCCGGGCTTACTTTATCTTCCACTAAAACTTTAATTTCGGCTTTGAAAAAAGGATCCTCCTCTTTCATTTTAACCAATTCAAATCTTTTCTTACCCTGTATAATAATAGTGGTACCTCCATCCTGCATCTTAATCATTTTCACAATCTTGGCAACCGTTCCTATCTCACATAAATCTGCTGGTGTAGGATCTTCTATATTCCCATTTTTTTGAGCCACCACTCCAATATATTTATCAGTATTATAAGCAGCTTTAACTGCCTGAATACTTTTATCTCTTCCAACTGTTATTGGCAAAACAACACCAGGAAATAAAACCGTATTTTTTAAAGGCAAAATGGGAATCAAGGATGGCAATTCTAAATCAGGTTCATTTTCCACATCCTGTTCATTAAATGAAAATAAAGGGATCACTTCATTATCCTCTTCCTCTCTAAATAAAAATTTGTTCACAGTTACATTTTTTTAATAATCGTCAAAATGACAAAATTCTAATCATCTCCTAAGCTATGACTTGTCACTAACAATTATGCAATATTGATGCCAAAAACTATAATTAAGCTATTATTTTTCACATAGGGACAAAAAAAAAATCCCTCCGTATTACGGAGGGACCTTCTTGCAAGAAGTTTATATACTTCTAATTACTTTGCTTTCTTTTCAGCAGCTGGAGCTTTCGCGTCAGCAGCAGGAGTTGCAGTTGTTGCAGCTGGAGTTGCAGCTGTTGCTTCTGGAGTTGCAGTTGTTGCTTCTGGAGTAGCAGTTGTTGCTTCTGGAGTTGCAGTTGCTTCTGGAGTTGCTTCACCACATGCTGTTAAAGCTGCGATAGCGAAAATTGCGAATACTTTTTTCATTTTCAAATTTTTAGTTTGGTTAAAATTATGGAAGCGAAGATATTGGTCTATGCTTGGATTTCCAAATTTTAACAATATTTTTTTATCATATATATCAAATCTGAGGAAATTCTACTTTTTTCTAAAGTAAATCCTAACCGGCACCCCTGTAAACTTGAAATTAGCCCTTACTTGATTTTCAAGGTAATTTCGATATGGGGTCTTAATATCATCAGGAAAATTGGTAAAAAAGGCAAAGGAAGGTACCCTGGTTGGCAGCTGTTGTACAAACTTAATTTTGATCACATGCCCCCTTACAACCGGCGCTTGATAATTAGCTATTGCCTTGAGCATCACCTCGTTAAGCTTAGAAGTAGCTATTTTTCGGTGCTTATTTTCAAATACATCCAAAGCCATCTCAATAGCTTTGAAAATCCTAGTTTTCTCTATTGCGGATATAAATAAGATGGGCACGTCGGTAAAAGGTGCCAGTTTGTCTCTCAATACTTTCTCATAATCACGGGCTGTATTGGTCTCTTTGGGAATTAAATCCCATTTATTCACCAAAACCACAATACCCTTCCCTTTTTTAGCAGCAAGGCTAAATATACTAAGGTCTTGTGCAGTAATGCCTTTTACAGCATCAATAACCATTAGGCAAACATCTGCTTCATCCATTGCTTTAATGGCACGAATTACTGAATAAAACTCCAAATCGTCCTTTTCCTTGTTTTTTCGACGTATCCCAGCAGTATCAATTAAAATAAATTCCTTCTGAAACATGTTATATTGCGTATGAATGGTATCACGAGTAGTTCCCGCAATATCGCTTACGATTGTTCGATCTTGACCAATCATTGCATTTAATAAACTAGACTTTCCAACATTGGGCTGGCCAATAATGGCAATTTTAGGTACAGCTGGCGCTTCCTCTGGTTCTTCTCCATCAGGTAACTCAGCAGCTTTTGAAATTGCTTTTCTGTTGGGTTCTTCCTTCATATCGGCAATGACTGCGTCCAATAATTCGCCGGTTCCACTACCCGAAATAGCACTTACAAAATAATTATGCTCAAATCCCATCCCATAAAATTCTGTGGCTTCCAATGCTCTATTTGAGTTATCTACCTTATTTACACAAACATAAACAGGCTTAGTAGTTCTTCTGAGCAAATCTGCCATGGCAGCATCCAAATCGGTCATTCCAACCGCGGCATCCACCATAAAAATCATTGCATTGGCTTCATCAATTGCTATTCTCACCTGTTTACGAATTTCCGTCTCAAACATATCTTTTGAATCAGGCACAAAACCCCCTGTATCAATTACATTAAAATGCTTGCCACCCCATTCAGTTTCACCATATTGACGGTCTCTTGTTACCCCACTAATATCATCAACAATAGCTTTACGTTCTTCCAATAAGCGATTAAACAAGGTACTCTTGCCCACGTTTGGCCTTCCAACTATCGCAACTGTATAACTCATAATAATTCAATTTAATATTCATATATATATTACCATTAATAATTGTATTTCAATCTTTTAGTTAAGATTAAATATATTATTATTGATATCCAAATTCTTTTAACTTCGTATCATTATCCCTCCACTTAGGCTTTACCTTCACAAACAATTCCAAATATACTTTGGATCCAATAAAGTCTTCAATATCCTTTCTTGCCAAAGTACCAATCTCTTTAATCATTTTTCCACCTTGTCCAATGATTATGGACTTTTGCGTTTCTCTGTTCACTATGATATCAGCCTGAATTTTTACCAATAAAGGTTGCTCCTTAAAAGAATTAACCAAAACAGCTGTATGGTATGGAATTTCCTCTCCAAATAACTGGTAAATCTTCTCTCTAATAATCTCACTCACGAAGAACTTAGTGGGCATGTCACTCAAATCCTCCTGGTCATAGAAAGGGTGTCCTCCCTCAGGCATTAGCTCTAGTATAACTTTCAATAACCTAACTATATCACTGATATTTAATGCACTAATTGAAATAATTTTTTTACAATACGGCTTTACACTAAAATAAGCATTTGCTTCTTTTACACGTCCACCAACAGCCAAATCAGACTTGTTCATGACAACAATACAAGGCACTTTTAATTTTAATGCCGTGAACATAGCATCAATCTCATCAAAATCATCCCTAACATCTACCATTAACAAAGCAATATCTGCATCCTCTAGGGCGCTTTTTACTGCCCCCATCATCTTTTCGTGTAGCTTATATTTAGGATCAATAATTCCTGGTGTATCTGAAAATATGATCTGGTATTCGTCAGGCTTATTCAAAAAGGCCTTAATTCTATGGCGTGTGGTTTGCACTTTGGAGGAGACAATAGCCATCTTCTCGCCCATTATGGCGTTGAGCAAAGTGCTCTTTCCGGCGTTTGGCTTACCAAATATGTTTACAAACCCAACTTTCATTACTTTTCTTTCTTTACCCTTTTTTATACAAAGTTACTATAAAAAAAATCCGCTCTCGACTGGTATCGGGAGCGGGTTATTATGTTGCGAGGGAAGGGATCGAACCTCCGACCTTCGGGTTATGAGCCCGACGAGCTACCGCTGCTCTACCTCGCGATGTTTGGACGGCAAAGATAGTGCATAATAAGTTCTTATGCAAGTTTCTTGAGAAGATTATCCT
>JALQXE010000172.1 GCA_023263235.1 Sediminibacterium sp. | reverse complement strand
AAGATTTTTTTCAAGAATTGGGATAGCATTAGGATTTTGAGATAATTTATTCCAATCAATCTTATCTAAATTCTTTTCTAAAAGTTCAATAGCATTTGGATTTAATGATAAATTAGACCAATCAATTTTATCTAAACTCTCTTCTTTATCATAATAGAAAGCTTTAACACCCCAACTCAAACTCAATTGATTTACTAAGCTTTTTTCTTTGGTAAAGATAAATAATGGAGACTTTGGACGGAAACTACTTAATTGAAACGCAGTGTAGCCACTTTGTGTCATACCCACCAATCCTTGTGCATTCGCATCCTCTGCTAAACGGCATGCATTATAGCATAAAGCATCACTTACAAATGAAGGGGAATGTGGTTGTGGTTTTAAATCCTCAGAGCGGTTATAGTTATAACCATATTGTTCAACTTCTGATATAATTTTACGCATGGTTTCAATCACCAAAACTGGGAATTGACCTGTAGCTGTTTCACCACTTAACATAACTGCATCCGCTCCTTCAATAACTGCGTTTGCAACGTCGGTGATTTCCGAACGATTGGGTTTTACGCGATCAATCATTGACTCCATCATTTGTGTAGCCACAATCACTGGTTTTGCTCTATGCAAACACTTTTTAATGATCTCTTTTTGGATTAAAGGGATTTTCTCTACTGGTAATTCTACACCTAAGTCACCACGTGCTACCATGATTGCATCACTTGCAATAATAATGTCTCTTAAGTTTACGATAGCCTCAGGCATTTCAATTTTAGCAACTATTTTAGATTTGCTCTTGTGTTTATTTAAGATTTCTCTTAACATTTCAATATCAGCAACTCTTTTTACAAAGCTTAATGCTACCCAGTCTAATTCTTCTTTAATTATAAATTCAGCATCAATTAAATCCTTTTCGGTTAATGCAGGTAGGGATATTTTGGTGTCAGGTAAGTTTAATCCTTTTTTTGATGAGATAATTCCTCCTAAGCTTACCACAACCTTAACATCATTATTAGCTTCAACACTTTGCACTTTTACTTCAATCTTGCCATCGTCAATCATAATTGTATTGCCTACTACTACATCTCCAGCAAGGTTAGGGTAGGATACATATATTTTTTCCATAGTGCCAACACACTTCTCATTAGTGAGTGTAAGTACATCGCCCACTTTAACTTCTAAACGGTTATTTTCAATTTCACCTACTCTTAATTTAGGACCTTGCAAATCACCTAATATGGCAACAGTGCATCCTAATTCTTTATTAATTCCTCGAATATTATCAATTATTTTTTTCTTGTCTTCGTGGCTTCCATGAGAGAAGTTTAAACGAAATACATTCACACCTGCAATCACTAATGCTTTTAATTGGTCATAGGTTTCGCAAGCAGGGCCTACGGTTGCTACGATTTTTGTTTTGTGATGTATTTGTTTTAAATTTTGTTGACTCATTAGATGTTTGTTATGTATGTATTGGGGTTAATTATTTGTTTTTATTTTGGGAATTAGCTCGCTAAGATTTTTACAATTTTTAGCCATTCCTCAGAAATTTTTTGTTTTGCTTTTACAGCATTATCAAGTGGTGTGTATTTCATTTTGTTATCTTCAATACCCACCATTACATTGTGTGTACCATTTAATAAACATTCAACAGCATGATAGCCCATTCTGCTAGCAATTAAACGATCTAAACAACTTGGTGCACCACCTCTTTGTATATGTCCTAAAATACATACACGAATGTCTGCATTAGGTAATCTTTGTTTTAAGAAATCTCCAACCTGTGTGCCCCCTCCAAATTCGTCACCTTCTGCAACGATGATTAGATTCACCAACTTTTTGCGCTTTTCCTTTTCCGCCAAAGCGCCTACCAAGGCTTCCATATCGGTTTTTGATTCTGGAATTAATATATTTTCTGCCCCTGTTGCAATACCACTATGCAAAGCAATATAACCTGCATCTCGACCCATCACTTCTACCACAAATAAACGATCATGAGCATCGGCAGTATCTCTAATTTTATCAATTGCTTCAACTGCTGTATTAACAGCAGTGTCAAAACCAATCGTAAAATCACTTCCCGCTATATCTTTATCAATGGTTCCTGGCAATCCAATACAAGGGATATCAAATTCATTACTAAATTTTTGAGCTCCTTTAAAACTTCCGTCTCCACCTATTACTACTATACCATCAATGCCTCTTTTCTTTAGATTGTTGTAGGCGATTTGACGACCTTCTGGTGTGAAAAATTCTTTACTTCTTGCAGTTTTTAAAATAGTACCACCTCTTTGTATGATATTTCCAACCGATCTTGAGTCCATAGGAAAAATATCATCCTCAATCATGCCATTATAACCTCTTGTTACGCCAAAAACTTCTAAACCATGATAAACTCCTGTTCTTACTACTGCTCTAATTGCTGCATTCATTCCTGGGGCATCACCTCCGGAGGTTAATACTGCAATTTTGGTTACTTTTTTTGCTGACATAATTTATTCAATTGTACTTTAAAGTATTGATTTACAATAATAAATCAATTGACTATCGTCTAAACGGAGCCACAAATTTAAACATTTGAAAGCAATTTTCAACGATAACGTTTGCGATGTGGGTATTTTTCTACTATTTTCCAATCAATCGTTAGTATTTTGGCCTTTATTCATCCATTTTAAAATAAATCAATTTGTTTTATTGTTAAATTCATTCAAATTATTCATATGAAGAAAATATTTAAATTATCATTCTTAACCACTTTGTTTTTTATTGTATGCACAAATTTGATTGCACAGGACAATGCAGGTTATCAGGTTCCACCTAAAGTTATTGCCGATTTATTATTGGCACCTCCAACACCTAGTATTAGCGTTAATTCAACCGCAAAATATATGTTGGTGATGGAGCGAAATTCTTATCCCACTGTAGAAGAATTAGGACAACCTGAATTGAAGATTGCAGGACTTAGAATTAATCCACTAAATTCCTCTTTAACAAGGCAAACTTATATTAATAGATTAGTCATAAAACAAATTGGCACGGATAAGCCATTGGAGATTAAAGGAATGCCATCCGCACTTTCTGCATTGAGCCCTGTTTGGAATCCTGCAGAACATAAAATTGCCTTTTTTAATGTGTTGTCAAATAGAGTAGATGTTTATGTAATAGATATTCCTTCTTTGACTTGTAAGAAGATTAATACAGCAGCTGCAAATTTAGTTTTAGGTAATACATTAGTATGGTTAGATGATAACAACCTAATGTATAAGACGAGTGTGAATGATCCTGCAAAAGTGGCTAAAAAACCAATAACGCCTAAAGGGCCAACTATCCAAGAAAACCTTGGTAAAGTTGCCCCAAGTGTCACATATCAGGATTTAATCAAATCACCTTTTGATGAATATTTATTCGAATATTATACAACCGTTCAATTGGTAAAAAACAATAATGGTGTTGAAACTAAAATTGGTAAGCCAAGTATTTTGTCAAGTATTTCAGTAGCTCCTAATAAACAATATTTTTTAACACGTAATTTAAATAAACCATTTTCATATTTAGTTCCCGCTTATGGTTTTGCTTCAACAGTTACGATAACCGATAATAAAGGTAATTTAGTTCATACCTTAGCTTCGCTTCCTTCTTCAGAAAATACCCCTTCAGGTTATGATAATGTGCAGAATATAGCACGTGGATTTGATTGGAGAAATGATGTACCTGCAACAATTATATATGCAATGCCTTTGGACAGTGGTTTGATTAAAAAGAAAGTACCTTTTCATGATGCAGTTTTTGCATTAGAAGCACCATTTAACGGCAATCCAAAAGAATTGTTTAAAACGGAGAATAGATATAGTAGAACCAATTGGGGCAATGAACAGGTTGCATTGGTTTCGGAACAATTAAGATCTAAACAACAGTATAAAGTAAGTTTATATAATAGTAAGACTAATTTAATTAGTACTTTGTATGAAGGCAATAGTACCGATTTATATAATAATCCCGGTAACCCTGTAACTGAAAAAAATAGTTTTGGCGAAGACGTACTTGCTGTTTCAAAGGACGGACAAACCATTTTATTTAATAACACCACAGGCGCTTCAGCTAAAGGAGATTTACCTTATTTAGCGAAGTTTAATTTGCAAACGAAAACTAAAGAAATTATATGGAGATGTGCTGAGGATTGTTTTGAATATGTTGCCGATGTGTTAGACATAAACAATTTAAAAGTAATCACACGTCGTGAAACAGAGAAGGAGGTGCCTAATTACTATATAAGAGAAGGAAGCACTTTAGCACATGCCACTGCACTTACTCAATTTTTAAATCCATATGCTGGAATGGATGGTGTAACCAAAGAAAAAATTAAATACAAAAGAAAAGATGGTATTGATTTAACTGGAGACTTGTATTTACCAAAAGGTTATGATAAAGTAAAAGATGGCCCATTACCAACATTAATTTGGGCTTATCCTAGAGAGTTCACTAATGCTGCGGATGCAAGTCAAATTAGAGGAAACCAACATAAATTTACCATGCTTTCATGGGCTACACCAGTATTTTATGTAACTCAAGGCTATGCTATTTTAGACAATGCCGAAATGCCAATTGTTGCTACTTCACCAGATAAAAAACCTAATGATGATTTTGTGAATCAATTAGGTTTAAATGCTTCCGCTGCTATTGATAAGTTAGTGGAAATGGGGGTAGGAGATAGAAATAGAATGGCAGTAGGAGGGCACAGTTATGGTGCATTTATGACTGCTAATTTATTAGCACATACCAACTTATTTAAAACAGGTATTGCACGTAGTGGTGCTTATAACAGAACCCTAACGCCTTTTGGTTTTCAAAATGAGGAACGTACTTTTTGGCAAGCACCACAATTATATTTAGGGATGAGTCCATTTGCTTTTGCCGATAAAATTAAAGCACCCATTTTGTTAACGCATGGTGAAATGGATGATAATACTGGTACATTCCCAATTAATAGTGAGCGTTTGTATGCTGCAATTAAAGGACATGGCGGTACTACAAGATTTGTTTATTTGCCTTATGAAGCCCATAGTTATAGAGGTAAAGAAAACTTATTGCATTTATTGTATGAGCAAGGACGCTGGTTGGACAAGTATTTGAAATAATTAATTTTACTACCTATACCAAAAAGGGGGTTCATCTTTGTAGATGACCCCCTTTGTATTTGAATGATAAATTTAATTTATTTTTTGTGCAATTACCTGCATTTACATTTTACTTTCCAAGTCTGCTAGGTCATTAAATGCAATTTCATATTCCTTATTCATGGAATTGATTAATGCATTCTTATCATGATAACTTTTTTCAATAGCTTGAAATTTAGCAACATCTGAATAGATAGTAGGATCGGCCATTTGATTTTCTATCTCCATTTTTTCCTTATTTAATGTTTCAATATTTTTTTCTAATTGAGACATTGCTTTTTGTAATTTTTGAATTTGCTTTTGTAAATCTTTGTCGATGGGACCTTTTGGAGTTGTCTTTAATTCAGGTGCAGCAACTGGTGCTACTTTTTTTTCTGCTACAGAGGTTGTTTTTGTGACCGTAGTTTTTTGCCCATCAGGATGAGCCGCTTTTTGCTTTGCCATTCTTTCCTTCCATGCAACCCATTCATTGTAATCCCCTTTGAATTCAATAATTTTTTCATCCTCTATTTCCCATATTTTATTTGCTGTTTTTGAAATAAAATAACGATCGTGACTTACCAAAATAATTGTACCGTCATATTTTGTTAAAGCTTCCGCTAACAGTTCAACAGTAGCCATATCTAAGTGATTGGTAGGTTCATCCAGCATTAAAAAGTTAGCCTTACTAATAATTGTTTTGGTTAATGCAACCCTTGCTTTTTCGCCACCACTTAAAATTTTAATTTTCTTATCTACATCATCTCCTCCAAATAAAAAGCAACCTAATAAGGCACGTAATTCTAAATCGGTTTTTTTAGTACCGCATTCTTGAACCTCTTGTAAAATGGTATTGTTTAAATTTAAAGATTCTAATTGATGTTGTGCATAAAAGCTTTCGTCAACATTATGCCCCCAAACCCTTTCACCTTCAAAGCTTTCCATTCCTGCTACAATTCTTAAAAGGGTACTTTTTCCTTTACCGTTGGCTCCAATCAAAGCTATTTTATCTCCTCTTTCAATTTCAGCAAAAGCATTATCAAGAATGGTTAAAGTAGGATAGGATTTGTGAATCCCTTTTAAATCCACTAATACCTTTCCTGGCGTTTTATCTACAGCAAAATTAATTTTTATATTGGGTCTTTCTAATTGAACATCTTCAATCACATCTAACCGGTCTAAACGTTTTTGAATGGATTGAGCTTGCGCAGCTTTCGATGCCTTGGCCTTGAATCTTTCTATGAAACGTTCTTGTTGACGTATATAGTCTTGTTGGTTTTCAAAAGCACGTTGTTGGATTTCAATTCTTTGAACTTTTTCTACTTCATAATATTCATAATCACCCGTGTAAAAATTAAGTTGTTGTTGGTAAACTTCAACAATCTTGTTGACCATTTTATTCAGGAAGAATTTGTCGTGACTTACAATTACCACACTTCCTTTATAATGTAGAAGGTATTTTTCTAGCCATTCGATACTTGGTAAGTCCAAATGGTTCGTAGGCTCGTCCAATAATAAAACATCGGGTGCTTGTAAAATCATTTTAGCAAGTAATACGCGCATTCTCCAACCTCCACTAAACTCTTTATAAGGTCTGGTTAAATCATTATTGGTAAATCCAAGACCATGTAGAACTTCTTCTGCTTTATGGCTAATATTATAACCGTCCAAAACATCTAATTCATGCAATGCATCTGTATATTGAATAAGAATATCATTATCCTCAGGATTAGCTTCCAAGGCTATCCCCAATGCTTCAATTTGTTTCTCCAATTCACGAACACGTTCAAATGCACCTAACGCTACTTCGGTGATAGTTTCATTGGTGTCAAAACTTAATAGATCCTGATGTAAATATCCAATGGTGGTATCTCTTCCCTTTTCAACTGTTCCTTTACTAGGCGTATACTGACCTACTAATAATTTTAATATGGTTGATTTACCGGTACCATTATAACCAATGAGCCCAATTCGTTCACCTGGTTGAATATGCCATGTAGCTTCACTTACAATGACTCTAGCACCAAACTCAAACGTTACATTTTGTAATCCTATCAACATATTTTTTAAATTCAGAGCGCAAAGTTAGCCTATGAATGGGCTAATTATGCATAATTTTGATAAAATTCTTCCCCATGAAACCTTTTTTAATGACAATACTGTGTTTTAGCTTGTTTGCTTGCACTACTAATACGCAAAAAACAGCTTCCAATGAATTATGGCATTTTAATGCTAAGCAAAATAATGTTCAATTGGACGGGCTGATTCAACCCATTATTACAGGATATCAGGATTTATTGAAAAGCTTGTCAACAAAAGATACTTTTTATATTAGGCAAAAAAGCAGCCTGCTTATTCAAATTGCAGATTCTTTGGCTGGACTACCTTTAACTACGGATACCTTACTTAAAAAGAATTGGATAAATGGATTAGGGAATTTTAATGCTGAATTACAAGGCGTTATTGAAAGTAATGCCTCACAAGATTTAAAAGAATTAACCCTTTCTATGAATATGGCTACTGTTCAGTTGTTGAATTTGTTAAGTGAAATAGGGTATAAGCAACACTCCATTTACGTATTTAATGCTTCAAATGAGTATATTGAAGATGGCGTTTATTGGTTTGGTATTCAGAAGCGATCTATAAATCCATTTAACTATGTTGAAAAAGTGGAAATGAATGCAATGGGTGTTTTGCAAGAAATGAGATAACAAAGACGTAATTAATCGCTACTTGTTTTTACTTTAGGATCTAATTTTACAATTATTTTGGCATTAGTTTTATTATTGGTACTAATAATAAATTCTTCTTTAATTACTTCATCTTTATAAATGAGAATTGAACTGT
>JALQXE010000030.1 GCA_023263235.1 Sediminibacterium sp. | reverse complement strand
CCGAAAAACAAGCCCCTAAGAATGCGCTAAAAAGTATTCTTAATTATCAATGGATTGTTATGAACATTCCATTCTTCCTCTTCTTGGCATTTCTCGCTATTCTATACATAGCGAACGGACATCAGGCCGATAAAACTGTGAGAGCAATTAATGCACAACAGAAAAATTTGAAGGAATTAGATTTTGAATACAAGACTTTGAAGGCAGATTTGATGCGTCGTGGTAGAGCGGAGCAAATTGAGAATGTTCTGAAGCCTTATGGTTTAGTAGTAGCAAAAGAAATGCCGATACATATTCCAATAGAAAACCGTATTCCAGTTACTCAAACACCTGCTAAATAATGGACGTAAAACGCGACATATTATGGAGGGTTTATCTTAGTTATATTCTTATTATAGGTGTATGTATAGCTATTTTAGGTAAAGCATTTTACATTCAACAAGTACAAGGAAAATATTGGAGAGGCTTAAGCGACAGTTTACATCAAAGAATTATTTCCATTCCTGCTGAAAGAGGCACTATTTATAGTGATGATGGACAAATGTTAAGTACCAATATGCCCAAATTTGATTTACTTATTGACTTTAGGGTAGAAACATTACATGAAAACAAGGGCAAAATATTTAGAGAAAAAATAGACTCCTTATGTGATTCACTGGCTTATTTATTTAAGGACAAAACGGCACTTCAATACAAAGAAGAGTTAACCAAAGCCTATGAAGCAAACGAACCCAATTATGAGTTTAAAAAGAAAATAGATTACCATCAATACTTAGCAGTAAATCGTTTTCCTTTATTTAAATTAGGAAGATATAAAAGTGGTTTAATCTCCATTGAAAAAAACACCAGATTAAATCCTTATCAAAATTTAGGATATAGAACCATAGGTTTGGCTAGGGAGCAAAACCAGGTTGGACTCGAAAGTTCTTATGATACTGTATTACGTGGTCAACAAGGTAAACAATTGGTTCGAGCTATTGCAGGTGGTGTAACAATTCCTGTTCAAGATGGTGAATATATTGTAGCACCACAATCCGGAAAAGATATAGTTACCAATATTGATGTGTTTATTCAAGAGGTTACGGAAAAGGCGTTAAGTAACATGATGATTTCAAATAAGTGTGAAAAAGGCGTGGCTATTGTAATGGAAGTTAAAACTGGTAAAATAAAGGCCATGGCTAATTTAGGAAAATTGGACAATGGCAACTATTCTGAGATTGAAAATTATTCAACACAAGCAAGAGAGCCAGGTTCAACATTTAAATTAGTTACATTATTAGCAGCATTAGAAAATGGGGCTAGTTTACAAAAGCCAATTAATATTGAAGGGGGAAGATGGAGTTATGGAGGGAAGCCAGTAAACGACGCTGAGGTACATAATACTTATCAAACAACATTGCTTCATGCTTTTGAAGAAAGTTCCAATGTGGGAATGGCTAAAACAGCAGTAGAATATTTTGTGCCAAATCCTAGTATTTATTTTAAACAACTTTCAAAATTAAGAATGGATACCACATCAGGTATTGATTTGAGTAACGAAAGTAAACCTGTCATTCATAGACCTGGTTCAAAAACTTGGACAGCAACAACTTTACCTTGGATGGCTTTTGGTTATAATATTAGTGTAGCACCCATTCAAACATTAACCTTATATAATGCTGTGGCTAATAACGGTGTTATGATGAGGCCGTATTTGGTAAATGCTATTAAGGAACAAGGTAGAACCATACGATCTATTGCCCCAATGGCTTATCCAGGCACTATTGCATCTCCCAATACAATCAGTCAATTACGCACAGCTTTAGAAGGTGTTTGTATTAATGGTACTGCCAATAAATTATTTGCAGGAAGTTTATATAAAGTGGCTGGTAAAACAGGCACGGCATTGGTAGCAGATGGAAAAATTACTTATGCAGACAAACAATTTCAATCCTCTTTTGTAGGTTATTTTCCTGCAGACAATCCGCAATATACAATAGCTGTTATAATTATAAACAGACCTAATAATCCTAATCACTTTGGTGCTTCTGTCGCGGGGCCGGTTTTTAAAGAAATTTCTGACAGATTGTATTCCACTTATATTCAAAATAAAATTGAGCTTCCAACTGTCGTGAAGATTAAAGATTCTCAAAGTTTTGAATTCGCTACCTCTAAAACAACATTAAAAACAATTGGAAAGCATATAGGATTAAAATACACCGATTCTTCTTCAAATAATGAATGGGTAAAACTTAAAGGCGCGCGCGAAAATATTGCTGCTTCAAATATTGCATTAAGCACTGGTTCAATGCCAAATATTTTAGGTATGAAGTTGCAAGACGCTTTGTGGATTTGCGAAAAAAATGGATTAGATGTGAAAGTGATTGGAAAGGGAAAGGTAACTGCTCAAAGTATTGCAGAAGGTGCTGCAATTGCTAAAGGTCAACAAATTCAAATTCAACTAAATTAATGAAGGACTTACAATCTATATTATTTGGAGTTTCATTAAGAGAAGTAGTGGGCAGTACCCAAGTACAGGTGTCTGGTATTCAAATAGATTCTAGAAAAGTAAGTTCAAACGGTGTTTTTGTTGCTATCAAAGGCGCGCAAGCAGATGGGCATGATTTTATAGACATAGCAATCGAAAAAGGAGCAACTGTAATTGTATGCGAGCATTTACCAACAACCACCAGAGAAAATATTAATTATTTGGTTGTGGCCAATGCATCAGAAGCAGTGGCAATCATGGCACACCAATTTTATAATGAACCTTCACTTAAAGTAAAATTAGTTGGTGTTACAGGTACAAATGGAAAAACAACTGTAGCTACTTTATTATTTAAATTATTTTCTGCATTAGGATATCATTGTGGATTGGTGAGTACTGTACAAAACCAAATAGGCGAAACCATTATTCCATCTACGCATACAACGCCAGATGCAATTCAACTAAATGCATTATTAGATCAAATGGTACAAGCCGGCTGTACGCATGTTTTTATGGAATGTAGTAGCCATGCTATTCATCAACATAGAATTACAGGGTTGCAGTTTACAGGGGGTGCTTTTACCAATCTTACTTTAGACCATTTAGACTACCATAAAACATTTGAAGCTTATGTAGAAGCCAAAAAAGCATTTTTTGATGTAATGCCTTCTACAGCATTTGCAGTTTCAAATTTAGATGATAAAAATGGCGCAAAAATGTTGTTGCATACGAAGGCAAAAAAAATTACCTATGCCTTACATGCTCCTGCAAATTATAAAGGTAAAATTTTAGAAAACCAGTTAACGGGATTGGTAATGCTGGTAAATGATAAAGAAGTTCATTGTAGATTAATTGGAACGTTTAATGCCTATAATTTTTTAGCAGTATATGCAATAGCAGTTCAATTAGGCGTGGCTTCTGAAAAAGTGTTAATCACTTTAAGCGCTTTAACGGGAGCAGAGGGAAGATTTGATTATGTAATAAGTGCTCAAAATATCATTGGTATAGTAGATTATGCACATACGCCCGATGCTTTAGAAAATGTTTTAACCACAATAGCCAAGTTAAGAAAAGGAGATGAAGATGTGATTACAGTTGTTGGATGTGGCGGAGACAGAGACAAGTCAAAGCGCCCTATAATGGCGCAGGTTGCATGTGACTTGAGTACAAGGGTTTTTTTGACAAGTGATAACCCGCGTTCCGAAGATCCTAATGATATTTTAACGGACATGGAACAAGGATTGTCAAGTGCTGCAAAAAGAAAGTATATCAAAATTGTTGATCGTAGAGAAGCTATTAAAGCTGCTATCAGCTTTGCGAAGCCAGGAGATATTGTTTTAGTGGCCGGAAAGGGGCATGAAAAGTACCAAGAAATAAAAGGAGTTAAATCACATTTTGATGACAAAGAGGAATTAGATCTATTATTTAAAGAACTAGCTAAATAAATTCATATGTTGTATCATTTGTTTTCGTGGTTGGATAAAAACTTTCATGTACCAGGACTTGGTGTATTTCAGTTCTTAACCTCTCGTATTGCAATGGCCATTTTATTGTCTTTATTTATTGCAACTGTTTTTGGAAAGAAGCTCATTTTATTTTTACAAAAGAAACAAATTGGTGAAACAGTAAGAGAGCTGGGATTGGCTGGAGAGCAACAAAAGAAAGGAACACCAACAATGGGAGGCATTATTATTTTATTGAGTGTTTTAATTCCAACGCTACTTTTTGCAAATTTGGATAAAGTGTATATCCGTTTAATGATTTTATGCACCCTATGGTTGGGTGTGATTGGATTTGTTGATGATTATTTTAAAATTAGGGCCCGTAAGCAAGCGCAAAATAAAGGTGAGGCCTATAAAAAGCAAGATAGCGATGGCTTAGCAGGTGTTTCAAAAATTATTGGACAAATTGGTTTGGGAATAATTATTGGTGTTACCTTATATTTTAGCAATGCAGTTACTGTTGAAAGAGAAATCATTGCCAATACAGTGGTGTCTGCGAGTTTACAAAAAGGAGAGCGCATTGCGAAAGATTCAAATATTATTGTAAGAAATATTAACGGGGTAGAAAGAAGATTTGTAAAAGTTAAAACACCAATTACAACTATTCCCTTTGTTAAAAATCATGAGTTTAACTATTCCAAATTATTAAGTTGGGCAGGTCCTGGTGCTGAAAAATTTACATGGATTGTATATATTCTTGTAGTTACTTTTATAATTACTGCAGTTTCTAATGGCGCTAATATTACCGATGGTTTAGATGGATTGGCGGCAGGTGTAAGTGCAATTATAGGAGCCGCATTAGGCATATTTGTTTATGTAAGTGGTAACTATGTGTTTGCCGATTATTTAAACGTGATGTACATTCCAAATTTAGGAGAGCTTTCCATTTTTGTGGGAGCTTTTGTAGGAGGTTGTATAGGATTTTTATGGTACAACGCATATCCAGCACAAGTTTTCATGGGTGACACTGGAAGTTTAGCTTTAGGCGGAATTATTGCTTCCTTAGCCATTATTGTTAGAAAAGAATTATTGATTCCTATTTTCTGTGGTGTGTTTTTAGTAGAAAACTTAAGTGTAATTATACAAGTAAGTTATTTCAAATATACTAAGAAAAAATATGGGGAAGGACGACGCGTATTTTTAATGAGTCCTCTGCACCATCATTATCAAAAGAAAGGTTTTCATGAAAGCAAAATCGCAGTGCGTTTTTGGATTGTTACCATTTTGCTAGTAGTAGCTTCTATTTTAACCCTAAAAACGCGATAAACCTTGGCAAAAAAATTAGTCATATTGGGGGCAGGTGAAAGCGGAATAGGAACTGCTTTATTGGCAAAGCAAAAGGGATATGATGTATTTGTGTCTGATGCTAGTGCAATAAAACCAAATTTTAAAAAGGAATTAGAAGATCAACATATAGAATTTGAATCGGGTTCGCATGATGTTGAACGCATTTTAGCCGCTGATGAGGTAATGAAAAGTCCTGGAATACCTGAAAAGAATGAATTGGTAAAAGCGATACGTGCAAAAGGAATTCCAGTGATGAGTGAAATAGAATTTGGTTATCGCTATAAAGGGAATGCAAAAATTGCTGCCATCACAGGAAGTAATGGTAAAACCACTACAACCTCATTATTGTATCACATTTGCCAAGTAGCTGAAAAGGATGCTGCAATGGTAGGAAATATCGGATTTTCTTTTGCAAGACAAATTGCCCAGGATCCCAAAGCGTTGTATGTAATTGAAGTAAGTTCTTTTCAATTGGATGATATTCATTTTTTTAAACCTGATATAGCCATTTTATTAAATATTACCGAGGATCATTTAGACAGATACAATTACGAATTTGAAAAATATGTAAAGAGCAAATTTAGAATTATTGAAAATCAAACTGAAACAGATTGCTTCATTTATTGTATCGACGACGAAGTAATTGTAAAACATTTAGCACTACTAACCTATAATACTAACCCACTACCATTTTCTATGAAACAAGAAGTAAAAAAAGGAGGCTACATCAAAAACGAACAAATGATGTTAAAAATCCAAGAAGAACGCGTATCCATGAGTATTTATGATTTTGCTTTAAAAGGCAAACACAATGCTTATAACACCATGGCTGCCAGCATCGCTGCTACAACACTAGGTATCCGCAAAGAAAAAATTCGCGAAGCGGTAAGCAATTTCCACAACTTAGAACACAGAATGGAATTTGTTGCAACTGTTCGTGGCGTTGATTTTATTAACGACAGCAAGGCTACCAATGTAAATAGTACTTGGTATGCATTAGAAAGTATGCAAAAGAAAACGGTTCTTGTTTTAGGAGGCATTGATAAAGGAAATGATTATTCATTAATTGCTGAATTGGTTAAAGAAAAAGTAAAAGCAATTGTTTGCATGGGAACTGATAATGCAAAAATTAAAGAATTCTTTAAGGACTTAGTGCCTGTAATTGTTGAAGCAGATAGTGCTAAAAAAGCAGTTACAGAATCCTTTAAGTTAGCTGAAAAAGGAGATGTAGTATTGTTAAGTCCAGCTTGTGCAAGCTTTGACTTATTTAAAAATTATGAGGACAGAGGTCGTCAATTTAAAAATTCTGTAAAAGAATTATAATCATGTTTAATCAAACCAAGGATAATTTATTTTCTCAAATGCCTTCCATAAGTGGGGTGAAAGAGCATTTGGGACAAAGAACTAGAGGGGACAAGTACATTTGGGGGTTATTTATTGTACTTGCACTCGTTGCTATTTTAGTGGTGTATAGCGCTACTGGATCCTTGGCGTATAAATCTTTAAATGGCAATACAACCAAATTATTAATTAGACAACTAGAGTTTACATTGGTTGGGATGGTAGTAATTTTTGGTTTACATAGGATTAATTATACCATGTTTTCTAGAATTGCATCCATCTTATATGCATTTTCAATACCATTATTATTTTATACGCTTATATGGGGTACCAAAATTAATGATGGAAGTAGATGGATTAAATTACCAATCATCCATTTAACTTTTCAGTCAAGTGATTTAGCAAAGCTGGCTTTGTTCATGTTTATTTCAAGGACATTAAGTAAAAAGCAAGCAGTTATCAAAGATTTTAAGAAAGGCTTTTTGCCAGTCATCATTCCGGTAATGCTTACTTGCGCATTTATTATGCCTGCAAATTTATCTAATGCATTGCTTACTGGGGCTTCTTCATTATTACTTATGTTCATTGGGCGTATAAGTTTAAAACATATTGGCTTAACCATACTTGTAGCAATGGTACCATTGCTAATTATTGTAAGTGTAGCAGTGGCAACACACAAAGCGGGTAAGGCACCAGTTGCAGAAATTGAGAAACCCGAAGTAGCAGAAAAAGGTAAAATTTTTGTTCGCTTCAACACATGGGTAAGTCGTGTACAGGATTTTATCTATCCAAATGATAAAGAGGTACCTTATCAAGTACAACAATCAAAAATTGCGATTGCAAATGGAGGTATCTTTTTTGGTTTAGGACCTGGCAATAGTCACCAAAGAAATTTTTTACCTCAAGCATACAACGATTTTATTTACGCAATCATCATTGAGGAATATGGTTTAATTGGCGGTGCTTTTATCATATTTGTTTATCTAGTATTTTTATTTAGATGTATTCGAATTTTTAGAAAATGCCCGTATGCATTTGGTGCATTTTTAGCATTAGGATTAAGCTTTACATTAATCATTCAAGCCATTGCCAATATGGCGGTTACCGTAGGATTGGTTCCTGTTACAGGTGTTACACTTCCGTTAATTAGTATGGGAGGAAGTTCATTTATTTTCACATGTTGTTCCATAGGTTTAATATTAAGCGTTGCCAGAAACGTAGAACAACTTGAAGGTAAAGCGCCCGAAGAAACAGAAATAGAAATGCCAGAAGCGACCGAAAATATTTCCTCTCAAAATTCAATCTCTAATCATGCCTAAACAATTGCGCATCATTATTGCTGGAGGAGGAACTGGAGGACATATCTTCCCGGCTATTGCTGTTGCGCAAGCCATACAAAAAATACAACCCAATGCGGCTATTTTATTTGTTGGTGCAAAGGGTAAAATGGAAATGGAAAAGGTACCACAAGCTGGATATGATATTAAAGGATTGACCATAGCTGGCTTAAACAGATCAAACATATTTTCGAATTGGAATTTGCCATTTAAGTTGTTAAAGAGCTTTTTCCAAGTTAAAAATATCTTTAAGAAATTTAATCCCAATGCAGTGTTTGGCGTTGGAGGATATTCAAGCTTCCCAGTTTTAAAATATGCGCAAACGAAAAATATCCCCACTTTCATACATGAGTCTAATGCATTTGCAGGAAAATCTAATTTATGGTTAAGTAAAAATGCAACAAAAATTTTTACCGGCACAAAAGGTATGGAAGCTTTCTTTCCTGCCCATAAAACTATTGTAACAGGGAATCCGGTAAGAAAAAATATAAGCGCTTCAGAAATTACTAAGGAAGCTTCTTTATTACAATTTGGTTTGTTGCCGTCTCGTAAAACAGTACTTATTATTGGAGGTAGTTTAGGCGCAAAATCTATTAATGAAACTGTGAAGGCCAATCTTCAACATTTTGCAACAGCAAACATTCAATTAATATGGCAAACAGGCAAGCCCAATGCAATTGAATATACGCAAGCTGCAAGCAATTATCCCAACGTTTTTGTGAGTTCGTTTATTGATAACATGAGTGCTGCTTACTCCGCAGCTGATATAGTTGTAAGCAGATCGGGTGCCATGGCAGTTGCCGAAATTTGCATTACCGGGAAACCCTGCGTTTTTGTTCCATACCCTTTTGCTGCTGAAGATCATCAAACTTTTAATGCAATGAACTTGGTAAAAGAAGATGCGGCATTAATTGTATCTGATAAAGAGGTAAAAGAAAAGTTAGTGAGTACTGTTATGAACTTACTTGAAGATCCAACACGCACAAATAATATTAAAAATAAAATCAAAGCATTTGCCAAGTTGGATGCCGATCAAATGATTGCAGATTATATCATTAAATCCGTTCAAGAAAATTAAAAAAAGCTATTCAATGAATCCACTTACAAATATAAAACGCATTTATTTTATTGGAATAGGAGGCATAGGCATGAGTGCCTTAGCAAGATATTTTAATACACAAGGAGTGATTGTTACTGGGTATGATAAAACACCTACCGCATTAACAGCTGATTTGGAAAAAGAGGGCATTGCTATACATTTTGAAGACGACATAAATAAAATTGATAAGGAGGCAACTGTGATTGTTTATACGCCTGCCATTCCTGCTGATCATTCCGAATTAAATTTTTTTAGAGATAACGGTTATTTGGTGGTTAAAAGAAGTGATATTTTAAATTGGATAACAGAAAATGCCTTCACCATTGCCATAGCAGGGACCCATGGAAAAACGACCACAACTTCCATGACTGCTCATATACTTCGCCATACTGGTTTTGGGTGTAATGCTTTTTTAGGCGGCATTGCTTCCAATTACAATACTAATTTTTGGAGCCATGAAAAAAATGTGGTGGTTGTTGAGGCTGATGAATATGACAGAAGTTTTTTAAAGTTGGCACCCAATGTAGCAGTAGTTACGGCAGTGGATCCCGACCATCTTGATATTTATGGTACTGCCGAAGAAGTGTTAAAAGCTTTTGGACAGTTTACTGATAAAATAAAAGAAGGCGGTATTCTTATACAAAAAATGGGTACTGAATTTAATGTCAATACCAATAATAAGGCTGTTTTTACTTATGGTTATAATAAAGACAAGGCTTCATATCATACGCAAAACTTATCAGTGGTGGATGGTTCATACCATTTTGATATTGTACATCCAGCAGGTGAATTAAAAAATGTGGTATTAAACATGGGTGGTTTGCATAATGTTGAAAATGCCACAGCTGCTATTGGGATTGCTTTATCATTAGGAATTGATGAGCAAAAAATTAAAGATGCAGTGGCTTCTTTCAAAGGTGTGAAGCGACGTTTTGAATATAAAGTAAAAACAGAAAATAAGGTGGTGATTGATGATTACGCGCATCATCCCGAAGAATTAAGTGCTTTAATTAGTGGTGTAAGAAGTTTGTATCCTAATGAAAAAATGGTACTTATTTTTCAACCGCATTTATATAGCAGAACACAGGATCAGGCTGCAGGATTTATGGAAGTTTTAGATAAGGCTGACGAAGTAATATTATTGCCTATTTATCCAGCCAGAGAATTACCTATCGAGGGTGTGACCAGTGACATGCTGTTAGAAGGCATGAAAATTGAAAATAAAAAAGTAATGTCAAAAGAAGCCATGTTGGAATGGGCCAAAACAACTTCGCATAAGTTAATTGTAATGGCTGGGGCAGGCGATATTGATGTTTGCATTAATCAAGTACAAGACCTATACAAAAAATAAAATGAGTAACTGGAAAAACATATTGATTAAAATTTTGTGGACATTGGCTGCTATTGCTTTGGTGGTCTTATTTGTATTTGCATGGCGTGCAAAAACATCCAAAAAATGCACAGGTATTGATATTGTTTTAACGGGGAACGCTGGCGGTTTTATTTTTATGGATGAAAAAGAAATCCTAAAGTTAATTAACGAGCAAGGTGTGAAAGTAGGCACGCCTATTGCCGACATTCAATTATATAAAATTGAACAGGCATTATTGGCTACTAAGTGGGTGGAGAAAACTAAAATTTATATAGACAATCAACAACAGTTAAAAGTAAACATTGAGCAAAGGGTCCCCATTGCAAGAATTTTTACGGTATCGGGCGGTTCATTTTATATAGATAAAGTTGCACAAAAATTACCTCTGAGGCAGTTGTCAGTATTGCGTTTGCCTGTGTTTACAGGATTCCCCTCTGACTTGGAAAAATTATCAAAGCCTGATAGTACGACGCTTCAGAATATTTTAAAGTTCTCTTCCATTATCCAGAAAGACAGCTTTTTTATGGCACAGATTGCACAAGTGAATATTACACCCTCGGGAGAATTTGAAATGATACCCACTATTGGTTCACATACGGTTCTTATAGGAACAGCAGACCAATTAGAAGATAAATTAAACAGGTTATTTACTTTTTATAAAAAGGTGTTGGTTCCAGCTGGGATTAATGCTTATGAGGTATTGGATTTAAGATTTGATCATCAATTAGTGGCGCTAAAGAAAGGTTTGCAACCTATACAATATCCTGCAGGAGGACTTCCAATGATTAATTTGGAAGGCACCATAACAGACACCTTATCAAAAGTGGATACCAGTAAGCTAAATACAATAAGTGTTCCTCCAACAGCAACAAATGCCACTATAAAAAAAGCAGATTCTGTGATTAAAAAAGTAGAAGTGAAGGTGGCTAAACCCCAGGCCAAGAAGGAGCCAGCGCCTAAAAAAACTGATAAGGCGGTTCCATCTCAACAAAAAGTAAATGTGAACAATAAAGAAAACAATAAAACAAACAATAAAACGTTAAACAATACGAAGGCTACTCCAAGGGCAATTTTGCCTAAAAAGCAGGCTTCCAACAACAACTAAACAACTAAAAAACTATAAAAAATGAGTCAAAACGATAATCCTATCATTGTAGGCTTGGACATTGGTACTACAAAAATTGCAGCGATCGCAGGACGTAAAAATGAATTCGGTAAATTGGAAATTCTTGGGTTTGGACGTGCCAACAGCAATGGCGTTCAACATGGTCAGGTTTTGAATATTGATCAAACCATTAAGGCAATTCATCAGGCATTGGAAAATTGTCAAAAAAGCAATCCCGATTTAGAAATTAACGAAGTTTATGTTGGTATTGCAGGTCATCATATTAAAAGTTTGCAAACTCGTGGGGATATTGTAAGACAGGATCCTGAAATGGAAATTAATCCTGAGGAAATTGAGCAACTAATCAATAATCAACGCAAAACTTTCATTCCTGCTGGAGATCAAATTATTGATGTGATTCCTCAGGAATTTTATGTGGACAATACACCCAATATTAAGGAGCCAGTGGGAGTGAACGGTGTTAAAGTAGGTGCTAATTTCTTAATCTTAACGGGTGATAAAAATGCCATTCGCAATATTAACCGTTCGGTTGAAAGAAGTGGCTTAACTACAAAGGATTTGGTGCTACAACCTTTGGCTTCGGCGAGTGCTGTTATGAGTGATATTGATTTGGAAGCAGGTGTTGCCATTTTAGATATTGGTGGTGGTACAAGTGACCTTGCCGTATTCTATGATGGAATATTAAAGCATACAGCTGTGATACCTTTTGGGGGGGAAAATATCACACATGATATCCGCTTAGGTTTAGGTGTTTTAAAGAGTCAGGCTGAAGCCATGAAAGTTCAATTTGGTAGCGCATTGGCTACGGAAGCAAATGCCAATGCATATGTAACCATTCCAGGATTGAAAGGAATGCCGGCAAAAGAAATTAGTGTTAAAAGTTTAGCAGGTATCATCCAAGCTAGAATGAGTGAGATATTGGATTTTGTTACTTATCATTTAAAGCAAGTGGGATTAGATAGCCGTTTATTGAATGGAGGTATTATTTTAACTGGAGGGGGTTCACAATTAAAACATTTAATTCAATTAACAGAATATACAACTGGATTAAATGCAAGAATTGGTTTACCTAATGAGCATTTGGCTCCAAATCATATTGATGAATTAAAAAAACCAATGTATTCAACCTGTTTAGGTCTGATTTTAAAAGGGTATAATGACTATGAGCGCAACAATAAGCAATTCACTGAAACTTTCAAGAAAGTGGAAGTGCCTAAAGCCTTAACTGTTGATAAGCCAACAGCAGAAAAATTAGATGTTAAAAAGCCGGTAATCATTGACGAAGACACATTAAAAGGAAAGGACAAAATTTCAGATAAAGACATGTCGGTTCGTTTAGGTTTCTGGGACCGTTTTAAGATCAATTTAATTGAAATTTTTGCGGAGGATGACGACAAAACTTTCCAACAATAATTACCCACATAATGGTTATAAAATTTCTACCTAAAATTTTATAAATAAAGTAATTTCGACCATACTAACTACCAACTAACTAACCCATTTAAAAACAAAAGAATGATTCAATTTGACTTACCAAAGCAAAAATCATCCATCATCTCGACATGAAGTGACACTGACAGATTCAGAATGGGAAATGATTGCTGGAAGTCTAAAAGAAAGATGACTCCTTCGGACCTTTTTCTCACTGTACCGGATTATCTTGTTAAAGAATGAAAGTGTGCAATA
>JALQXE010000018.1 GCA_023263235.1 Sediminibacterium sp. | reverse complement strand
ACACCCCATAAATAGATCGCTCTTTTTTCAAAAAAGATTTGCTCCATTTTTTTATTCAAGAACCCAGCTCCATTGTCCTCTTTTTTATCTTTTTTGGGAGCATCCTCATCCTCCATCAAAAAACTCTTATTCAGTATCATATTTTCAATTTGAAAAATTAGGTAATTATTTTTTTAATTTTCTTGGGTTGGTTAACAAAACTTCGTCTACCAATCCATAGGCCTTTCCTTCTGCTGCTGTCATCCAAAAATCTCTATCACAGTCTTTTGCTACCACATCAACATCCTTGTGTGTATGTATAGCGATTACCTCGTATAATTCGTGTTTTAATTTTTTAATTTCTCTCGCTGTAATTTCAATATCTGAAGCTTGACCACCCACTGCGCCGCTTGGTTGGTGTAACATAATTCTACTATGTTTTAAAGCGGTTCTTTTTCCTTCCACACCAGCACACAATAAAATAGCGCCCATACTTGCTGCCATACCGGTACAAATTGTAGCTACATCGGGACTAATAAATTGCATGGTATCATAAATGCCCAAACCTGCATATACACTTCCACCTGGACTGTTGATATACATTTGAATATCCTTGGTTCTGTCGGTACTTTCTAAGAACAATAATTGAGCGGTTACAATATTAGCAACATAGTCATTGATGCCTTCTCCTAAGAAAATAATGCGGTCCATCATTAAACGACTAAAAACATCCATGCTTGCCACATTCATGGGTCTTTCTTCAATAATATAAGGAGTAAGGTTGGTTACACTGTTTTGATATTGGTGTAAACTGTTACTACTAATGCCACGGTGTTTAACGGCGTACTTTTCAAATTCTTTTCCTAAGTTCATATTTGTATTTTTCTAATAAAGTAAAGGTAAAACCTATTCCCTTAAGCTAGTACAAAAAGGGTGCCAAACTTGGCCAGTAATATCAAAAAAAGGACCCTTCCTAAAATAGGAAGGGTCCTGAATATCAAATAAATAGCTTTTTACAGCCAAAATAGAGGCTTAGTGATGATGGTGGTGCAATTTGTCTGCAAATTTATCAGCAGCAATTTTTTCCTCCTTTGCACTTACTTCACCTTCAATTGCTTTAAATAATTTATCGGTACTAATGCGGTGGTAGCTGTCCTCAACAAACTTTCTATCCTGCATCATTCTTGCTGCATAATCCTCCAACCATTTGTCGTTGTCACCCAATGCGCCCAATTGACCTCCCATGTAGCTCATTAACTGTTGTTTTGCAAAATCTTTTAAATCTTCAGCAACTACTTCAATTTTATGATCTGCAATTAATTGAGTGCTAATTAAAGTCCACTTTAATTGGTCTTGGAATACTGGATATTCTTTTTCAGCTTCTTCGGCAGTTCTTTGTTTCTCACCACCGCTCTGTAACCAACGCTTTAAGAAATCGGTTGGGAAATCCATCTTCGTATTATCAATTAATGCATGATAAATTTGATCATGTAATTGGTTGCGAGATTGAGCATCGTAATAACCTTCAATATCTTTTTTTACTGCAGCTCTAAATTCAGCTTCATTTGTTATGGTTTGATTAGGGTATGTAACCGTGAACAATGTTTCATCTAGAGCAGCCTTTTCAACTATACCTACTTTAGTTATGGTTAGTTTAAAATATTTATCTGCTTGTTCCTTTGTTAAACCTAAGTCGCCTAAGATGATGTCTAATTCTTTTTCCTCAAATGCTTTGCTCAATTGAATTGTAACTGCATCTCCGTTTTTCTTGCCAATAAATTCTTTTCTTGCTTTAGGAGCAAAATATTTAATTAATAAGGAGTTGTCTTTTGATAAACCTGATTCAATTTCATTGCCATCTTTGTCTGCTTCAGTGAAGGTAACATTTAATACATTTTCTTCGCTTTCTGCAACTTCAGGCTCGGTCATGTTGCCATTGCGAATTTGTAATCTTTCTACTTCGGCATTAACCATATCATCGGTCACATCAATTTTATAACGTGTTGCCTTAATTCCTTTTATATCAATTGTGAATGCAGGTTTTAAACCTACTTCAAATGAAAAATCATAACTGCTAGGATTGTTTACATCCATGTTTGGAAACTCAGCAGTTACAGGTAAAGGTTGTGCAAATATTTCTAATTTCTCTTTTGCAATATATTGGTTCATTTCGTTTTCCACGGTCTTTATGATCTCGTCTTGAAAAACAGATTGTCCATACATTTTTTTGATTAAACCAGCTGGAACCATTCCTTTTCTAAAACCTGGAATGTTTGCCGTTTTAGAATACTTTTTTAAACTTGTTTCAAAGCCTTTGATGTAGTCTTCTTTTGCAATTGTAACTGTTAACTTGTCATTTAACGGTGCAATGTTGCTTCTTTTTATCGTTGCCATATTCTTACTTTTATGTACTTATTTGTAGTGTTTAAGGGGGGCAAAGGTAGGTTTTTACAGCTAAAAAGGGGCGGTTTTTCCAAAGAAAAAGCCCTCTTCTTGAATAGAAAAGGGCTTAATGGGTTAAATCTGTGCGGATGGAGGGGGTCGAACCCACACGCCTCGCGGCGCTAGATCCTAAGTCTAGTGCGTCTGCCAATTTCGCCACATCCGCTTAAGGGTTGCAAACTTAATTGTTTTTTTTAATTTTTTAGGTACTTTTTAAGCCTATGGGATTAATCCGACTATTTTTTCTAAATACAGTTGGTCGGTGGCATCAAAATGTGCCAATAACTCGCTATCCACGTCAAGTACACCAACAATCACCCCGTTTTTAAAAACGGGAACAACGATCTCTGATTTTGAAGCACTACTGCAAGCAATATGCCCTGGAAATTTTTCAACGTCCTCCACGATTAATGTTTTTCCTTGTTCCCATGCGCCTCCACAAACTCCTCTGCCTTTTTTTATGCGGGTGCAAGCTACAGGTCCTTGAAAAGGGCCAAGTACAAGTTCATTTTCATGTACCCAATAAAAACCTACCCACCACCAATTAAACTGTTCTTTTAAAGCGGCACTTATATTTGCCAAGTTGGCTACTAAATTATTTTCACCATACAGTAAACCTTCAATTTGAGGAATGAGTGATTCATATTGTTCTTGCTTACTTCCTTTTAATATACTTAAATCTTCGGCCATAATTATTTATTAAAAATTGATTTTATTTCTTTCTTTTCAATACGTGCTACAAATGCAATAAATCCAACTAATAAAATACTTGCAAATAAATAATTGAATGCTTTATTGCTAGATATCCAAATGATGATTAAGTGAATTGAATAAAGTAATAAAGTAATTATAAAATAAGCGATTAGCTTTTTAGTGGCATATGGTATAAAATATACTTTTTGCCCCCATTTATAACTCACTGCCATCATGGTTCCATAACATAAGAAAGTGGCCCATGCACTTGCCGTATATCCATAACGGGGTATAAGTAAATAATTAATGGCAATAGTGATAAGGGCACCCAATAAAGTTATCCATGCGCCTGCCATTGTTTTATTGCTTAGCTTATACCAGATGCTTAAATTATAGTAAACACCTAAGAACATATTGGCCATTAGCAATATAGGAACTACGCGCAAGCCAACATACATGGCGGGATTGCGAATAAATAATTTCCAAATATCTAAGTATAATACCACGCCCAAAAACATAATGCACAATGTAATGACAAAAAACTTCATTACCCTTGCATAGGTTTTTGGTGCATTGTCGGTTTGTGCTTGTTTAAAGAAAAATGGTTCCGCACCCATTCGAAAAGCCTGAATTGAAATGGTAATTAAAATGGCTAATTTATAACAAGCACTATAAGTACCTACCAATGCTTTATTGGCTTCTGGGCTTCCGCCATTGGCCCACCAACCCAACATTATACGGTCCAAGGTTTCATTAATCATACCTCCAAATCCTACCAGTACCAATGGTAAGGCATACAACATCATTTGCCCCCATAATTTATAATCAATGTTGAATCGGATTGCAAGAATTTCTTTATGAAGTAGCACTAATACAAAAACGTTTTGTAAAATATTGGCAATTAAAATATAGCCAACTTCAAAACCCGGCACATACAAACCTGCTATATAAGAACCTTTGTGGGCATTTGCATAGGCAGGTAGAATACTAATGAGTGCGTAAGTGGCAAAAATATTTACTAAAATGCCACCCACTTTTATGAAAGCATATTTTTGGGGTCGTCCCTCCATTCTAAGTCTTGAAAAAGGAATGGTGGTTAAAGCATCTAGCGCTACTACCCAGGCAACGAGTTTAATGTATTCGGGATGTAAATTAATTTGTAATAAATTGGAAATAGGGGCACCCCAAATGAGTAAACCAGCAATTACCAAAGCCGTTACTACGATCATGGAAAAGCTGCTAGTGTGGTAAATCTTTTCCTCGTTTTCCTTGGAGCCAAATCGAAAGTAGGCAGTTTCCATTCCGTGCGTTACAATCACGTTAAGGAATGGAATAAATGAGTATACAATTGCTTGTTCCCCATACGCAGCTTCGGTAAGCTTTAATGTTAAATAAGGGGTTAGCAAATAGCTAATAAAACGAGCTGCTATGGAACTTAATCCATACCACATTGTTTGACCGGCTAATTTTTTTATACTACTCAAGGGATTGAAATTACAGCTAAATTAGTGAAAATAGTTTTGTTTATCTTCATGGCGTAAAACCGAATATTATGAGAGTTGTTATTCAAAGGGTATTGGAAGCAAGTGTGACGGTGGATGGAACTGTGATTGGTCAAATTCAAAAGGGATTAATGGTACTAGTAGGTATCGTAAATGAGGATGACCCAACGGATATTGAATGGTTGTCCAATAAAATTGTAAACATGCGCATTTTTGAAGATGAGCAGGGGGTGATGAACAAAAGTATTTTGGAAGTGGGGGGTGGAATATTATTGGTGAGCCAATTTACTTTGCATGCCTCTACTAAAAAAGGGAATAGGCCTTCATATATAGCAGCTGCTAAACCTGATGTTTCAATACCTCTATATGAAAAATTGATCACTCAATTAGAACAGGATTTAGGTGCTACTATTCAAACCGGAAAGTTTGGAGCAGATATGAAAGTGGCTTTAATTAATGACGGTCCCGTAACAATAACAATAGATTCAAAAAATAAAGAATAAATATGGCAAACGAACTTACCCTACAACAGGCGCAGGAAAAAGTGGATCAATGGATTCAAACCATTGGCGTGAAATATTTTAGTGAGCTTACTAACATGGGAATACTCATGGAGGAAGTGGGTGAGTTGTCGAGAATTCTTGTTCGCAAGTATGGCGACCAATCCTTCAAAAACAATGAAGATTCACTTTTGTTAGCCGATGAAATGGCTGATGTTTTATTTGTATTAATATGTTTAGCAAATCAAACAGGCATTGATTTAACAGCAGCTTTTGAGAAAAATATACAAAAGAAAACCAATAGAGACGCTACACGCCATCAAAACAACGAAAAATTGCACCGATAATTGATTACTCCTTATCTTTGCCAACTATGAGTAAGACCCCAACAGATAATACATTACAAGCAATTATATCACATGCTAAAGAATATGGTTTTGTATTTCCAAGCAGTGAAATATATGATGGATTAAGTGCCGTTTATGATTATGGTCCTTATGGCGCTCAATTAAAGAAAAACATTCGTGATTATTGGTGGAATTCCATGACACAAATGAATGAAAATATTGTTGGAATTGATGCTGCTATTTTTATGCATCCTACTACTTGGAAAGCAAGTGGCCATGTTGATAGTTTTAGTGATCCTTTAATTGATAATAAGGATAGTAAAAAACGATATCGCGTAGATCATTTAATTGAAGGCCATGCGGAAAAGATGATTGAGAAAGGGGATCAGGCAGGAGCCGATAAATTAATAGCCGATATGGATGCTTTATTGGCCAATGATGATTTTGCTGGTTTGAAAACATTAATTGAAACGCATAAAATAAATTGTAGTGTAAGTGGTACTGGCAACTGGACAGAGATACGTCAATTTAATTTAATGTTTTCCACTGAATTAGGATCTGTTGCAGAAGATGCCAATACTATTTATTTAAGACCCGAAACAGCACAAGGTATTTTTGTTAATTTCTTGAATGTTCAAAAATCAGGCAGAATGAAAATACCTTTTGGTATTGCTCAGATTGGAAAAGCATTTAGAAATGAAATTGTGGCTAGACAATTTATTTTCCGTATGCGTGAATTTGAACAAATGGAGATGCAATTCTTTGTTCGTCCTGGAGAAGAAATGAAATGGTATGAATATTGGAAAGATACGCGTGTTAAATGGCATAAAGCACTCGGATTAGGAGATAGCGCATATCGTTTACATGATCATATAAAACTAGCTCATTACGCAAATGCGGCATGTGACATTGAATTCGACTTTCCAATGGGATTCAAAGAGTTAGAAGGTATTCATTCCCGTACTGATTTTGATTTAAAACAACATGAAAATCATTCGGGAAAAAAAATGCAATACTTTGACCCTGAATTAAATGAAAGCTATGTTCCGT
>JALQXE010000156.1 GCA_023263235.1 Sediminibacterium sp. | reverse complement strand
AGCATTGTCTTCAAAAATCTTGTCGTTTTCACCTACTTCTTTGTCAAACTTTAATTCATAAGACAAGCCCGAGCACCCGCCACTTTTAACGCCTACTCTAACGTAATCTTTGGCGGCATCAAAACCGTCTTCTTGCATCATAGCAACGATTTTTTTACTAATTTGATTAGTTTATATTTTAAAAAATTAATTTATATTTATTAATTTATTGATTTTCAATGTTTTATTTATTTAGTAATAAATTTAGTATTTTTTTAAATTCCTCCTTTTAGTATTTATACCCTTTATAAAAACATAATAATTCTTTCTTTTTAAAGGTTTAAAGGTAGGAGAATAAAAGTAGGGGATTTTATGCTGGTCTCCTAAAATTGATAATAATCTTCATTGTTAATTACTCTTGTAGTATTAAACTATAATACATTTAAATTAATAACCTAATACTATTACGGCTGTGTATAAGTGTATATCTTTCTTATTAACATGTTTTATTTTTTATACATTATTATATTTAAATGCATTAATAATGAGTACAGATAAGCATTTTAGTTATTTATAACACATTAATGCTACTCAAATATTTTATACTTTTTTCCAAAGTTCACAAATTACCAACTGTTAATTAACGGGTATAAATATTGGTTTTTAAATCAATTCTATAGATTTTTATTAATCCAACACTTTCTTATTAAATACTTATCAAGGTTTATACACGTAAAAAACAGAGATATTCACGAAAATTTAATTTATCCACTCCTGTATTGTGTATTTTAAATTACACTTTTTAGTAAAAAATAGACTTAAAAATCAATCTATATCTACATTTAGTTAAAATAAACCTTTATTTTTGCCTTCCTATAATTTAGTATATATGTCAATCATTCAGAACATTAGAGAAAGAGGAACTTGGATTCTTTTGGGTTTAATTGCATTAGCATTAATCGCTTTTATTTTACAAGATGGCATTGGTCGTAATAATAGTAATAATGATATTACCACGCTTGGTGTCATAAATGGCCAAAAAATTGATAAAATTGAGTTTGAACAAAAGGTTCAAAATCAACTTCAACAATATGCAGCTCAAGGAGCCCAAAGAGGACAGGTTATTAATGAACTTTGGAACACCGAGGTTTTCACAATATTAATAAAGCAAGAAGCAGATAAAATTGGATTAAGCGTTGGCGCAAAAGAAATTAACGACGTTTTATTTGGTTTAGAGTCTCCATTTAGACAACAATTCACCGATCAAAATACCGGAGAGTTTAAGGTTAATGATCTTAAAGCCCAGTTAGCTGAGTTAAAAAAATCAACAAAAAAAGAAGTTGTTGAACAAAGAGAACAACTACAAAAAAATGTAATTCAACCAGCATTAGAAAAAAGAGCACTAAGAAAATACCAGGCTTTATTATATAGAGGTATTCAATCTCCGAAATGGTTAATTGAAAAACAATACGCTGAAAATAATGCAATTTCAAATATTCGTTTTGTAAATGTTCCTTATACCACCATTGAAGACAAAACAATAAAAGTAACAAATGAGGATATTGCGGCGTACTTAAAAGAAAATAGCGCATCTTTTCAAATAGAAGAACTTCAAAGAAATATTAGTTTTGTTGCATTTAGTGCAGCACCAACAGCAACCGACACGGCCACAACTAGAAATAATATCCTTGCTTTAAAAGAAGGTTTCCAAACAACTACCGACGTTACCGCTTTTTTAAACAAGAACACCCCAGATGCTCGTTACTATAATGGATATATAAGTAAGAATAGAATTCAAATACCAGAAAAAGATGCTGTATTAAACACGCCAGTTGGTGGTTTATATGGTCCCTATGTTGATGGGCCAAATTTAACAATTGCGAAAGTTATAGGAACCAAACTTTTACCGGATAGCGCTAGCGTTAGACATATATTAATTGCAACAATTGATCCACAAAGCAATCAGGTTATAAGAGACGATAGTGTAGCAAAAAAATTAATTGATAGTATTAAAATAGCAATTACCGGCGGCGCCTCTTTTGAAAGCATGGTTGAAAAATATTCTGATGATGGTGGTAGTAAAGCCAATGGTGGAAAATATGAAATGTTTCCTCAGGCAAATATGGTAAAAGCGTTTAATGATTTTTCTTTTGAAAACCCAGTTGGCTCAAAGGGTGTAGTAAAAACTGAATTTGGATATCATTATATAGAAGTATTAAAACAAACAGCGCCAAACCCAGCATATAATATTGCTTATTTAACACTACCCATTACCGCTAGCAAAGAAACAACAACAGCCGCACAAACAGCCGCCGCTAAATTTGCAGCAGACAGTAAGGATCAAAAATCATTTAACGCCAACGCGCTTAAGTTAAATAAACAAGCTGTTCCGGCAACCAGCCTTAAGGCATATGATTTCGGAGTACAAGGTCTTGGCGAAACGAGAGAGGTGGTTCGCTGGGTGTTTGATAAAAAAGTAAACGACGTATCTGAACCCATAGAGGTTGGAGACGCTTATATTGTTGCAACAATTACCGGAGAGGATAAACCAGGCCTAATGAGTGTTGAAACTGCTAAAACAAAAAACGTAGAGGTGGTTATTAGAGATCAGAAAAAAGCGGCGGTTATTAAAACAAAATTAAAAGGAGCCACACTTGAAGCAATCGCGACTGGCGCCAATGCAACCGTGTTAGAAGCCGACAGCTTAAGTTATGCCAACACAAATATTGCTGGTTTGGGAAATGAACCAAAATTAGTTGGCGCGGCGTTTAATAAGTCTTTATTAAACAAAGTAAGCGAACCAATCTCTGGAAACGCAGGGGTATTTGTAATTTCAGTAAGCAACCTAGGAACCGCTCCTGCTCCAGGTGACATTGCTGCTTTCAAAGAACAATATCAAGGAAGAATTAGCAATAACATTTTAAACTCTGTTCTTGCTTTAAAAAAGAAGGCAAAGATTGAAGACAACAGAGCGAAGCTTTACTAAATTAAATGAGTTAATATATTTTAAAGCCCCCAATTTGGGGGCTTTTTCTTTATCCAAAAGAATGTACTTTTGCATTATGTCAGATTTGTTAACCAATAAGGTGGCCGAAAGTGGAATCGTTAGCGTTGATTTAGCCTCTTTTCTCTCGAACAACGAAATTTGTTTGTTTGATATTAAACCGTATTTATTTATGGAATTAATGTTAAAGGAGAAAGATTTTCGTACCGCCCTGTCTTCTCTTGATTGGTCAATCTATAAAGACAAGGTGGTTGGAATTTTTTGTTCAGCAGACGCCATTATTCCTATGTGGGCAAATATGTTAATTGTTTCTGGTTTACAGCCTTTTGCAAAAGCAATTTATTTTGGAGACGAAGACAAAACGCGCGCACAATTTTTATTAGACCAAATTAATACAATTAATTTATCCGATTATGCGGACCAAAGGGTGGTTGTGAAAGGTTGTGGCGAAACGCCCATTAACGAAAGTGCATATGTAGCCATCACTCAAAAATTGCGCCCCGTTGTAAAAAGTATCATGTATGGAGAGCCCTGTAGTACGGTTCCGGTATATAAAAGAAAAGACTAATCGCGCAAAAAGCACCTAGTGTGCTTCCAACCAGTTTTTCCCAACACCAATTTCAGCTTCAACAGGAACTCCATTGGGCAAAGCCATTGCTCCCGTCATACAGCTTAAAATTAATTCCTTAAGTGCCGGCAATTCTTGTTCAACAGCATCAAACACCAATTCGTCGTGAACCTGTAAAATCATTTTTGATTCCCATTTTTTCTTTTTCATTTCTTTGTGAACGCTAATCATTGCCAACTTTATCATGTCTGCTGCTGAACCCTGAATAGGAGAGTTAATGGCATTGCGCTCCGCAAAACCACGCACCGTAAAATTAGAACTATTAATATCTCTCAACCAACGCTTACGCCCCATGAGAGTTTCTACAAAACCCAGCTCTTTTGCGTTATTAATTTGTTGGTCCATATATTTTTGTATATTAGGAAACTCTTTTTTATAGTTGTCTATAATTTCCTTTGCTTCGGTTCGAGAAATGCCCAGATTTTCTGCTAAACCAAACGCCCCCTGTCCATATATAATACCAAAATTTACACTCTTGGCTTTATAACGCATTTCTTTTGTTACTTCTTCTTCGGCTATTCCATAAACCTTGGCAGCCGTTGCGGTGTGAATATCCTTTCCTTGTTTAAACGCCTCACACATATTTGGATCACCACTGATGGCGGCAACTATTCTTAATTCTATTTGAGAGTAATCTGCACTTACTAAAAGTCTTCCCGTTTCGCGGGGAATAAAAGCTTTTCTAATTTCTCTTCCTCTTTCCGAGCGGATGGGAATGTTTTGCAGGTTGGGGTTTGTGCTGCTTAAACGACCCGTTACCGCAACAGCCTGAGCATAGCTTGTATGAATTCTTCCTGTTCTTGGATTAATTAGCGCGGGTATTGCATCAACATAAGTTGACTTTAATTTTGTTAACTCTCTAAAATTTAAAATATCATCTACTATTTTATGCTTAGCAGCCATTTTAGAAAGCACATCCTCGCCTGTAGCATACTGACCCGTTTTTGTTTTCTTTGCTTTTGGGTCCAGCTTTAACACATCAAATAAAATCTCGCCCAATTGCTTTGGAGAAGCTAAATTAAATCGAACGCCCGCTTGTTCGAAAACGCTTTCCTCTGCTTTTTTAGCATCCTCTTCTAACACCTTACTATACTCATTTAAAAATGAAGTGTCTACTTTTACACCCTCAAACTCCATATCCACCAAAACGCGTACCAGTGGATTTTCAACCGCTTCAAAAACCTTGTTCACCCCCCGTTTATTTATCAAGGGGTCAAAACATTTTTTTAATTGTAGCGTAATGTCGGCGTCTTCGGCAGCATATTCTGTTATTTGTTCTAGTGGCACATCACGCATGGTCCCCTGGTTTTTCCCCTTCTTTCCAATAAGCGCCTCAATAGAAACAGGTTCGTATCCTAAATATTGTCCACTTAGCAAATCCATGCTGCGCCTGCCTTCTGGCTCTATAACATAATGCGCCAACATGGTGTCAAATGTTTTACCCTTTATCTCTACGCCATACCATTTCAAAACCAAAAAATCATATTTTAGGTTTTGACCAACCCATGTAATTTCTTTGTTCTCAAATAGCTGTTCAAATAATGATAAAATATATTTTGCGCCGTCGCCACCATCACCATCGTTTGCAACGGGAATATAATATGCCTCGTGCTCTTTTATCGAAAAGCTCAAACCCACCAATTCCACATTATTTGCATCAATCCCCGTTGTTTCTGTATCAATACAAATTTCTTTTTCCTTAGATAATATTTTAATAAGATCTTTTATTGCACCATCACCAATAACCGAAATATATTTATGTGCTGTGTTTTCTATATTTTTATTTACGATTAATTGGGGCGCCTCTTCATTATCTTCAAATTCATTTTTTTCTTTTTCGTCGTTGGCTTCTAAAGTAATTTGTGTACCCGATGCTGCATCTAGTAAAACGGTTTTGGTTTTAACAATTTTTTCTTTAGGTGCTTTTACTTCATTGCCAAACAAGTCAACCTGTTTATCTTCGGTATCAATTTTCTTTCTTTCATCAGGCGCCTTTCGCGTCTTCTCCTCAAAATCACTTCCCAATATTCTTTTTCCAAGCGTTTTAAATTCTAATAGATTAAATATTTCGGTTAATGCGGGCACATTTTTTTCTGAAAGCTTATAGTCTTCCTCGTGAAACCGAACGGGTACATTTGTAATAATGGTGGCCAGCTTTTTACTCATAATAGCCGACTCTTTTCCTGCGCGCACTTTTTCACCCATCGCACCCTTAATTTTATCTGCATTGGCCAACACGCCCTCTAGCGTGTCATATTCCTTTAAAAGCTTTGCGGCTGTTTTTTCTCCAACACCAGGAATGCCCGGTATATTATCTGCCGCATCTCCCATTAACCCCAACATATCAACCACCTGATCTACGCGCGCGATATCCCACTTTGTTTTTATTTTTTCTGCATCAATAATTTCCCTTTCGTTTCCAAAAGCTGGAGGCTTCCACATATATACATTGGGCTTTACCAACAATTGTCCATAATCCTTGTCGGGCGTTACCATATAAACCTCATAGCCCATGTCCGCGGCCTGCCAAGCAAGCGTCCCAATTACATCATCGGCTTCATATCCGTCGCATTCAACAACGGGAATATTAAATCCCTCGATAATTGCTTTTATATGAGGCAGGGCGCTTAATAAATCTTCGGGAGCTTCTTCCCTGTTTGCTTTATAGTCTGTGAAATCGGTGTGACGTTCGGTGGGTGCATGTGTATCAAAACACACCGCAATGTGTGTAGGATTTTCTTTTTTAATAATTTCTAAGAGTGTATTTGTAAATCCAAATTGTGCGTTCGTATTAATACCCGTGCTTGTTATTCTCGGGGTGCGGATAAGCGCATAGTAGGCTCTGTAAATAAGCGCCAGAGCATCAAGTAAGTATAGTTTTTTAGACATGTTGCTAAGGTAACAAAAAAAACATCCCCAACACTTTAGTGAAGGGGATGTGTATATTAAAACAAATAATTGATTAGTTTATTTTATACTTGTGCTTATAGCGTTCGTATAATTGTTTTTGTTTATTATCCAAAGAAATATCTCGTCCTTGAATAAATGCCTTAATCACCTGATTACCGCGCATGTCTAATATATCCCCCTCACTAATTATAATGTTGGCGTCTTTTCCCGTCTCCAAAGAGCCCGTTATATTATCAATGCCCAATATTTTTGCACTATTCAGTGTAATTGTACTTAAAGCCTCTTCTTTGGTTAGTCCATATGCGGCTGCGGTGCCCGCGTTAAAACTCAGATTTCTTTGTTTTGTGTTTTCGCTCATGTCGCTAATAGAAACCAGAACCCCCGCTTTGGATAATTGTGCCGGAAGCTTATACGGTTGATCTATATCATCATCCTCTGTTGTAGGAAGCGCGTGCTGTTGTCCTAAAATAACGGGTATATTATTCGCTGCTAAAATGGGTGCAATTTGAAACGCTTCCGAGCCACCTACGATAACAACCTTGAAACCAAATTCCTTGCCCAAGTCAATTGCAATGAGCATTTGTTTAACCTCGTTTGCACGTACAAACAATTTTTGTTTGCCATCAAACAATCCACGCACAGCCTCAAATTTTAAATTATTGCTAGCATGCTCTTTTTCTTTTAAGTATGCCGCCGCTTGGGTAAAAAAGGTTCTAATGGTTTCAACCCTGTTAAACGCGTCTTTTAAAGGATCGGCGGATTGTGGTAGACGCATAAAACCGCGCCCCCTTTGACGCACCACAAAAGACGGTAGTTCAATATACTGACCAATGTTTGCCTTATAATTTGCATCTTCATAGTTCCACGCGTCTAATTGTACAACACTAGACTGTCCCTCTATTAACTCCCCCTCGGGTGCCACGTGTGCCAACAAAATTCCATTTGCTCTTAAAACGTTTATAATTTTAGAGTCGGTATTATAAGACACCAATGATTTAATGCTTGCGTTGTTTTCTCCAATTTCCGCCAAGTCATTACTGCCCCTTACGCCACTTCCCACCTCTTTTAAACCCAGATAAGAGTTTGATAATATTAAACCTGGGTATACGTGTTTTCCACTTGCGTCAACAACAGTTGTGCCGGCGGGTGCTGCAATACCAGCGCCAACATTGGTAATTTTTCCTTTTTCAAAAATTACTGTTGCGTCGCTTAACACTGTTCCGTTTCCAACGTGAACGGTTGCGTGTGTTATTGCAATGGTTCCCTGTTGAGGACCTGCCGGATAAATTGTTTCCTGTGCAGTTGTTATTTTTGATAACAATGCAAGAGATAATATTAAAATACTAGTATATTTCTTTTGCATGTTTTAGTTTTTTTCGGTTTCATAAATAGTTGCTATGCCATCCTCGTGATCGTGATCGGCACAATGTAAAATTGTTTGTAAACTTGCTGTAGCGGGTCTTGTTGGCGCCCCAGATTTTTTGTCGCCCAACATTTTTTGAATTAAACGGGCTTTTTCAGCAGCAACCGTTTTGCGCATTTCGGTGTCTTTGTCTCTGTCAAAATATACCACACCATCAACAATGGTGTATAGTGATTTCGCATAAATGCTTAGTGGATTGTCGGTCCACAACACCAGGTCTGCATCCTTACCCACTTTTATGCTACCAACCCTGTCGGCAACATGAAGTGCTTTTGCTGGATTAATGGTAACCATATTTAACGCCTCTTGTTCAGACACGCCGCCATATTTAACCACCTTGCCCGCTTCTTGGTTTAAACGTCTTGCCATTTCGGCGTCATCAGAATTAATACAAACGTTTAAGCCCACTTTTTGCATAATAGCTGCGTTATAAGCAATTGCATCTTGCACTTCGGTTTTATACATGAACCAATCAGAGAAGGTAGAAGCACTAGCGCCATGCAGCTTCATTTTATCCGCTACTTTATAACCCTCTAAAATGTGTGTAAACGTATTAAATGTAAAACCATATTTATCACCAATGCGCATTGCATAAGTAATTTCAGGTTGTACATAAGAGTGACAAGTAATGAATCTTTTTTTGTTCAAAATTTCAACCAACGCATCCAATTCCAAATCTCTTCTTGTGTTCGGGTTTGCTTTTAATGCTTTTTGATAATCAATGGCTCTATCAAAAGCATCATTCAAAACCTCTTCAACGCCCATTCTTGTGTCTGGAAATCTATTGTTGTTTGTAGAGGTAGTTCTTTTTACATTTTCACCCAATGCGAATTTTATAAAAGGATCAGCACCTGCAAATTTTAATCCCTCGTCGGTTGCACCCCAGCGAAGCTTCATTAATTGGGTTTGACCACCAATGGTGTTTGCAGATCCGTGTAAAATATGTGATGTGGTAACACCACCGCTTAATTGACGATAGATATTAATGTCTTCCGGATTCATATTATCACCAATACGCACTTCGCTTGTTACGGATTGAGCACCTTCATTAATTGACAATGCAGCAATATGGGAATGCTCATCAATGATACCCGCACTCAAATGTTTTCCGGTTCCATCAATTACTCTTGCGGTGTTTTCAGAAATGTTGTTTCCGATCTTTGCAATTTTACCCGCTTTTACCAAAACATCGGTGTTTTGTAATACACCCTCTTTTTCGCTTGTCCACACCGTAGCGTTTTTAATTAAGATGGTTTCTTGACTTGGAATTGTTTCGTTACCGAATCCCAAAAACGGATAGGTTACTTTTGCCAATGGCTTTGTAGCATCAACATTCTCTCTCTTTTTTTCTGCGGATGTGGTTAGGGGTCCTACTAAAGTTGCTGTCCAAGTGGTTTTGTTTCCAACAGCGTCTGTACCAACACCATTCCAGTTGTTCCCAACTATTACACCTCCCAATCTCACCTGCTCGGCATCTTTTCCCTTTTTGGTCGCAAAGCTTATTTTAATGATAGACTCGTTTGCGGTTATTTTTGCACTTAGGGTGTCTTGTCCAACAATTTGAGCGGTTAAATCTTTTTTAACCTCTAAATTATAATCGGTGCTATTTGTTCCGCTTTGAATGGTTAATTTATATTTTCCAGCAAGGTTCATCCACTCTATTGAGTTTACATCATATTTTTTTCCCTGCACCCAGTTCTCAATAATTTTGGAATTACTATTAAATAGCGGTTCGGTTGTAATAATAAAATTTGCCCACTTTCCTGTTTCAAGAGATCCCACTTGGTCATAAACACCAATTTGTGTAGCGGGTGTTTTTGTTAAAGCTTCCAATGCTTTAGCTTCAGACAAACCGGCGCCTATAGCCTTTCTTAAATTTCCTAAAAACATTTTTGCATCCTTCATTTCAGATGCACTAATGCTAAAGGGAATATTTGCTTTTTCAAAAGCAGCTGGGTTTGTTGGAGCCAATTCCCAATGTTTCATGTCGGCTAAAGAAACAAATCTTGCATCGTTAGGGTCTTCAACGTCCATGGCAGCCGGAAAATCTATTCCTAGTATAAACGAAGCTTTTGTTTTTGCTAACTCATCAATTCTTTGGTAACCATTGTCGGCACCCTTTAAAATATATTGTACACCAAACTCTGCGCCAATTCTGTGCGCCCTAAGTGTAGACCACTTATCATCAGCTGCAAAAATTTGAGGGATAGACTGCGTTGCATTAAATGCTTCTAATGAAAGATTGGTTCCTTCCGCACTTGGTTTTGTTTGATACCACTTTGCGTCCAAATAAGTTTGACGAAGCAATGCGATGCTTCCCATTAAGCTACTTGGGTAGGATTGTGTAGAAGAACCCTTTTCAAATGAATATACTGCAGCAGCTTTTGTTTTAATTAATGCTTGATGCGCATCGTCTGTAGCCAAAGTAACCACGGCACCCGTACCGCGCGCGATACCATCTTTAACATGTGTAAACACAGTTCCAAATCCATTTGCTCTATAACCGTTTGCTGCCGTTTCGTCGGGTGCAAAAATTTCATATGCGTTTGTTTCTGGTTTTATTGCTTGATTCCAATTGTAAGCACCCGGTTTGTTGGATACAAACTGAGCAGGAGCGCCATAATTAAATGCACCGGCTGGTCTTGCCGAATTGCTTATACCATAATTAGTATATGCATCAATAAATGATGGGTAAATGTATTTTCCATTGCAATCTACCACAACGGCCTCTGCGGGTATAGCTACACTTGCGCCCACTGCAATGATTTTACCCTGTTTAATAAGTAGGGTTCCCTTTTCAATTTTTGTTGTTGAGTTTTGCACAACGGTTGCGTTTGTAAATGCATACAAACCAGAGCGTACGTCTCTTATTCCGTTAACCGGAAAAGTTTCCTGTGCATTTGTTGATACACTTATTGTAACAAGTGTAAGCCATAAAAAGATCCTCTTCATGCGCGACAGTATTTAATAATTTAGAATAAACTAAAGCTACAAAAATACTAGTATGAAAAATCGCCGGAATTATTTTTTTTGATAAGTGGTGGGCGCTAAAAATTATCTACCCATATACACCATTAATATTTGAACGTCGCTTGGATTCACGCCACTGATTCTGCTAGCCTGCCCAATGGTAAGCGGGCGAATTTTTTTGAATTTTTGCAAGGCCTCGATCGAAAGGGCAGCAACCTTATCATAATCAAAATTCTCAGGAATGACTAGATTTTCAAGAGATGCCATTCGGTCCACAATTTCTTTCTCTTTTTCAATATAGCGCTCGTATTTAACCTGAATCTCTGCTTGCTCTAAAAACTCCGTTTCCTTGTGATTCAATATGTTTTTTAAGGAAACACAATTTTCTAGAATTTGTTGTAGACTTATGTTTGGCCTCAATACGAGCTTTGCTGCTTTTTGTTTTTCATTTAATGCAGCTGAATCTACACTCGTTAAAAACTCGTTTATTTCGGATGGTTCAATAGCGTGGTTTAATAAAATATTTTTTATATCTGCAACTTCATTGTTTTTAAGCTCAACACGTCGCATCCTTTCTTCCTTTGCCAGTCCAAGTTTATATCCTATTTCGGTTAAACGTAAATCGGCGTTATCCTGTCTCAATAGGGTTCTAAATTCCGCGCGCGATGTAAACATTCTGTAGGGTTCATTTGTTCCCTTTCCAATTAAATCATCAATTAACACTCCAATATAGGCATCGCTTCGATTTAATATAAATGGCGCCTGGTGCGTAATTTTTAGGTGTGCATTCATGCCTGCCATAATACCCTGACAAGCGGCTTCTTCGTATCCGGTTGTTCCATTTATTTGGCCTGCAAAAAACAAATTTTCAACCGCCTTTGTTTCTAGTGTATATTTTAATTGTGTAGGTTGAAAGAAATCATATTCAATGGCATAACCGGGGCGGAACATTCTGGCGTTAGCAAATCCAGGAACCCTACGAAGCGCTTCGTATTGTACCTCTTCCGGTAAACTTGTACTAAATCCGTTTACATATATTTCTACGGTGTTCCATCCCTCTGGTTCAACAAATAACTGGTGACGCTCTCTTTCCGCAAATCTATTAATCTTGTCTTCAATACTAGGACAATATCTTGGCCCCACGCCCTCAATCCGACCAGCATACATCGGGCTTCGATCAAAACCGGTTTTTAAAATGTCGTGAACAACGGTATCAGTATAGGTGATCCAACAAGAGCGCTGGTTTTCTGGCTTCACCCTTGGCACATTTAAGTATGAAAATCCAACCACCTCGTCATCTCCTTTCTGCTCTTCCATTTTAGTATAGTCTAAGCTTCTACCATCAACCCTTGGTGGCGTTCCCGTTTTTAGTCTATCGGACTCCATACCCAAAGAAACCAATTGTTCGGTAATTCCCGTAGCAGCTTTTTCTGCCACACGACCACCACCTATTTGCTTCTCTCCAATATGAATGATACCATTTAGGAAGGTTCCGCTTGTTATAACCACCGCATCTGATTCAATTAAGTGACCCAGACTTGTTTTAACACCACAGGCCTTCCCATTTTTGATGATTAATTCGTTTACCGAGTCCTGATAAAAATCCACATTTGGGGTTTTCTCCAAAAGCTCTCTCCACTTAGCGGCAAACAAATGTCTATCATTTTGAGTCCTGGGGCTCCACATGGCAGGTCCCTTGCTTTTATTTAACATCCTAAATTGGATAGTGCTTAAATCTGATACTATTCCGCTATAACCACCTAGGGCGTCAATCTCTCTAACAATTTGACCCTTAGCAATTCCACCCATGGCTGGATTACAACTCATTTGTGCAATGGTCTGCATATTCATGGTTACAAGCAATACTTTACTGCCCATATTGGCTGCCGCCGCAGCCGCCTCACAGCCGGCATGACCGGCACCTACTACTATTACATTGTATTTTGGAAACATAAGGTTGCAAAGATAAGATGGGATTTTATATTAAAACGTTCCACGTGGAACGTTTTAATATTTAGTATTTATTTTAATCACTCGCTGCGCGAGTTCTCGTGGGACACTTTCTTAATTAGTAAATAGTTTAATCACTCGCTATTTCGTTCTAATAAATGTTCTTAAAACAACATTTATTAGAATCTAACATCATTCATCACTCGCTTCGCGAGCTCTTGTTCCCCATGGAACAAGAAGAAGCAAGGCTTCTGATAAGTGGGTAAGATTTATAATAAATGTTCCCCATGGAACATTTATTTAAACGCACTACTTCGTCAACTTCAAATAAGCCTTGATCCATTTGTCTTCCATGGCTCTCATTAGTTTAGCATCAGCGGTTTTTTTGTCCTTGTATCCACAAAAATGCAAGGCACCATGAAAAATAACCCTTAATAGCTCATCGGGTTGCTTGGTTTTCATGGTTTTGGCATTTTCTTTCACGCGATCTACACTTATATATATGTCGCCAATTAACACCCCTTTTGTTTCAGAAAGGTCAAAACTGATGATGTCTGTATAGTAATCGTGGTTTAAAAACTGCTTGTTTATACCAAGTAAGTATTTATCAGAACAAAAAACATACTGTAAACACTCAATTCGAATACCCTCCTTTTTCATTTGCTTTTCCAAAAAACCTTTTAGGGCCATACGATTACCCAGGGTAATGGATTTATCGGCTTTATTAAAGGAGATGGTCATGTACATAGTTGAATGTCTTTCAAATATTTATACGAATTTTAAGCAAAATTATTGCTCCAAATCTCGTAAGTATTTGTGTTAGAAATGAAACTATCTTTGTGATGAATCATGAAGAAATTATCACAACTGCATATTGGAGAATCGGGCACAATTCATTCATTTGAAAACGATGAAATCTTTTTAAAATTAATGGAGATGGGCTGCATACCTGGAGAATTTATAACTGTTGAACAAATTGCTCCCCTGGGTGATCCCATTAGTATTTCGGTGGCCGGATATCAATTAAGTTTAAGAATGGATGAGGCCGAGAGCATACTTATAACGCCCGCGAAATAATTTAAATAATTGACAATCAATAAGTTATAATGAAAATAGGCTTGTTTTTTGGTAGTTTTAATCCCATTCACAATGGGCACTTGATGGTAGCAAGTTATATTGCCAATCATGCTGACATTAAACAAATATGGTTGGTGGTCTCTCCCCAAAACCCACATAAAACACAAAGCAGTTTATTAAACGAATACGATCGATTGCATTTAGCCAATATCGCTATTGAAGATGATCCTCAATTACGCGTCTCGGATATAGAATTTAAATTACCCAAGCCATCTTATACTATTGACACCCTTGCCTATTTAACGGAACAATATCCTCAACACGAATTTTCGGTAATAATGGGCGGAGATAGTTTTCAAAATTTGCCAAAATGGAAAAACTTCGAAACGCTCATTAAAAATTATAGCTTCATTGTTTATAGAAGACCGGGATTTGAAATCACAGATACCTATGGTGCAAACATTACTTATTTAGAAGCACCTATGTTAGAATTATCTGCAACACTAATTAGAAATAATAGAAAAGAAGGAATTACCATTCGTTATTTAGTTCCGGAAAAAGTGCGTGAAGAAATTGAAAACAATAATTATTTCAAGGAGTAGGTCACGAAAGCGCCCAATGTTAAAAAGGAAAAACCGCACGATGTGAAGAAAGGTAAAATCATAAGAGTAAAATAAAAAAGGCGCTTAAAGAATATAGCGCCTTTTTTATTCTAACGATTCATGCTGGCCAAAAACTCTTCGTTGTCTTTGGTGCCGCGCATGCGTTTTAATAATTCATTCATTGCCTCGTCGGTGTTCATATCGTTCAAGAACAAACGTAAAATATTCATTCTTTGTAATACATCTGCTGATAATAATAAATCATCGCGTCGTGTACTTGAACCCGTTAAATCAATTGCGGGGAAAATACGTTTGTTTGCTAAACGACGATCCAATACCAATTCCATATTACCTGTTCCCTTGAACTCTTCAAAGATTACTTCGTCCATCTTAGAACCCGTATCCACAAGGGCGGTAGCAATAATGGTTAAAGATCCACCATTTTCAATTTTACGTGCCGCTCCAAAAAATTGTTTTGGTTTTTGCATTGCATTCGCTTCCACACCACCCGATAATACTTTACCAGAACTTGGCGCAACCGTATTGTGAGCACGTGCTAAACGTGTAATAGAATCTAATAAAATAACCACATCGTGTCCGCACTCTACCAAACGTTTTGCTTTTTGCAAAGCCATGGTAGAAACCTTTACGTGTTTTTCTGCGGGCTCATCAAAAGTAGAAGCAATTACTTCTGCTTTTACAGAACGTTCTACATCGGTAACCTCCTCGGGACGTTCATCAACCAACACTACCATTAAATAACATTCTGGATGATTAG
>JALQXE010000092.1 GCA_023263235.1 Sediminibacterium sp. | reverse complement strand
CCGCGATTGGCGGTGGCGGTGGTGCGGGCGGTTATCGCACATCTGTCGGCACAACTGGTGGTGGCGGCGCAACAGAAAGCCCATTAGCCTTCTCCGCAAGTAACTGGTCTGTAACTATTGGCGGTGGCGGTAGCGCTGGCGGCGGTAGTGCTTCTAATTTTCACAATTTTTCATCCTCGGGTGGCGGTACTGGCGGAACTCGAAGTGACTCAAGCGGGTATAGCGGTGGCTCGGGCGGTGGCGGTGGCGGTCCTGAACAGAGTAGCGGAACATGGAGCGGTGGCGCTGGTACTTCGGGACAAGGATACGCGGGCGGTTCGGGTCTAAGCGGTAACTCATCTCCTGCTGGCGGTCATAGCGGCGGTGGTGGCGGTGGTGCGTCAGAGGTAGGAAAATCGGTAACTGCTAATACTGGCGCAACAGGTGGCGCTGGTTTAACTTCAAGCATTGACGGATACGCGCGAGGTGGCGGTGGTGGCGGTGCGTCACAATACGCAGGAAGTGGTTGGTCATACGGCGGTACTGGCGGTGGTGGTAACGGCGGTGGATACAACTTAGCCCCAGGGAGCGGAAGCGCTAATTCAGGCGGCGGTGGCGGTGGCGGTGGCTATGCTGGCGGTGGCGAAACGAACTCATCAGGGGGCTCAGGTATTGTTCTAATCCGTGTCGGTTTAACTCGAAACATTACTATCAACGCTGGATTAACAGGTAATGTTACTACTACGGCAAACCATAAAATTGCTACTATTACCGCAGGTAGCGGAAATGTGACAACAGGATAATGGCACACTACGCACTATTAGACGAAAACAACATTGTTCAACAAGTGATTACTGGCGTTGACGAAAATGTCACTCAGATAGACGAAAATGGCAATGAGGTTGGCGGTTCTGCAGAAGCATGGGAAAGATTTTATGAGTCATTGCCTTGGTTTGCAGGACTAAGGTGTAAAAGAACCTCTTACAATTCAAACATTAGAAAGAATTACGCAGGGATTGGGTCTTTTTATGACGAAGCAAAAGACGCCTTTATTTTGCCTGCGCCTTACCCTTCTTGGATACTAAATGAAACAGATTGCAAGTGGTATCCACCTGTTCCTTATCCTGAAAGTGGCTATCACACATGGGACGAACAACGGTTGACTTGGGTGGAAGTTCAAGACTAACCTTCCTCTTAAAGGTGGGTTATGTCTCAAAAAATAATTTTTACTGACACAACTGGGATTATGCCCGTTGAAGTTCACCCGTATCCGTGCGCAAAAGATTTGCCTGACTGGTATAAGAAAACAGAATCTTATGTGAACGGACTCAAAAAACCTGACGGGTTAGGTGGAACAACGGCTTCTATTAAAAAATGCGTTCCAGTTTTCGACGCTATTACTGCTGGTTATCTCATACCTTTACCTGCCGACGTTTATGTCAGCCTACAAGAAATCGAAGGTGAAAAAAAACAATGGTTTGAATGGGCAAGTTTCGAGTTAATTACACCAGAAATTTGTTGTAAGTGTTTTAAAAGAGAAGAAGAAGAAACGATAAATTTCATGCGATCTAGTTTTAATAAATATGAAGACGAAACTAATGCAATTTGTTAAGATTAAAAAGCTATTTTAGCAAGACTTATCTACATTTTAATGGAAAAAAAGCGACTCGGAAAAGATCAAGCAATTACAAGCATTAAGCGGTTTTGCGCGTATCAGGAGAGGGCCCAACAAGAGGTGCGAGACAAATTGTACGAGTACGGAATGTCGAAGGACGAAGTAGAGGAAATACTCTCTAATTTAATTTCAGAAAACTTTTTAAACGAGGAACGTTTTGCGGTGCAATTTGCAGGGGGACACTTTAGAATTAAAGGCTGGGGAAAGGTAAAAATCACCCATGCCCTGAAACAAAAAAGAGTGAGTGCTTATAATATTAAAAAGGCACTTCAAAGTATTGACTTAGACGCCTATGAAAAAACCCTCGAAGCTCTTGCCAACAAGAAATGGAATAGCTTAAAGGGAGAACGAGGACTTTCCAAAATGGCCAAGACACAGGCTTTTTTGTATCAAAGGGGCTTTGAGCCGCAGTTAATTCAGCCGATTCTTCAAAAACTGAACAAGAAACCTTAGTATCTTTAGTCTAAGGAAAAATCAAAATCTTGTCTACATTAAGTTTTACCATCATACAGACCCAATTATATTGGGAAGATAAAGCAGCCAATTTGGATATGTTGTCTCAAAAGATTCAGCAAATCCAAGAGTATACCGAAATTATTATCCTTCCAGAAATGTTCAATACCGGTTTTAGCATGCAGCCTGAGAAGCTAGCTGAAACAATGGAAGGTCCCACTATTGATTGGATGAAAAGAATCTCTGAAGAAAAAAGAGCAATTATTACAGGGTCTTTAATTATTGTGGATGGGGGGAAATATTATAACAGATTGGTTTGGGTATTACCTAATGGACAATTAGGATATTATAATAAAAGACATTTGTTTGCATTTGCAGGAGAAGACCAACATTATACACCCGGCCACAAAAGATTAATTGCAAGTGTAAAAGGTTGGAAAATAAATTTACAAATTTGCTATGATCTTCGATTCCCTGTTTGGGCGCGTCAACAATTAAGCGAAGCGGTGGACAAAGAGTACGATGTTTTATTATACGTTGCCAATTGGCCAGAGAAAAGAAATCATGCTTGGAAAACTTTATTAACTGCAAGGGCTATAGAAAACCAATGTTTTACCATTGGCGTTAACAGAGTTGGGGTAGATGGAAATAATATTGCACATAGCGGAGACTCCATGGTGGTGGGTCCTCTAGGAGAAGTGTTATACCACTGTGCGCATGAAGAAGACATTTTTCATATTCAATTACAAAAAGAAGAAATTAATCATACAAGAACGCAGTTTCCTTTTTGGAAGGATGCAGATTTTTTTGTGATTCAATAATTTTAATCAAGCTTTAACTTTATTCAAGTATGTCTCAATATATTTCAGCACAAGAATTATTTACTGGAAATAGCTGGATTTCTGAAGTGGTAGTAGAAATAGACAATGGAAAAATTATTGCTATCAAAAAAGAAGGGTACGATCACCAAAACGCTTATCCTTTAGTGGTTCCTGCTTTAATTGATTTACAAATTTATGGTGCTGGAGGAAAATTACTTTCTGAATTTCCCACAGCAGATACTATTCAAAAAATATACGAATACTGTGTAGCTGGCGGTGCTGCTTATTTTCAGCCCACCATTGCATCTCAGCGCAATGAAATTATTATTGCTGCAATTGATGCGGTGAGAGAATATAAATTGAAAGGCGGTAAAGGTTGTATGGGCTTGCATATCGAAGGGCCCTGGATTAACCCTATCAAAAAAGGAGCACATAATGAAAAGGTTATTCATGCACCTAGTATAGATGAAGTAAAAAAGATATTAGATTATGGTGCAGAACATATTGGCATGATTACCGTTGCTCCAGAAATTTGTTCCAAAGAAATAATTGATTTAATTCAATCAAAAGGTATTGTTGTGTCTGCTGGTCATACCAATGCCGACTATACTAATGCTTTATCTTTTTTTAATGATGGAATTAAAGTGGCTACGCATTTATACAATGCAATGAGTCCGCTACAACATAGGGCCCCTGGTGTAGTAGGAGCATTGTTTAATCATAAAACAGCCATGTGTAGTTTGGTGGCGGATGGATACCATGTAGATTTTAGCGCTATTCAAATTGCTAAAAAAATAATGGGAGAAAGATTGTTCTGTATTACTGATGCTGTTACTACTACAACTACAGGATTTTATCAACACCAATTAGTGGGCGATAAATATGAATCTTCTGGAACCCTTAGTGGATCTGCATTAACACAATTAAAATCGGTTAACAATTTAGTAGAACATGTAGGAGTTGATGTGGGCGAAGCGATTAAAATGTGTTCTCTTTATCCTGCCAAAGTAATGCAACATAAAAATATCACTGGCACTATTACTATAAATGAAAATGCCGACCTGCTTTGTTTATCAGCAGATCGACAATTTATTAAAATGAGCCATCATTTGATATGACAATTCATCGATACTGTTTTGAATCCAACTTTCTTCTGCATCTATAAAAATACGCACCTTTGCATCGTAGGCAGCTTTACATATTTGATATATCCTATTACTTACTCGGTCGTATTCTGCTTGCTCTGCTGGGCTTAAGCTTTGGCCTGCATCCATTTTTTCTAACAATGCAAAACGAGCTAAACCTGTAACTTTAAAAACACCAAAAGCAATTTTTGAATCTCCTTTAGCTCGCGCAATGGTTGCAATTGTTTCCTGCATTGTTGCATCAAAGCTCGATTCGTTTTCTGCACCTTCAACAGAATAATCTAAAATAGTTCCAATATTGAATTTTGCTAATTGTTCAATGGTCGTATTACAAGAATCGATTGATTCACCTCCACAGAAATGTCTAAATATGGTCGCTCTAATTATTGGCGCCACAGGCAAACCAATTGCCATTGCAAATGTTGTAATTGGCGGACCAATTTTTACAAGCAAATTACTGCTAATTGCTTTGAACAACCAATATGCACGATTTAAGTCAGCGTTACTCTTTCCAGAAAAAGCAATTTCAGTATTCGAAAAGTTGAGATTGGTAGGCATTTTTATAGGTATTAAGACATCGGCTAATTTACGATTTCCTATCAAAAAGGAGGTTTTTTTTGAATAAAATAAAGCCCAGAAATGATTTTATTTAAGCATTATATATGTTAATTTGCACCATAGAATATGACAGTAAATACAGCAATTAAAGGATTAGACCAATGGGGCTTAGCACCCAGCAAAATGCTCTTGATTTCAGGGCCTTGCAGCGTCGAGTCTGAAAATCAAATCGCACAAACTGCAGCGGAATTAGCTAAACATTCGGTCCAAATTTTAAGAGGAGGCATTTGGAAACCTCGAACACGACCTGGATCTTTTATGGGCTTAGGCGACCATGCCCTACCTTGGCTTGTTGCTGCAGCCAAAAACAATCATCTAAAAAGTGCGGTTGAAGTAGCAAATGCCAAACATGTAGAAGCGGCATTGCAAGCTGGTGTTGATATATTATGGATTGGCGCTAGGTCAACTGTTTCTCCATTTGTTGTTCAAGAGATTGCCGACGCCTTGCAAGGAGTAGCTATTCCGGTGATGATTAAAAACCCAATCAACCCCGATTTAGAACTATGGTTAGGAGCTATTGAAAGAATTAACCATGCAGGCATACAAAAAATCGCAGCCATACATAGGGGTTTTTCTACCTACGACAAAAGCATATATCGTAATGTTCCCAATTGGAATATTCCAATTGAATTGAAAAGATTGATTCCAAACATTCCCATAATTTGCGACCCAAGTCATATTTGCGGAAGCCTCGATTTAATTCAACATGTAAGCCAAAAAGCTTTGGATTTAAATTTTGATGGCCTCATGATCGAATCTCATTTTGACCCTCAAAATGCCTTGAGCGATAAAGACCAACAATTAAGCCCAAGTGCATTGGGGGCATTGGTTAATGAATTAATCATTCGTACCAATACCAGCAATAATCAGGCTTTTATAGATAAATTAAAAAGTTTAAGAGACGACATCGATAAAATTGATTTTGATATTTTAGAGCTAGTAGCGGCAAGAAATAAAATTATCAGCGAAATTGGTTTGTACAAAAAAGAAAACAACATTACTATTTTCAAACCCGAACGTTGGACAGAAATTGTCGAAACAAGAATTAAGTATGGCAAAGAAATTCATTTATCTGATGAATTAATTATGGATACCATTAAAGCCATACACCGCGAAGCCATTGCCATACAAACAAAAGTCATGAACGATGGAAAATAAAATTGCAGCACTTAAAAGTAAAAATGTTTACTTCAGCGAGGAGGTTTCTACGCTTGATGCTTTCATAGAAAAAAATAATTACAGTAAAGTAGTGGTACTTGGCGACACCAATACCATTGAGCTTTGCCTTCCCTATTTGAATTTATTTTCTACTTACACAGCCAATGCAGATATCATTGAAATTGATGCAGGCGAAGGAAGTAAAAACATTGACATCTGTATTGGCATATGGAATATGATGCTCGACTACGAGATGGACCGCAAAAGTTTACTCATCAACTTAGGTGGTGGCATGGTTTCAGATATTGGCGCATTTGCCGCTAGCACCTATATGCGTGGCATTGATTTTATTAATATTCCAAGCACTTTGCTAGCCATGGTGGATGCAAGCCATGGTGGAAAAAACGGAATCGATGTAAACGATTTTAAAAATATAATTGGTTGTTTTCAGCCTGCCAAAGCAGTATTTATTTTCCCTTCATTGTTGAATAGTTTAAATGAAGAAGAGCAATTGTTTGGATTTGCAGAAATTATCAAACATGGTTTAATTGCAGATGAAAAACACTTTGAAGATACGGTTGCTTATTTATTAGCAGCAGATCAAAGTAATTTAGCTGAAATAATTATTGATTCTATTTTAATCAAATTAAACATTGTTGCTATTGATCCTTTAGACAAAAAAGAAAGAAAGATATTGAATTATGGCCATAGCATTGGGCATGCCATTGAAAGCTATTTTTTAAGCCTAGAAAAACCCATACACCACGGTTTAGCAGTCCTTACAGGTATCATTATTGAAAATAAAATTGCAGTAAGCCAAGGTGTATTGGCTGCCGAAACAGCCGATTCCATTGAATCAATCATTAAAAATAATTTTCAATTGCCTAAGTTTCCAGCTAATGCAATACCCACAATTCTTGAATTTTTAATGCACGACAAAAAAAATATCGAAGATCAAATTCACCTTTCTTTAATTAGTAAAATTGGCGAAGGTAAAATTGAACAGGTTTGCGATATCGCTACAGTTAACACAGCCATTGAACAATACCTGGTTTAGCATTCATGAAAAACAACTCCAATATTCAAATTTCTAACCTTTTTTTAGCAAAAAATGATTTGCAAATTTGCATTCCTGGGAGTAAAAGTGAATCGAACAGAAGCCTTATTATACAAGCATTTGCTAACGATCGAATTCAAATTCAAAACCTATCAAACTCAGACGATACACTTGCCTTAATAGCTGCTTTAGCAAGTACAAATAAAGAAATAGATTGTGGGCATGCAGGTAGCACTTTTCGTTTTCTAGCTGCGTATTTTGCTTGTTGTGAAGGCAAAGAAGTTATTTTAACTGGTTCCCCTCAACTTAAAAACAGACCGATGGCTCCGCTCATTGCTGCTTTACAAGCATTAGGCGCGGAAATTACTTACCTCGAGCAACCTGGCTTTGCACCTATTCATATTAAAGGGAAAATATTATCTAGTAGTAAACCTATTGAAATAGATAGTAGCATCAGCTCTCAATTTATTACTGCATTATTATTAATTGCTACGCAAATTGAAAATGGCCTTAGTTTAAAACTTCAGCAAAACAGCGTTTCAAAAACGTATATACAAATGACAATTGCCCTTTTAAATGAAGTGGGAATAGCTGTTTCAGCAGATCAAGAAACTATAAAAATATCACAACAAAAAATTCAATCTCATATTTTTCACATAGAACCCGATTGGAGTTCGGCATCTTATTGGTATGCCATCAAAGCCTTGGGCTTTCCAAATAAAATATTTTTAAAAGGATTCAAAAAAGAGAGTTTACAAGGTGATAGTTGTATTGCAAAATTCATGGAAAACTTCGGTGTACAAACCACTTACCATAGCGATGGCATTGAACTTACAAGCAAATCAATCAACAATTCCGAAATGCTTTATGACTGCATCAATTGCCCAGATATTGCGCAAA
>JALQXE010000050.1 GCA_023263235.1 Sediminibacterium sp. | reverse complement strand
TATTTAAACGTACTGAACACAAATAACTTGTAAAGTGGGCAAAAACTCACAAGACTCGTAAGAAGCATTACAATACCAACAATAAATGCAATGATTCCCAATGTACCTGTAATAAACTTTCCTAAAAATAAAAGCGATAGAACAATGGCGAGCGTAATTCTAATATTACTGTCGAAAGAGCCAATATTTTTTTTCATATAATTGAATTTATATGAAAGTTAAGTCAGATAGAAGCCTATTACAATGACAAATGTCATGAAAATATACTCTATTTACCTGATCTAAACATGCGGTAAGAAAACACGATCGGCGCAACCACCATGGGTATCATGATTACAAAAAAACTTATAAACGACCACATGCCTGGTAGTATAAAACCAAGTACCATTTGAGCAATGCCTCCATATATCCAAAGCTTACTGGCATAAGCATGTGTTGCAGTCCAGTTGGCTTCACTACTTAAGGTCCATGGAAGCTTAAATCCTGCAAAATAATTTTGCGACAGTTTTGGAAAATAAAAACCCATCACTGCAAATAATAAACCTAACAGCGGAAGTAAGAGTTTGTCTATGGCTAAACCTGGGTACTGCGTTTTGGTTAATATCACCATGTTTAAGGCAGACATAAAGGCAACAATAATGAGGCCAAAAGCTTTAAAATAAGAATCGTTGTTGTGCTCGTATCTTTTAGGATCTATTTTTTTGATATTAATCATTGATAAATATGTAAATAAACTAACAATCCCAATAAATACTGGGCCAAAAAAAGCCATGTCTTTACTACCAAATCCATCTGCTTCGCCTTTGATATTAAAATGCGTAGGAATGGTAGCTGGCAAACTAGCATAGAACGTAGATAAATAAATGAAGGGAACTGCAATAAGAAGCGCTACTAATAGGTAATGAGAATATTGTTTATTCATATTTGTAAGCTTGATATATTTGTATGCTTTGCCATTTGGCTATTAAAGTTACCAACTATCTTAATTATGAAGTTAAAATATTTTTATACTGCACTTGCTTTTACATTTTTGGTTACGGTTCTAATCGGTTTTTCTCCTGCTAGCAAAACAAGTCCTGTAACCGGCGAAACGCTTGCAAAACAATATTGTAGCAGCTGCCATTTATTTACAGCACCCGATTTATTAGATAAAAAAACATGGAAAGAAAACGTTTTGCCCAATATGGGTTGGCGCCTAGGTATAAGAGGCGTAAATGACAGCCCCTATGCTGCTATGGAACCAGATGAAGCAGCTATCGTAGAAAACTTACACGTATACCCTACAACCCCCATAATCAGTGCAAGTGATTGGAAAAAAATTGTTGATTATTATGTAACCAAAGCCCCTACAACTGTTATTGCGCCTAGTTCTACAGTCGTTATAAAAAATAATAACAGACAGTTTTTTAGTAGGCCTGTTTTTATTGATAATAAGCAGGCGCCTAAAACAAGTATGGTAAAATATAATGAACAAACAGGAACACTCTATGTAAGTGACGCTACCAATGAACTCTATGCATTGGATGCCAATATGCATTTACAAGAAACATGGAATACACCATCGGCAGTGGTAGATTTGTTATTTGAAAAAAACAAAGAACCCAAAGCTTTGTGTATTGGTAGTATTGCACCTTCAGAAAAAAAAGAAGGTCTTTTAATATCACTTGACTCCACAGCACAAAATGCATCGTTTGGTGGATTAGCAAGGCCTGTAAATATTGAAAAGGCAGACATCAACCAAGATGGAAAAGAGGACTTAATCATTTGTCAATTTGGCAATCATACCGGAAAAATAAGTTGGCTAGACGCTGGTGATCCACGCAAAGAAAATATTTTAGTGTACCGCCCAGGTGCTAGAAAAGCAGAAATTGTAGATCTAAATAAAGACGGAAAATTAGATGTGGTGGTAATGATGGCGCAGGCTTATGAGGGTATCTATTATTTGGAAAATTTGGGAGCCGGTAAATTTAAAGAAACACCGTTGGTAAAATTTCCGCCAGTATACGGCGTGAGTTATTTTGAAATGATAGATTTTAATAAAGATGGATTTTTAGATATCGTAATGAGCAACGGCGACAACTGGGATATTTCTAGGGTTAAAAAAAGATTTCATGGCGTTCGAATATTATTAAACGATAAGAGCAATCATTTTAAAGAAAGCTATTTTTTCCCAATGTATGGCGCTAGCAAAGCTGTTGCTAGAGATTTTGACGGTGACGGCGACTTAGATATTGCTGCCATTTCATTTTATGACGAACTAGCAAAGCCAGAACAGGGCTTTATTTATTTAGAAAATACCGGTAACATGCAATTTACTGCTAGCAGCACCCCTGACGCTGCAAACGGAAAATGGCTCACCATGGAAGTAGCAGACATTGATAAAGACGGTGATGCAGACATTGTACTGGGCTCTTTTATTTACACTTTCACCGAAATGACGCAACTATTATTAAAGGGTATTGAGCATTTCCCTCAGTTACTGGTGTTAACAAATAATAAAAATTCAATAAATAATAAATAGAAGCAGCGTTATTGCACTTTAGCGTTTCTTTTTAATTATAAACTGTACTTTACAGTAGTATAATGAATTGACTATGAAGAAATTGCTATCACTTGTTAGTATTTTAACGTTGCTCTCTTTTGTTCCGGATTGGGGCTTTAACCTTGATGAAGCAAAAGCAAAGGCTTCCAAAGAAAACAAAGTTATACTCCTCAACTTTTCGGGGTCAGATTGGTGTGGGCCTTGCAATAAAATGCGCAAAGAAATTTTTGAAAACGAAGCATTTAATAAATATGCTAGCAAAGCATTAATACTTGTGAATGCCGATTTTCCAAGGCTTAAAAAAAATCAGCTCAATCAAAAACAACAGGAACATAACAATATTGTAGCGGAAAAATACAATACAAAAGGAGCTTTCCCTTTCACGGTATTATTAGACGCTTCTGGAAATATAATTGGTCAGTGGGATGGGTATCCAAAAGGAACTGCAGAAGATTTTATAGAACAAGTAAAAGAGCGCATTGAGTCCAGTAAGCAATAATGAATACGCTGCAAGTATACAAAGAAGATGCACATTTAATGGGCAACCATTTTGAACTAAGTGTGGTAAGTGATAAAAAAGATTGGGCGAAAAAATGTATAGAAGCGGGTATTGCAGAAATACAAAGAATTGAAAAAAAGCTAACTACTTTTTCCAGCGATAGCGAAACCGCCAAAATCAATGAAATGGCTGGTGCCGCTGCAGTTGAGGTAAGTGAAGAAACCATTGAGCTCATTGAAAGGTCTATAAAAATTTCGCAAATTACACAAGGTGCATTTGATATCACATACGGGTCGATTGATAAAAAGCTTTGGAATTTTGATGAAAATATGAAAGCACTGCCAGACAAAGAAACAGCTAAAAAAATGGTGCGTCTTATCAATTATAGAAATATAATTGTTGATAAAAAAGAGTCGACCGTTTTTTTAAAAGAGAAAGGCATGCGCATTGGATTTGGAGGGATTGGAAAAGGATATGCCGCAGAAATGGCTAAAAAAGTGATGCGCGGCATGGGTGTTACAAGTGGTATTGTAAACGCTT
>JALQXE010000041.1 GCA_023263235.1 Sediminibacterium sp. | reverse complement strand
AAAACTTTTCAAAAACGATTTACCTCCAATGTAGAAGTCTTAAATGATTTATATGCTACCGGCCAATCGGTACAAATTATGGCTGGACATTTTTTTAATTGGGAATATGCTAATTGGGGAGTAGCTAAATATGGAAAGTATCCTTTTATTGCTGTATATATGCCCTTGAGCAATAAAGCGTTTAATAAATTAATTTATGACTTAAGAGCTAGGTACGGTTCTATTTTAATTCCTGCCACCAATTTTCGCACACAATTTCATAAATATGCAAATGAGGGACCTTATGCAATGGCTTTGGCAGCAGATCAAAATCCCGGCAATCCATTGCAAGCTTATTGGGTTAATTTTTTTGGAAGACTGACGCCATTTGTAAAAGGACCAGAAAAGGGAGCAAAACTTAATAATACAGCACAAGTATTTGTTCATTTTTACAGAACAAAAAGAGGGTATTACCATTCCGAATATGAAGTAATGACAACCTCGCCTAATTATTTTAAGGACGGTCAATTGACTGCACTATATGTTAAGGTTTTAGAAGATAAAATAAAGTTGAACCCTTCTAATTATTTATGGAGTCATCGACGTTGGAAATACACTTATGATGCAAGCTTGCATGAAAGTTTAGTAGTAAAATAAGTAACCGAATATTTGCGAGCTATAGGATAAGCGGCTGTGCCTATATTTTAATTAATCCTCTAAGAAGCCTGTTTTGTTAGGATCAGTCTTTGTAATTTTCGCTTTTTTAATACTCTCAAAGCTAAATTTGTCTTTTAAAAATTGTACGCCTTCCCAACCATCCATCACCACTCTTATATTATGGATGCCTTGTTTTTTTAAGATGCTCGCAGCAAGTGTATTGCTACTTCCATCCTCGCTTATAATATAAATATTGAAATGCTCATCTAACTCAGACATACTTCCTGGATCCATAAATTCAGATAATGGCAATGAAACTGAATTTTTAATATGTGATGCATTAAATGCGGGTTCTTCTCTAATATCTAATGGCATTAGGAATTCATCAAAAGGAATGTCCATTGCTAATTCATCAGGCTCCACTTGTATAAGCATATCAATCACCTGATTATGATGCTTCCAAGTAGTAAATCCTCCTTTTAAATTTCCTTTGATATCAGTAAACCCAGCTTCTTTAAAATAGGCTAAAGTTTCTTTTTCAATTTTTTCATCCAACACAAAAACCAAAGGTGTATTTTTTTCAATTACACCCATGGCTATTGCAAATTTAACTGTTGCTGGGGTTATGTGTAGTGAGTTTGGAATATGGCCATCCATCCATTGTTCTGGTAATCTTGTGTCAACTAATACAATGGCAGGATTTTCAAGTAAGGACTTGAATTGTTCAAAAGTAATATCCATATTATCCAACGAGTTGCTCTACAAATTGGTTGATTTGTTCCAATCTATTGTAGTCCACTGTGTAAAATATAAATTTACCTTCTCTTGTGGTAATCACAATTCCGGCTCTTCTTAATATGGCTAAATGTTGTGAAGCAACAGATTGCTCTAAACGAAGTTTAACATAAATCTCCGTCACTGTCATTTTTTGTTGCTCATCAATTAATTTCACAATTTGTTGACGCAATTTGTGATTTAAGGCTCTTAAAATCATCGCTGCTTTCTTGCTGTGTAGCAAGTCCACTTTTAATGGCGCTTTGCCATTTGATAATTGTAGTTGGGGTAAAGATTGATTCATTACAATTTTAAGTATTTGGGGGTTATCAACTAATAATTGTTTGAACAAAATTACGTTATTAATTTAAATAATAATATATATTTCATTGCGAAATTGGAAATTCTGCCTACCATTCATCCATTTTGTAATATTTAGACCTTGGTCTTTGGTGGTCCTTGGAAGAAGTCTTTTAAGTAGGAGGGGCTTGAATAAGCGGTATTTTCAAAATCCTTAGTATCCCATTTTGCATGGGCAAGTTGCATAAAATCGTTCATATCGTATTGCGCATCAATACAATGGAAAAGGTCATTAGAAAATAGTTGACTTGTTTTATTGGCGCCACTTCCTATGCAAAGTAGGGGTCCATTTTCTATTTGTTTGGCAATCAACTGGGAATCTAGAACAATTGCTTGTGCGGGCAAAATTTCAGTTAAATCTCCTTTATAAATGGCTCCAAAAACCTCCATTCTTTTGGCATCAATCATACTAAATATTTGAATGGCTCTTTCGGTTTTCACTATTGGTATATGATTGATTGCATGTGTTGCCAATAGGGTTAAAGTAGAAATACCAATGAGGGGTTTATGGATTGCATAGGCAATGCCTTTAGCGCTTGCTAACCCAACCCTTAGGCCGGTATAACTACCTGGTCCCATGGTGACCACAACTGCGTCGATAGTTTGAATGGATATATTTAACTGCTTTAAAATTTTGTCTATTGCAACTTGTACAAATGAAGCATGCGTGTTGGTAGTTTCATTAATTTCTATCGCTAAGATTGCTTGATCTCTGCTAATAGCAACGAGGGCTTTTTCAACTGCAGTATCTATATATAGGAATGTTGCCAATTTATTTGAATTGTTTTGCAAAAATAAGTGTGAATTCATAGAAAAATAAGAAATTGTGCTCCTAATATAAATTATATGTCAAAACAAATTATTCAAACCAATAAAGTGCCTGCACCTATTGGCCCATATAGTCAGGCAGTGATTGCTAATGGCTTTTTGTTTGCAAGTGGCCAAATTGCATTTAATCCTGCTACAGGCGATTTAGTACTGGACAATATTCAATCAGAGACCACCCAAGTAATGGAAAATATAAAAGCCATTTTAGATGAAGCTAAATTGAGCTTTGCTAATATTGTAAAGACTACTATATTTTTGAGTGATATGCAATTGTTTGCACAAGTAAATGAGGTATATGGAAGTTATTTCACGGCGGACTTTCCTGCTCGTGAAACCGTTGCTGTAAAAACCTTGCCTAGAAATGTAAATGTTGAAATTAGTATTACGGCGGTTGTGAATTTGTAATTATCTACTTACTTATTAATTGGTAACTTGTTTCTAGTGTCCACACTTCTTGGGGTTGCATTATGTGCAGCCCCATTTTATTGTTAAAACAATTGGGGGCGGCGGTTAAATTTTCAATTGCAATACTTTTTCTATTAGGTGCTGTGTACAATTGTAAATAGGGATATTCTTTATTCGATTGCACAATTAAAGTATATTTTTCATTTTCTAAAGTACATGTTGGGTTTGAAGTATCCATTAAATAACCGTTGTCAAGATGCGTATTTGAAATGAGCGCAGGACTATTAAATTGCGGGTTGGATATAAAAGATCCAGTGGGTAATAAAGCTTTGTCATATACCAACATTCCCTTGTGCTCAAATTGCAATGTACAGTTGTTAATGCATTCTCCTAAAGTAAAGTAGGGATGCCATCCGTCCATCATAGGAATAGTTTGTGTTGACTGATTAGTAATAGTAGTTTGTATATTTACTTTATTATTACTATGAAAGGTCCAGGTAAGTACTATCTCATAATTAAAAGGGAATCCTTTGTCTGTTCCTAAATAATGATGTACTAAAGTTAAACCAGCACTATTTTCTTTAATCGTTGTATCTTTTATTTCATATTCTGCATCATACAATATGCCGTGTAATGCATGGTCACCTAAATAAAATTTTTCAATTTGATAGGACTTGTTTAAGTGGGTGTATTGTCCTTTATATAGTCTGCATGCATATGGGCTCATTTTTCCACTTTTAAAACCATCCGATTCAAAATTACCCCAACCCTGTTCAAAATCATTCCCATCAATTATATCCCATTGGTCAATGGACTGCTTCCAACTATTAAGCAGCCCACCTTTTGTAATGATATCAATAGAATTGCCATTGGCATTATTGGTAATGTGTACTTTTTTAAAATTGGAAATGGGCTGAATATCAATAGAAAATGACATCTTATTGGGATTATGGTATTTTTACAACTAAACTATTAACTTTGGGTACTTAAATTACATTTCGAATGTACAAATTTTTTAGCATCGTCTTTTTGTTTTTGACTATTGGCGTATTTGGCCAAGATATTAAAAGGTATGACAGTACGCTAAAGATAGGCAAAGTTGGATTTAGAGTTACGTGCTTAAACAAATCCCTTACTCAAAATAGTTTAAGTATAAAACCTATTGGATTTAAGTCGGAAGCAAGGGAAGCGAGTTTGGAACTAAAAGCAAGAGTAATCTCTGCTGAGATTGATGATTTAAATGGAGACGGATTTGTGGATTTGATTATTTACATTCTAGAAAATTCAGGTAAAACCAACTTGTTTTGTGTGAGTTCTAAAAATGATGAAATGATGCAGCCTATTTTTTTTCCCGATATTACCAATGATTCCCAGTTAAGTAAGGGTTATAGAGGTGGGGATGAATATAAATTAGTAGAAGGAATTTTATTTCGAAAATTTCCAATTTACGGATCAGATACTTCCATAAAAGCCCCAACTAATAAAGTAAGACAAATAATGTATAGAGTGGTAGAGGGAGATAGGGGTATGCTAAACTTTAAGGCGTTTAAAAACTTTGAATTAGACGCGCATTAATATCCTTCAGCAATCACTATTTTTCCGACTGATTTTTCATTTCCGCTCAGGTCTCTTACAAAAACAAGATAGATGCCTGTAGCTACTTTTTGTCCCTCATAATTTTTGCCATTCCATAATGCTTGACCACCTAGTGCTCTGGTTTGAAATAATAGTTTGCCATTTAAATCGGTTATTTTAACCAATGCATTTTCAACAAGACCTCTCATTGCAATTTGGCCGTTAAAACCAGTAGCAACCGGGTTAGGAAAAATTTGAATACTGGCTTGTGTTGCTTTGCCTTGCGTGGCGTTGCTTCTATAGCTAACCATTTGGTTTACTGTGTTTATAAAAACTTCTCCAGTATTAGGTTGTACGAGTATTTGGGATATGGTATCACTAGGTAAAGGGCTATTTGACTTTGTGAAATGTTCAATGATTTCTGTGCCGTCTGCACTTAAAAGCCAAGCGCCGTTATTGGTGCCAATCCATTTTCTATTGGCGCCATCAATACTTATGGAGTTGACCGTTTCTTTTTGAAATAAATATCCATTAAATCCATTATTATTTACAATAGGTAAATAAGCATTGCAAGGGTCTGTTGCTAGGTCGCCACAATTATAAATTCCAATACCATTATCTGTTCCAACCCAAATACTATTGTTAGCATCTTTACAAATACTGCTCACATTCGTACTTGGTAAATTTCCATTATTAGATTGCGTTGTTAATTGTTTCCAAACTTCATTTGAATAAACCGATTTATCTTGATAAATATAAAGCCCTTGATTATTAGGGGCCACTATCCAGGCTTGTCCTTGCTCATTGATGATAAAATGTTTTAAACCCTTGTTGTTAAAATTATTAGGAAGTGGAATGGTGTTCCAAATATTATTTTTAATCTGCAGTAATCCTTGCAAATCCTGAAGTACCCATACATCTCCATTTAATTGTGTTTGTATTTGTTGGTATGCTCCTGCTAAAAATTTAGGTTGTGTGCTTACTAATTTATTTTCATTTGTAATATGAATAATGGATTGATTACTTGTAAACCAATAACTATTGTCGTTTTTATTGAAAGTAACTGCATTTAAAACAGGCAATTGGAAGGAATCAAATTGAGTGTAATTTTTCCACCCAGATGCGTCAAATTTCGAAAACCCATTTACCATAGCACCAAAAGGCATGATTAATTCGTTTTCGCCCGTGGTTCCATATGCTTTCATATTAGCATTGGGTCCTCCTAAATTCATCCATTCTTGAGTACTGTTTTTTAGCAATAATCCATTTACGCTATCTGCGACCCAATGGTTATTAAGATCTATAACTATTTGCTTTGGCACCCTTAATACATTGCTATCTATAAGTGTACTAGTTATTTTATCCTTGCTAAATTGAAGTATCGCCCCTTTTTGATTGGCATATTGAACGCTAATATTTAAATGGTTACTACTAGCGTTAATTTGATTTATTTGCCCGTTGCTAATGGTAAAAATGGGTGTTGTTTGTGGTAATTGAAAAATAGATTGACCATTGTATCCATAAATACTACCATTAAATTGAATTAGCTTTTTTATAGCCAGTTGATCGTAGTTTTTTAAACGATTCCATTGACCAGCTTGAATTGCTGCAGCATTATAGGAACTTGCCCATATACCATCACTCGTAGCAGCATAAACGCTATCATTAGCTATTAAGACATCATAGGTTACAGTGCTTTGCTGATTGTTATTGGGATACCAATTGTCTTTAACTTCATGATTGATTAAATCAACAATCACAATCCCAAAATTCGTAGCCAGCAAGGCCCAGCGATTTTGTATATGTACTGAATTAATTTTTTTATCGCTAAAAAGATTGGTAAGCTGAATGGCATTAATATTGTATACCTGATCGTCCTTTAATATATCAATATTACTATTCTTGTATACAATAACAAGTTGTTGTTGATTTTCATCCCAAGCCAAACGGCTAATATTAATATCACTTAATCCGTTTGATTTATCTATCCAATAATTATTTTTTTTATTGTCTATTCTTATAACTTGATAAGGACTGGCTGTATAAATATATTGACCCCCATTTACAACATGTTCAATAGACTGGTTGTTAAAATGCCCGCGCCATTGACCAATGGGTCCTAGTTTGTTTTGGGCATGTGAGGCCATAAAGCATAGAGCGCAAAGTATGGTTACAATGCCTTTCATTACTTGAACGCGTTATAAATTGCTTCTTGAATATTGGGTCTTAAGTTTAATGCATTAAAAGCCTTGCTGTCTCTTGTTGGATAAACTCTATTGCCTAAGAAAATATATAAAATTCCATTTTCAGGATCTGCCCAAACGCAGGTGCCTGTAAAGCCAGTGTGCCCGAAGGTGGAGAGTGAAGGACTCAGGCTAGGATAGGGCTCCTTTCTGGTTTTATTATTTTTTTCAGGTTTGTCAAAACCCAGTCCTCTGCGACTTTCGTTTTGATAGGCAGTGAAGTTTGCTATTGTCTTAGGTTCTAAATATTGATGGCCTTCCCATTTTCCATTGTTCAAGAGCATTAGATACAATTTAGCCAGGTCAGTTGCGTTGCTAAATAATCCTGCATGCCCTGCAATGCCACCCATTGTTGAAGCGCCTTCGTCGTGTACACTCCCTCTAATTAGTTCATGTCTGTAGTAATCATCTATTTCTGTTGCAGCAATATTTTCAATATTTGTTTTTTCTAATGGCAAAAATCCTGTGGAATGCATTCCCATAGGTTCATAAAAAGTTTTCTTAGTGTATTCATCCAAATTCATTCCTGAAACTTTTTCAACAATCATTCCAAGAAAAATAAAATCATTGTCACTATAAACATATTTTCCTGCTTCTGTAACGGCACTTCTTAATATTTGGTTTTTAATGGTATCGCTCCAAGTGTCTATTAAATATTTATTTGGACTAATAAATTGATGATGTGTCTGATCAATCTTGTTACTTACTAATCCTGGTTTAAATGTTCCGTCCTTTTGTAATAAGGATTCATAAAATTTAATATAAGGATATAAGCCCGCTTGATGTAAAAGCAAATCTCTTAAAGTAATTTTTTCTTTTGCATTTCCTTTTACCCAAGGAAGGTAATCGCCAATTGTTTTATCAATATTTAATTTACCTTCTTCCAACAATTTCATTACACTCACCGTTGTTGCCGAAACTTTAGTAACTGAGGCAAGGTCATAATAGGTATTTAACGTAACAGGACTTGATCCTGGTCCTGCAGTATTACCGTAGGCTTTATTAAATACGATTTGATTGTCCTTAGCGACTAATACCTGACAACCCGAAAGTGCTTTTTTTTTAATAGCATCCGCAACCAAGCTATCAATCACCGCTAGTTTTTGAATTTTTGCATCTCCTGTTCCATAGGGCATTGTTTCCGTTACGGTAACCGGCAATTTCCCCGTTGCTTTTATTTTACCTTCTAACCATTGTAAAACTGCTTTTTGAGAAAAGTCATTATCCTCGTATGCAAATAAGATATTTTGAATATTCTTAAATTCACCCACTGCATAAGGATTGCCTAAAATTATATTTATCCAGTTTGCAGGTTGTGGTTGATTCAAAAATTGTATAAAAGATGGATGTATTTGAAAATGGTTGGCAGGTCGACGATTGTAATTATGCAAACCCACAATTACTTGTTGGTACTTAGATAAGCTGTCTTTTAAACTTGCAATTTTAATACTATCCTTTACTCCTATGTAAAATACCTTTACCCCATAAATACTATCTAATGCCTTAGTTAATATACTCGGTTTGTCTAAGTTCAATGCTATATAGGCTGTGGCATTTTGATTATCCAACATCGGAGTCGTATTTGCATTACAATAGGTTAGTGACTGGGCAGCCATGATTGCTTTTAAGCGAATGACTTCATGATTTAAATCTGCAATAATATTGGTCGTGTCAATCCATTGCTTATTGGCAAGTCCATGTTTATATTTTGCAGTTAAAACTTTAATTACTCTATTGTCAATATCTTCTTTTGACAGTCTGCCATCGTTGATAGCCAGTTTGATTTTTTCGATGGTTTCTGGTATATTACCTGGCAAACACAACATATCATTACCGGCTAACAAAGCTCTCACGTTTGCTTCGCTATTTGGAAAGTAATTTCCAATGGCCTTCATTTCTAATGCATCTGTAACTGTAATACCTTTAAATCCAAGTTCATTTTTTAAAAGTCCGTTAATAGCTTTAGGTGATAATGAAGTAGCAAATTTTGGTGTAGTATCTATAGCGGGAACGGATAAATGACCAACCATTACCGATTCTATACCTGCATCAATTAAAGCTTTAAATGGAGCTAATTCTAATGAATCTAATTCGTCTCTTGTTTTTTTAATGATTGGAATATCTAAATGAGAATCCACGCTTACATCACCATGACCTGGAAAATGTTTAGCAGTTGCCATTACACCATTATCTTGCAATCCTTTCATAAAAGCAATACCATGTTGTATTACACGTGCTCTATTTTGCCCAAAACTTCGGTCATTAATTACAGGGTTGCTTGGATTATTATTGATATCAACATCGGGTGCGTAGTCAACATGAATGCCTAGTCGTTTACATTGTGCAGCAATAGCTGCTCCCATTTGGTATACCAAACTGTCATTTTCAATAGCACCTAAAGAAAGTTGTCTTGGAAACATTTCAACACTGTCCAAACGCATACCTACTCCCCATTCAGCATCCATGGTAATAAGCAATGGCGTTTTAGCAATAGATTGGTAATAGTTTGTTTGAACAGCCTCGCGCACTGGCCCACCCTGAAAGAAGCATAGCCCTCCAACATTATATTTTTCTATGGTTTGACGAATGGTGTCCAGTTTTTTTGCATCCCAATTGCTATGTGCGCGAATAATCATTAACTGTGCAATTTTCTCATCCAAACTCAAGGCTTTAAATTGTTTTTTGATCCACTTTTTTTCAGCCTTAGTTTGAGCAGTTTGAGCGTTCATTTGGATGCTCAAGGAGCAACATAAAATAATAAAAAGTAATACTTTTTTCATAGGTGCTTATTTATAGAAGTTTCTATAGTTGCAATTTAAGGATAAAAAAAAGCCTACCCTAGATTGAGTAAGCTTTTTATATAATTATTTAGATTTTTCTCCTGCGTCAGAAATGGAGTTAGTGTGACTCCTGCTTCAGAAATGGCCTTTGCCATTTCTTCTTATGTTTAAAAGGTCTTTGCCTTTTAAAGTTCCTCATCCGAAGGTATCACCGGCTCCACATTGTGTTTTTCTAATTGAGCAAACCATTTTACCATCTTCTTCATATCACTTCCATAAACACGATCAAAGTCCATTTTAGGAAATACTTTTTTGAAATAAGCAGCTACCGCCTTAGGGTCTTTTTCATTTGGCAAAGCCTCTTTGGCATTTTTCATAGCTATAAAAACCTCTGCTAAAAACACATTTTCGTGTGTTGTATAAACTTCAATGCTCTCTAAATGAGAGAATTGGTGTGCTCTTGAGCTAATAAATTGAGTATTGTTATTTTCCAAAGAAGTAGCAATGGCTCCATCATTTTTACTAGTCACTAATTCAAACAATCCAGACATCCCAGAAACCGAGATCAATTTGCTGTATTCCATAAAATTCTTAAGGTTTATTTACAGGCGCAAATTACTGAAAAACACCCAATTTTCATTTTTTAAGCTACCTTTGTTTTACTTAAAAATCAAGTTTATGCCAGGTTTTGAATTCTTTGGAGATGAGGAAAGAAAAGAAGTAAATGATGTCCTTGAAACAGGTATCTTAATGCGCTATGGTTTTGATGGTCCCCGAAAAGGTATTTGGAAATCAAAAGCGCTTGAAGCAGCCATATGCCAGACTTTTGGCAGTGAATATGCTCAGCTTACCTCAAGTGGTACTGCAGCTTTAACTACTGCAATGGCGGCATTAGGCATTGGAGCTGGTGATGAAGTGATTATGCCCTCGTTTACTTTTGTAGCAAGCTTTGAGGCAGTATTAAGTATGGGTGCCATACCTGTATTGGTAGATATAGATGAAACATTAACATTGGACCCTGCAGCTGTGAAAGCAGCCATTACACCAAGAACAAAATGTGTGATGCCTGTTCATATGTGCGGTAGCATGGCCGATTTAGATGCCTTAAAAGAAATTTGTACTGCACATAAATTAATATTATTAGAAGATGCATGTCAAAGTATTGGTGGAACCTATAAAGGTAAAGCATTAGGTACTATTGGCGATGCAGGAACTTTTTCTTTTGACTTTGTGAAAACAATTACTTGTGGCGAAGGGGGAGTAGTAATGACTAACAATAAAGAAGTATATACAAAATCAGATGCTTTTACCGATCATGGTCATGATCATTTAGGAGTTGATCGTGGTGCCGATTTGCACCCATTTTTAGGGTACAATTTTAGAATCAGTGAATTGCATGCTGCAGTTGGTTTAGCGCAAATTAAAAAGCTAGATACTTTTTTAGCATTACAAAAAAGGAACAATCAAATTTTAAGATCTTATATACAACAAGCACCTGGAGTAAGTTTTAGAGTAGTGCCTGATCCAACGGGCGACAGTTATAGTTTTTTAAGTTGGTTTTTGCCTACCCAAACTCAAACTGAAAAAGTGATTGAGGCTTTAAAAGAAGCAGGCATGCTCGCTGGCAATTTCTATTGGTTTGCTAACAACTGGCATTACATTCGTAAGTGGGATCACTTAAAAACTTCAAAAAGTTTATATGCATTAAGTGAGGCGCAACAAAATGCTTTGACAGGATTACAAACGGCAAATTTTGAAAAAAGTGATGCAATTATGAGCCGATGCATATCTACTGCCATTAGTTTAACATGGACCGAGGAGCAGGTGCACGAAAAAGGAGCTAAGTTTTTAGCTGTTTTACAAGCTACGCTTTCTTAAAGTGAATATATGTCATTAGGCCAATCATTACAACAAAGACAATTACAAAGATTGTCCCCGCAACAAATACAATTAATGAAATTGTTGCAGCTGCCTAGTGCTCAAATAGAACAAAGGGTTAAAGAGGAACTTGAAGAAAATCCTGCATTAGAAGTAAATTTAGATTTATTGGATGGTGATGCATCAACGGCATCCGAAGAAATGAAGGATGAATTATTACAGGGAATTAATGACGATGAGGAGGCTGTTCCCGTTGATGAGTATGAGATTAGTAATGAAGAATTGAATGAGTATAATTATGATGATGACGGAGATATCGCTGATTACAAAACAAAAGACGATTACTTCCCTGAGCTCGATGACGACAAAGTAACTCCCATACGCGCCGAACAAAGTTTACATGAGCAATTGATGGATCAATTAAGCATGTTGAATTTAGGGGAAGAGGCATTTAAAATAGCGGAACAAATTATAGGCAGCTTGGATGACGATGGTTACTTAAGAAGGGCTTTACAATCCATTGCCGATGATTTGGCATTTAAGCAAGGCATGTGGGTAGAAGAGACAACTATTGAAAATATTTTAATTAAGATTCAAAGTTTTGAGCCAGTTGGAATCGCAGCTCGAAATTTGCAGGAGTGTTTATTAATCCAGCTAAAAAGAAAGTTGGAATCTGATGATCGTGAAAATAGGAATGATCAAAAAGAGCATATTCTTATTGCAATTCATGTTTTAGAAAAACATTTTGAAGAGTTTACGCGTAAGCACTACGACAAAATTCAAAGAAGTTTGCATTTAACAGATGCTGAAATTAAAAGTGTGTTGCACCAAATTGTGATGCTGAATCCCAAGCCGGGCGCAGATCTTGGACAACAAAGTGATGCCGAAAATTACATCATTCCCGATTTTACGGTACTCATTAATAATGGCAAGCTAGAAATAAGTTTAAATAGCAGAAACGCACCTCCTTTGGTAGTGAGTGATGATTATAAAATGATGTTGAAAGAATATGAATTAGGGCAGAAAAAAGATAAGGCACAAAAAGAGGCGGTATTTTTTATTAAGCAGAAAATTGATGCTGCAAAGTGGTTTATTGAAATGATTCAACAAAGGCAACAAACCTTATTAATGACAATGCGCGCAATTTTGATGCACCAAGAGGGATTCTTTTTAAGCGGAGATACTACCCAATTGCGTCCAATGATTTTAAAAGATATTGCCGAAAAAACAGGCTTAGATGTTTCAACAGTGAGTAGGGTAGCTAATAGTAAATATGTACAGACCGAATTTGGCACCTATTTGTTAAAATTCTTTTTTAGTGAATCATTAACAACAGAATCTGGCGAAGAAGTAAGTACCAAAGAAGTAAAAACAATTTTAGAAGAACTCATTGATCAAGAAGATAAGCATAAGCCCTTGAGTGATGACGAATTAACTGATCAATTAAATGAAAAAGGGTACAATATTGCCCGCCGAACTGTTGCAAAATATAGAGAACAACTTAATATACCAGTTGCAAGACTAAGAAAAGAATTGTAACTAAATTATACTACTCAACAACTATGGATAATACTTCCTCCAAGCCGCTCCGTATTGTAGCGCAATTTATTTCCTATATCTTTCACCCTTTATTTGTGCCTACTTTATTTTTCATTTTTTTAATGATGGTAGTACCTTATAAATTTGAGGGTATTACAGAATGGCAATTGAAATTGCGTTTGTTTAGTGTTTTTTGGCTCACTGCTTTTTTCCCAGCTTTTGCAGTTTTTCTTTTGTGGAGACTCAAATTTAGTGATAGTATTTTTTTACGCACACAAAAGGAGCGCATTATTCCTTATGTAATTACTATGTTTTTTTATTGGTGGATGTATTATTTAAGTCGCAATTTTAAAGACCAACCCATAGACTTAAAGTTTTTTTATTTTGGCATATTTATTGCCACTAGTTTAGGGCTTATTATTAACAATTTTATGAAAGTAAGTTTACATGCAATTGGGATAAGCGGCTTATTAATGGCCATTTTATTGGTTTCAATTCATTATCCATCGGTTAATTTAATTTGGTTGCTCTTAGCAATTTTACTTGCTGCTATTGTAGTTGCAGCACGAATGATTGTTAGTGATCATACACAAAAGGAGCTTATTGTAGGATTCGGCATTGGATTGTTTACGCAACTAATTGCGTATTTTTGGGTCCTCTAATTTTGAAAGCTTATGTGGTATCGTCTGGGGCAAAAAATTGTAAAATACAAAGTTGCCAGCTTATTTATTTTAACAGTAGCAACCCTCGTAATGGGATATTTTGCAGCCCAAATCAAGCTTAGTTACGAATTTACAAAAGCTATACCCGAAGACAATGAAAAATTTGTTGTGTATAAAAGGTTTGTTCAACAATTCGGCGTAGATGGTACTACTATGGTTATTGGTTTTAAAACAGACAGTTTATATACACCTAATAAATTTAATGCCCTTACACAGCTACAAAAAAATATAAAGTCTATACCTGGGGTTACTGAAGTTTTAAGTATTCCTTCCTCATATAATATTAGTAAGGATTCGGTAGAGGAGAAATTTAATGCAGCTAAAATATTTGATGCAAACTACTTGAATGACAGTAGTTTGCAAGCACATAAGGCTTTATTTGAACAATTGCCTTTTTATCAAAACTTATTATATAATCCTAATAGCCATGCATACATTATGGCCATTAGTTTTGTACCAGATTCTATTAATAGTGGCGCGCGCTCAAAAATTATTCAATCCTTAACAAGTCAAGTAGAAGCTTTTGGCAAGTCAACTCAATTGGATATGCATTTAAGTGGACTTCCCTATATACGTACCATTTTAGCAGATAGAATAAAAAAAGAAATGGTATGGTTTTTATTCGGCTCTTTATTGTTGTGCGCCATCACTTTATTTTTATTTTTTAGATCCTTTTCGGCCATGCTAATGAGTTTGGCAGTTGTAGCGATGGGTGTAATTTGGAGTTTAGGCACCATGGTATTAATGGGGCAAAAGATTACATTACTAACTGCGCTTATCCCACCATTAATTGTGGTGATAGGTATTCCCAACTGTATTTATTTTTTGAATAAATATCATACATCCTTTAAAGAAACGCAGGATAAGGAAAAAGCAATTATCAATATGGTAGGTCGCATGGGCATTGTTACTTTGTTTTGTAACATAACTGCAGCCATTGGATTTTTTGTATTTGCATTTACCAAAAGTCCATTATTAAAAGAGTTCGGATGGGTTTCGGGTATAAATATCATGGCCCTTTTCTTAATTAGTTTATTTTTTATTCCACCAATTCTAACTTATTTACAAGTACCTCAGCCAAAGCATGTTAAATATTTGGAAAATCAATTTTTAGAAAAAGTGTTGTTAAAAATTGAACGTTGGACATTTGAGCATACTAAATGGGTTTTTGGAATCACCATTGCATTGGTATTGATTTCCATTGTAGGCTTGGTAAATATCAAAAAGGAAGCTTTTATAGTGGATGATTTACCAAAAAAAGATAAACTATATACCGATCTAAAATGGTTTGAGCAAGAGGGCGGTGGCGTAATGCCTTTAGAAATTATCATTGATACCAAAAAGAAAAATGGTTTATTGAGAACCAAAGCATTGGAAGATATTGATCAATTGCATGTGTATTTACAAGAACAACCAGAGCTTGGCAAGCCCTTGGGGTTATTGGAAGGATTGAAATTTGCAAAACAAGCTTTTTATGATGGCGATAGTTCCTCTTATACAACACCTACTGGTACTGAAATGCCATTTTTGGGCGCATACTTAAAAACAAAATCAAACGGGCAGGATTCTCTTGCTAAAAATAACCCTACTCAGTTATTAAATAAGTTTTTAGATAAGGATAAACAATCTACTAGGGTAAGTGTAAACATGAAGGATATAGGAAGTGCCGCCTTGCCTGGATTTTTGAAAAAAGTGGACAGCGCCACTAAAGCAATATTTGATACTGCAAAATACAATATTGTAATTACGGGAAGCAGTGTTACTTTTTTAGAAGGCAGTAACTTTATTATTAAAGGTTTAAGTGAATCTATTTTTTGGGCATTTTTACTTATCGCGCTCTGTATGATTTTCTTGTTCCGCTCCTTCCCAATATTAATGTGTTCGCTTATTCCTAACCTGGTACCTTTATTGATGACTGCGGGTGTTATGGGTTGGTTAGGCATTGCTTTAAAACCATCTACTGTATTGGTATTTAGCGTTGCATTGGGTATTGCCATTGATGTGACAATACGATTTCTTGTAAACTACAAGCAGGAATTACCACATTTAAACAATCAAGTGAATATTACGCTGGTGCAAACCATAAAGCATACAGGTATAAGTATCATTTATACCTCATTAGTTTTGGTTGCGGGTTTTGTAATATTTTGTTTTAGTGATTTTGGTGGCACTAAGGCGTTGGGTTGGTTAACTTCTTTAACGCTAGTAGTGAGTACTTTTACAAATCTTATCTTATTACCTGCTTTAATAAAAACATTTATTAAGCAGGGCAAATAAGTTTAGTTATTTAAGAATGCTAGCCAGGGTATCCTGTAAAGCTTGCCCTCTTAAATCCTTTGCAATGATAATACCATTGGTGTCAAGCAGTACGTTGAAAGGAATGCCTTGAAATTGATAAGTACTCACTACGGTACTTTCCCATTTTTTCAAATCACTTATATGCTGCCAATTTAATTTATCGGCGCGAATGGCTTCCTGCCAAGCTGCTTTGTCGTCATCTAATGAAACACCTAGAATAGTAAACTTTTTATTCTTATATTTTTCAAATGCAATTACCACATTTGGGTTTTCATTCCTGCATGGGCCACACCAGCTGGCCCAAAAGTCTACTAATACATATTTTCCTTTTAAACTACTTAAAGTAGTTATTTTTCCATTGGGATCTGCCATCGCAATTTCAGGTGCAGCTTGTCCAATTGAAATAGGTGTTGATTTTGTATTGGCTTGAATTTGATTGGTTAAAGTAGTTACAAATTTAAAGAGTAGTTCGGACTTGGTTTTTTCAGCTGCTGCCTTCGCATATGCTAAAACCTCGGTTGTTTCCATGGATCTAAGACTAACACCTAATATATATTGCAATACAATTGGATTTTCGTTTTCTGTTAATGCTTTTTGCACATATTTGTTAATGTCATTTATTTTTGCGAGTTGTTCTTTTTGAAGTTGGTCAATAGTGGCTGCATCACCATTGGTTTTTTGAAGTTGTTGTAATTTGTCAACAGTAGCGAAAAATAATTCGTCTTTAGTTCGATATGTTTTCAAAAATTGGTTTAATGTTTCACTTGCTTTAGATCCCTTAATAACATAAGACTCAAAATTGTTTGGATCGGCATTTACTTGAATATTTTTTTCATCATTAATTACCAATACCTCAAAACCATTTTCGTATTCATTTTCAATAGCTAAACGATACAAGCCTTCTTGTTTTGCTAAAAAACTAAAGCTAAATTTTCCATCATCTTTTAAAGTAATGGTGTCTAGTGTTACACTTGCACCGCCATCAAATTTAAGTTCTTGTAAAATTAATTTTTGATTTCCGGCATTTTGGATAGAACCAGTTATTGCATAACGTGCTTCGGTATTTTTCTCCGAACAACCTATAAAGCCAAGTATGCATATTGCAATAAGAAGTATAATATTTTTAGATTTCATAATTGAAATTTAGTTTAATAATTTTTGTTCTAATAATTGAGTTGTTTTTTTAGGATCGGCGGTACCCTTACTTTTCTTTTTTACTTCTCCCATAAATAATCCTATAAGTCCTTTTTTCCCTTTTTTGTACTCAACAACTTTTTCAGGATGTTCACTTAATACTTCATCTATCCAGATTTCAATGGCTTCTACCGATTGGGTTTGTATTAATAGGTTTGCCTTTGCATATTCACTAGGCGATTGAGGTTGTTCCATAATTGCTTTGAAAACTTTGCCAGAAGCAACTGAAAAATTCAGCTGCCCTTCTTCTACCATTTGAAAAAGCTCAACTAAATAAGGAATTGTGTTTTTTAAATCTGAGTAGCTGATTTGCTTTTCGTTTAAATATTCTCTAATGGGCCCAATCATCCAATTGGCAGCCGCTTTATAATGTTTTGTTTGTTTAGCCAATGCTATGAAAAAGTCCGCTTCTTCCTTATGCTCACATAATTGTTCAATATCGTATTCCGATAATCCGTAAGTTGTTTTCCAGGCTGCTTTTAATTCCTTTGGCAAGCTTGGTATACTTGCTTTAATTTCAGCAATATAAGCATCGGATAAGTGGAATGGAGCAAGGTCGGGGTCAGGAAAATATCTATAATCGTTTGCATCCTCCTTGTCTCTAATGGAGAATGTGGTATCATTGTTCGCATCAAAACTTCTAGTTTGTTGAATGATGGCTTCACCTGATTCTTTTAATTGAATAAGTCTATCAATTTCATATTCAATTGCTTTTTTTATATTGCGAATTGAATTTAAATTTTTGACTTCTACACGCGTTCCTAAAACTGGATCACCCTTTAAACGAACCGAAATATTAGCGTCGCATCTTAAGCTACCTTCTTCCATATTACCATCACAAACTCCAAGCCAACGAACAAGTTTGCGAACTTCGGTTACATATAAAAATGCTTCTTCGGCAGAATGTATACAAGGCTCCGTAACCATTTCAATTAAAGGGGTACCTGCACGATTCAAATCAATGAAGGTGTGAGTAGGAGATAAGTCATGAATGCTTTTACCTGCATCCTCTTCCAAATGAATCCTATTTAAATGAATATTTTTTTCTCCCTCCTGTGTTTTTATCATGATACTGCCACCAACACATATGGGCGTGGTATGCTGAGAGATTTGATATCCTTTAGGCAAGTCCGGATAAAAATAATTTTTTCTAGCAAAATAGTTTTCTTGCGCAATTGAACAACCGCAAGCCAACCCCATTTTTATAGCATATTCAACTGCCTTTGTATTGGTTTTAGGTAAAGTGCCGGGATGGCCTAAAGTTATGGGACTTACATGCGTATTGGGTGCTGCACCAAAATGGGTGGCATCACCACAGAATAATTTGCTTTCAGTAGATAATTGTGCATGTATTTCAAGTCCAATAACAGCCTCGTATTTTCCCGTATTCAACATATGGCAAAAGTACCAAAAAACGTGCATTCTACCCCATAATCTAAAGGGCATAAAAAATGCCCTCTAAAAAGACTAGAGGGCATTTTTATGATGTGCAAATAAATTATAAGTCGGCTGTCTTTATTTTCTTTGGAATTTTAACTTCTATCGTTTTTTTCTCGCTACCTCGTTGTACCGTGAATTTTAATACTTGACCTTCTTGAATATATTCCCATTTAAGATCATTCACATCTTTAATTTTTTTATCATCAAACTGAACGATAATATCGTTTGCTTTAAATCCAGCTTTTTCAGCAGGAGAGGCTTCATTTACTGTTGTTACTTTTACACCTTCTCCAGTTTCAAGATCTTCGATAGAAATACCCAATTTTGGTTTTCTATTAAATTGACCTGTTAGGCCATCCAATCCTGGGATTTCAGGCATTTCAAAATTAAAATTTTGACCGGGTGTGATTCTAAATCCTCTACGTAAAATATTACGATTACCATTAGGTGAGCTTAAAATTATTGTATTTTCATTGGCAACAGCTTTATTTTTAGCCAATACGGTAGTAGTCTTTTTTTCTTTACCGTCTCTTAAATAAGTAATCGTAACCTTATCATCAACCTTATGTTCGCCCACTGCATCATATAAAGATTTTGGACCATCAATTGCTTTATCGTTTAATTTGGTAATCACATCTTTTTCTTTTAATCCTGCTTTTTCTGCTGGACTACCTTCTGAAACACTATTAATAGCAGCGCCTTTGGCATTTTCGGCAGCTTCGGTCATTACACCTAAAAATGCTGTATTCATAGGTGGAGGCGGTGGTGCAAACATATCATCCGGTTCGCCTTCAATTTCTTCAATATCAATATTATCATTTATTACGGTATCCCCTTTAACTGTAACAGTTTCACCTTTTTTACCACCTATAACTGTTACTTTTCCTCTTCTAATAATTCTTGGATCATTTTTATCGGCAGGTACTCCATTAATAGTTACTTGATCACCATTAATTACAATAGTCATATTTTCGGCACTATCAATTTTACCAGCTTTTGCTTTTTTCTTAGAAGTGATTTCAATAACTCCATGTTCAGCTTTAGCACCATATTTATCTTTTGCATTGGCACCTTTCAATACATTTATTGATTGAATATCATTAGGGGACATTTCATTCATTTTTGATTGATCCGTAACCAATCCATCAATAATCACCATTGGTTTAGTAGTGTCTTTGCTGTCTTTTTTAATAATCACAACTTCTTGAGCATTTGTGTTGTACTGAAATAATGCTAGCATGCTCAATCCAAATACTATTTTTTTCATAGATATAATTTTATACGAATTAATTTGTAGGACAAATGTATGAAATTTTTTTAACTACGAATTTATTCGCAAATGTTAATTTTTTATAAAAAACGATGCAAAAAAAAGGTCTTATAAATAGCTTTTAGATTTATAAGACCTTGATTATCAATATTTTTAAATGTTAAGAGATCATATTTTTAATAAGTGTAATTACTTGATCCAATTTTGTTGCATCCTGTCCGCCTGCTGTGGCTAAGGTTTTTTGTCCACCTCCACCACCTTTAATTAATGGAGCAATCTGTTCCTTAATGATAACTGGTGCTTGCCAATTATTGGAATTCACTAAATCCTCACTAATGGCCAATGCAATATTGGCCTTACCACTCGCTTCTGCTGTTAAGATAACTACCGAGGGGCTACGTAAAGCGCTTAGTTGATGTGCTAATTTTTTTAAATTTTCAGCATTATTTAATTTTAGTTGAACACCCACAAAATGAATTCCATTCATTTCAGTAAATGAATGTTGATGTGTTTCAAATAACTCATTTAGTATAATTGCCTCTTGGCTTTCTAATTTTTTAGTCAATTCTTTTTGACTTGCCTGAAGCGATGCAATGGTATCATTCAATACATCTACACTAGAGTTTTCATTCCATTCAGGAGCTGAAAATTGAACATTTATTTTTATAGCAACACCCGCACATGCTTCTGTTAATTGTATAATTTGCTTGTGTAGTTTTTCATTTACTTGTGTTAAGTATAAAGATGCAGCATCGCCAACTACAGCTTCAACCCTCCTAACACCTGCGGCAACAGAGGATTCAGCTTTTAAGATGAAGTTTCCGATCTCACCGGTATATCCCACATGGGTTCCTCCGCAAAGCTCAATGGAATATGCTGGATCCATAATAACAACACGTACTTTGTTTCCATACTTCTCTCCAAATAATGCCATAGCGCCTAATGCGATGGCCTCGTCCTTACTCATTTCATTGATGACTACTGGAACGTTTTCATTTATTTTATCATTCACAATTTTTTGAACAGCTGCAATTTCTGCATCTGTCATTTTTGCAAAATGTGAAAAGTCAAAACGTAATTGCTCCGCGTTTACTAAACTACCTTTTTGAGCTACATGATGGCCTAATACACTTCTTAATGCGGCATGTAATAAGTGTGTGGCAGAGTGATGTTTAGTTGTATTGGATCTTAATTTTGTATCCACCGTAGCCTTTACTTTTGTGCCAATTGTTTTTGGCAAACTGTCTGTAAAGTGAATGAATAAATTATTCTCTTTTTTAGTATCCGTAACGGTGATTACCGAACCATCTTCAAAAGTTAAGGTTCCTTTATCTCCAACTTGTCCGCCACTTTCAGCATAAAAAGGAGTACTCGCCAAAATCCATTGATATCCTTCTTTTCCTTTTGCTTTTACATTTCTATATTTAATCACTTGGGTATCCGATTGTGTTTGGGTATAGCCAATAAACTCAGTAGGTTCTTCTTCACCCACCATTACCCAGTCCCCAGTATCTACAGCAGTTGCTGCTCTACTGCGGTCTTTTTGTTGTTGCATTTCGTTTTCAAATCCAGCTTCATCAACAGTTAATTCATTTTCGCTTGCTATCAAACGTGTTAAATCTACCGGAAAACCATAGGTATCAAACAACTCAAATACTAATTTTCCCTCGATACTTGCACCTTTTTGATGGGTGCTTATAATATCATCCATTCTCTTTAATCCTTTCTCCAAGGTTCTTAAGAATCCTTCTTCTTCTTCCTTTACCACTTTGCTTACAAATTCTAATTGTGCATTTAATTCTGGGAATACATGCTCAAATTGTTTTGCTAGGGTAGGCATTAATTGATGCAATAGTGGATGTTTGTAATCTAAATAGGAGTAGTAATATCTAACTGCTCTTCTTAAAATTCTTCTAATTACATAACCAGCACCCGTATTAGATGGTAATTGCCCATCGGCAATGGTGAATGCAATGGCGCGAATATGATCGGCAATGACTCTAAATGCTACAGCTTCTTTTGTATCACTAAAGTCGTAAGTTTTTCCAGTAATATTAGCAACCACTTGAATGGTACCTGTAAATACATCAGAGTCGTAATTACTTTTCTTTCCTTGAATTACACGCACCAATCTTTCAAAACCCATTCCAGTATCAACATGCTTTGCAGGCAAGGGTTCTAGGCTTCCGTCTTTTTTACGGTTGTATTGAATAAATACATTATTCCAAATTTCAATTACTTGAGGATGGTCTTTGTTTACTAAATCTCTTCCGGGGATTTTTGCAATTTCTTCTTCCGATCTCATGTCCACATGTATTTCACTACATGGTCCACAAGGTCCCGTATCACCCATTTCCCAAAAATTATCTTTTTTGTTCCCGTATATAATTTTTTCTTCAGGCACCCATTTTCTCCATTCTTCTAAAGCGACACTTGATGCAGGTAAATTTTCGGCAGGATCTCCTTCAAAAACGGAAACGTATAAACGAGCAGGATCTAATTTATATACCTTGGTTAATAATTCCCAACTCCATTCAATGGCTTCTGCTTTAAAATAATTTCCAAAACTCCAGTTGCCTAACATTTCAAACATAGTATGATGATAAGTATCAACACCTACCTCTTCTAAATCGTTGTGCTTACCACTTACGCGTAAACATTTTTGAGTGTCTGCAATTCTCGAATGAGTTGGCACCTGATTGCCTAAGAAAAAATCTTTAAACTGATTCATTCCTGCATTGGTAAAAAGCAAAGTAGGATCATTTTTTATTACAATAGGTGCAGATGGGACAATAGTATGTCCTTTGGATGCAAAAAAATCTAAAAACTGTTGTCTAATTTCAGAACTGGTCATCATGGAACGGAATTTTAAGCTATTTCTACCCTAAAAAGCTATATTTGTGTAGTTTTTTAAGGAGCCTCAAAGGTAAGGAAATAGGCTCTTTTTTAATGATTTAGATCCAATAATCAGGTACGCAAAATGAAGAAAATTAAATATTTCTTTAATACTCATACCCTCCGTTTCGAAAAAGTGGAGGTTCCATTGCGAGTGCGCCTATTACAAACCTTTGGATTTATACTCGCATCCTTCATTACAGCCATTATCATTGTATTGCTTATATTCCAATATGTAGATTCGCCAAAAGAAAAATTATTACGTCAGCAAAATGAAGCTTACAAGGCCAATTACAGCGTATTGCAGGACCGCGTTAAGCAGTTAGAATTACAAATGGCAGCATTGGAAAATAGAGACAATGACGTGTATCGTTCTATTTTTGAAGCAGATCCTATTCCAGACAGTGCAAGGTTAAAGCAAATGGAGGCTAAAAAAGAAATACTTAGCATCCAAAATTTATCCAGTACAGAATTAACCAATAATATGGCTGCACAATTGAATCGGCTTAGTTTAAGGGTTGCTTTTCAAGAGGGCTCGTACTTGGAGATTAACAATATGGTGAAAAACAAAGAAAAATTATTAAGAGCCATCCCTGCCATTCAACCTGTGAGCAATAAAGATTTAAATAGAATTGGAAGTAGTTTTGGAAGCAGAATTGATCCAATTTATAAAAATATTAGAATGCACCAAGGCATTGATTTCACAGCACCATCAGGTACACCAATTTATGCGACCGCCGATGGTGTAGTTGAGGTAGCTGGCTTTAATACAGATGGGTATGGGAATAAGGTGGTTATTAATCATGGATTTGGCTACCAAACTTTGTATGGCCACATGATTAAGGTAAACACACAACCCGGACAAAATGTTACAAGGGGACAGGTAATTGGATATGTTGGTAGTACAGGAAAAAGTACAGGGCCTCATTGTCATTATGAAGTATGGAAAAAAGGGACTAAGGTAGACCCTATTTATTATTTTTACAACGACTTAACGCCAGAACAGTTTGATCGTATTTTAAAAGCGGCAGCTAACAATAAGCAAAGCTTAGACTAGTAAATTTTAAATACGTTTAATTAACTACTATGGTCGGCTATAATTTTCCAGCCATCCTTTGTTTTTTTAAATATTAAACTGAACACACCATTTATATCACCTACAGTTCTTTTTAAATGCCATTTACCAATTACAAAATAATGATTTGCATTTAAGGACTTGATACTTATAATATCAAACTTTAATTTACCCATATGACTTGTGTCTGGGTAACCTTTTTTATAATTGGCTAAAGTATTTTTATATCCATACGTGGGCCCCAGTTTGCCAATAAACACAAGGCTATCACTTTCTAAATAACCCACCATAAATGCTTCAAGGTCGCCTCTGTTCCAAGCGGCAGTTTGATTGCTTAATAATGTTTGTATGGCTTTCACATTATCTTGTTCATCAGATACAATAACAAAACACTCAATAGGACCATGTTGGGTAGTATCAATGTTTTGCGCACTTAAGGTTTGTGCAATTAAAATGCCTATGAATGGAATAATTTTTTTCATATGATTTTGATTTGAATCAAAAGTTAAGATAAATAAATAAATCTCCCTAATTTGTGGCATGAGTTATAAAATACATTTAAAAAAGGATCTAAAATTAGCTGCTCTTTTAAAGGAAGATACACATGTCTTACATAGACGTAAGAATACTCCAATTCGTTTAATCGCCAGTATTATAAGTCAACAATTAAGTACTAAAGTGGCTAAGATAATCTTTGATCGGTTTTTGAATTTATACAGTGGTAAGGAGCCAAGCTGTGAGCAGGTGTTGGCAACCGATCCCGCTGTTTTAAGAAGTATTGGCTTAAGTAATTCTAAAGTAGCTTATGTGCAAAATGTGGCTCAGTTTTTTTTAGACCATGCAATAACGGACAAGCAATTATACAAGATGGAACCCGAAGCTGTGATTGAATTGCTTACTCAAATTAAAGGAGTAGGGAGATGGACGGTTGAAATGTTATTGATGTTTAGTTTAGGGCATGAAAATGTTTTTGCCGTGGATGATTTGGGTATTCAACAGGCGATGATTAAGTTGTATCATATTAAATATGAAACCAAAAAAGAGTTGCATCAGAAAATGCTAAAAAAAGCAGATAAATGGACGCCATTTAAAACCTATGCCTGTTTGCATTTGTGGAAATGGAAGGATACTAAAGCACCTTTGTAAAATATTTCAGATAATATACTTAAACTGAATTTCTAGCCGCATTAATGACACCAAACATAGTTCTTGTTAATAACTTCTCATAAGAAGCTTTTAATGTGCTGTTTATATTGGGATCCTGTACTCTGCAAAGTGCATATTGTTGAATAGTAAGTAAAGGCAATACAATTCTATCTCTTAATAATATAGAGTGTTTACCCACCGTATCGTTTTCCATTAAGCTTTTGGTATTGCTTAATTCTAAATATAGTTGTGTAGTAAGTTTAAACTCCTCCCTTATATTGTTCCAAATTTCACTAAATGCTGGATCCCTATCAATATACTTGGTAATGGTAAAGCTTGATTTTACCATGCTCATCATGCTATTGTCAATTAGGGTTTTAAAAAAACCTATGTTGTTGAATAAAGACTGTACTTCTTTCCATTGTCCTTTTTCTTTTAAAACTTGTAAGGCTGTCCCCACACCGTAAAAACCGGGAACGTTTTGTTTTAACTGACTCCAGCTTCCAACAAATGGAATAGCTCTTAAATCTTCAAACTTCAGACTGTCTCCAGCGCCTCTTTTAGCTGGTCTACTCGCGATATTACTTTTACTGTAATAATTTAAAGGACTAAACTTTTGCAGGTAAGGTAAGAACAAAGGATTTTCTTTGAGTTGCTGGTAAGTTTGGTAACTTATATTTCCTAAAGCTTCTAAAATTAATCGGTCCTGACCTGATAGTTGCAATTTTGTATCAGCAAATAATTCATGACTTATACCTGCACTCAATAGTTGTTCTAAATTATATTTAGAAGAATTAATGGTTCCAAAATTTGAAGTAATGGTTTGTCCTTGAATTGTAATTTGGATTTCTTCATTTTCAATCTGATTGCCCATAGATGCATAAAACTGATGCGTTTTGCCACCTCCTCTGGAAGGAGGACCCCCTCGACCATCAAAAAATTTAATGACGATATTATTTTTTCTTGAAATTTTAGTGAGTGTCTCTTTTGCTTTATAAATGCTCCAATTGGCTTGTAAATACCCACCATCTTTGGTGCCATCACTAAAGCCAAGCATAATGGGCTGCTGTTTTTTTCTTGCCACTAAATGTGTAGCAAATAATGTATTGTTATATAAACAATTCATAATGGCTTCAGAGGCTTCTAAATCGTCAATGGTTTCAAATAATGGGACAATGTCTACATTTGAAAGATTTTCATCCCAACCACAAAGTTGGAATAACGCATATAATTCCATGATATCTACTTCGGACTGACAGTTGCTTATTACATAACGGTGACAACCTTTAATGCCATTCATTGCTTGCACTTCTGCTATGGCGTAGATACTTTCAATAGTGTCTTTAGTTATGGTTTCTGTATAAATAGAAGGATCTAAATTATCTTTTAATGACGCTAAACTTACAATCTGCTCCTCTTTGCTTAGATGGATATAATTATCTGGAAGGAATCCTTTTCCTTTTTGTGATTTTGCAATCTCATTAATATCCATTAATACTTTTCTGTGAATACGGCTATCTTGTCTAATATCTAATGAAGCAAAGTGGGTGCCAAATATTTTTACCTTATTTAATAAGCTGTCAAGTCTTGATAAATATAAAGAATGATTTTCGTCAATTATTTTTTTTCGTATCGTGGTTAAACAATCAACTATTTCTGCCTCGGTAATGGGTTTACTTAAATCTGGTCTAAATACATTTTCATATAAATGTGCTTCCAAAGAAGCCAGTAAATTATCTACACCAGCAAAAGTGAGTTTACGTTTTAGCTTTCTAACATCTCTGTAATAGCAAACAATGATGCTACTTCTTAGTGCTTGTGCTACTTTAAGGGTGGTTGCTGCATTAACATATGGATTTCCGTCTCTGTCTCCGCCAGGCCAAAAACCTAACTCAATAAATGGGTTTGACGATTCAAAATCATTATTAAATATATCGCTTACGATACCATTGTAGATATTGCCTATGGAATGATAAAATATGTTTTCTAAATACCACATCAGGTTTAATGCTTCATCTGTAGGGGTGGGTTGTTTTTTATTAAAGAACGGGGTTAATCCTAGTTGTTGTATATAGTGATTAATGGTATTGTAGTCATTTTTTGCAATCGCATCTCCCATATCATGAATAATTCCTAATACACTGGATGGATAAAATTGAGTAGGATGAGCAGTAAGTACAATTCTAACTTTAAAGTCTTTTAACTTATTTCTTAGTGCCTGCATTTTCCCTGCAAAAGTGGCTTCTCTAATTAATGCTTTAATACTACCTGCACCTTCCATATCATTTACGGATGTAAAAGCGGCGTCCTCAATCGCATCAAATAAAACCACCTGCCTCTCCATGTATTGTACATACTTGAACAAGTGATCCATTTTTTCTTTTTCATCACTTACTTCGGTGTGTTGCTTAAAAAAGTAATCAATTATTTCAACGGGAGATTTCTCTTTTCCATATCCTTCTTCGCAGGTTTGTAACATGATAGGCAATAAAGCACCTACATTTGCAATTCCCGAATAAGGAAGTGCTGCAAAAAGACTATTGTAGATAATATATTTGTCAGATACGTTGCGTCTAAATTGTCCTAAATATAAATTATTTGAAATTGGCATAATGGCTACCCTAAAGGTAGTGTAAAAATTTCGAAGATGCCTTGAAAGCCTTGTCCCTATTGATTCCTAATGAATGTTTGTTTTAAACTGTTGCATTATGTTGATAGGTTGGGTACTGAATATCATGATAAAATGCATAGGTCCAATTATCCTGTAAACCTTCCTCCCACCACAATTGTCTCCACTCCATAGCTTTTTTCCCATCCATATCATATTTAGCAACAAACTTAGATTTCATTTGTTGGAGTTGAGGTGCTTCGTCCCCACCAAAGAAAAACACCGTATCATTTTCTTTTATCCATGCAACTTGATGATACAAACTATGTCCCGAAGTTAATTTGTAATGAATCAAATTATCAATTTGTCCTTCATCATTGTCTAACCAAACAACACCACTAAAGTCTTCTAAAATTTGCACCTGCTCGGCTAAATAAGATGAACTTGAATTACTTATTGCCAATTCAAACTCCCTTCTTTGGACATAATATTTAGCATAAGGAAAACTAATGAACCGTTCATTATGAATAGGGTGTAAATAACTTATTCCGCCAGCATGATCCTTATGTAAATGACTCATAAAAACCTTTGTCACGCTCGAAGGATCAATTCCTACTTGCATTAGGTTATCATGTATTTGAAGAATACCTGCATTGTTAAAATATCCTAAACCAGTATCAAATAAAATAATATCCTGTTCCGTAACAACTACAAATGGTTGAATTTCTACCAACAAACTTCCCTTGGGACGATTTTGTAAGTTTTCATTGGCAGTATCGAAAGGAACAAATACTTTGGTTTGGTCAATGGTAAAACTACCTTCTGATAAAGGATAAATGCGCATAAATAAAAATTAACGGATCACCATTTGACGGTCGGCATCTAATCTAAGTAGTATAAATACCAACACTGTAAAAGTGAGTAGGGAAGACCCGCCATAACTAATTAATGGCAATGGAATACCCACTACAGGAAACAAGCCAATGGTCATACTTATGTTCACGGCAATATGAAAAAAGAAAATACCTACCACACTGTATGCATATACTCTCGAAAAGGTACTTCGCTGACGCTCGGCTATTCTAATCAATCGGAATAGGAAAAATAAATACAAGCTTAAAAAAGTAAATGTACCTACAAACCCAAATGCTTCTCCTAGCGAAGTGAATATGAAATCGGTATTTTGCTCAGGAACATATTTTCCTCTTGTTTGAGTACCTTTTAAAAATCCTCTTCCCCAAAAACCACCCGATCCAATCGCTATTTTACTTTGTTTTACATTATAATCATCGGGTTTTTTTCCTTTTTTCTTTCCAGCGGTCCCAGCTGACTTCACGTTTTGACTACAATCATATTCCTTTCCTACCATACTGTAAATACGAGTACTTTGATAACATTCAAAAACGTTATTAAAAATATAAGGAACCACATATTTCACCGATCCAAAACAGATACCCCATATGCCTAGTATTACAAATATTTTTGTTTTATTACGTTTAAAGCGTTTTATCATACTTAATATAATAAGTGCACTTATAACGGTAATGATAATGGACAAAATGGATGGGTCCACTAATAAAGTAGCTATTACTAAAATGGCAAAGGAGAATGCTACAATTAAAAATAGAGGAGGCAAACCTTCGCGGTACATGGCAAATATAAATGCGCTGTATACCAAGGCAAGTCCCATTTCATGTTGCATTATGGATAAGATTGCGGGTAGTGCAATCATAGCAAATGCAATCAATTGAGATTTAATACTTGTAAAATCTGTTTCTGGTTTAGAAATAAACTTTGCAAGTATAAGCGCTGTAAAGATTTTACACAATTCGGCCGGTTGTAGATTAAATCCTCCAGCAATGGGTATCCAGCTATTAGAGCCATTAATATTTTTACCAATTACAAAAGTAGCAAGCATTAATAAAATACCTACGCCATATAATATGTTCGCCAATGCCGTAAAAACCTTGCTGTCTAGTAGTAAAATAAATATGCCAATAAAACTACAAAAAATGGCAAAGTATATTTGTTTACTATAACTATTTTTCCCAGCAATTAAGGAGCTGGTCCAACTTCCGTTGGGATTATACTCCACCATAAAAATGCAAAGTATTCCAATGGTAATCATTGCAAAATAGAGAATGATTACTGCCAAGTCAGTTCCCTTCGAAAAATTATTTTGATTAGGTGTGGTTGCCATTTTTAGGACGGGTTATCTTTTTTTTCTTTTTTTGAAGCAGTGCAGCGCTGTCTTTTTTTATGGTAGAACGCGCTGGTTCCTTTGGACTATTTTTTTGGTTTGCGGTATCGGTCACTTTTTTGATAGTGTCAATGACTTTTGGTTTGGGCTTATAATCAGCACCTACCATTTCCATATCCCATACATCACTTAGTTCATCATTATTGTATTCTTCAATGGGGCTTAGTCGTACAGTTTTATTTTTAGCATACCAGTTTTTTATGGATTGTGGCATTAAGTCCACTTTTGCTAAATCCTCCGATTTTTTTAAACTTTCTGCAGTAAGCGTATCATTCAAATATTTCTCCATTAATAAAGTACTTATAGGGCCTGCCCAAGTAGCACCATAACCTGCATTCTCTACCACAACTGCTACTGCTACTTTGGGATTGTCCTTTGGTGCAAAGCAAACAAAAATAGAGTGGTTCTCGCCATGCGGGTTTTGTGCAGTTCCAGTTTTTGCACAATATTCATGGCCTGGTAGTTTAACCCCTGCTGCTGTACCATACACCGTAACATCGTGCATTCCTTCTTTAATTACTTTATAAATATCACTGGAAATTTTTGTGACGCCTTGTTTGGTTCTATACTTTGCCAATGCTAATTTATCCTCATTGTCTTCTTCTTCAATACTGTCTACAAAGTGAGGTGTGTAATAGTAACCTTCATTGGCAATCAATGCCATTGTGTTTGCCAATTGTAAAGGGGTGGCTGTCATTCTATCCTGACCTATACCTAGCGTAAGCATAAAGCAACTATTCCAATATTTAGGGTTGCCAAAGTCTTTATTATAAGCAGCTGTATCAGGAATATTCGCTTTGTTTTCACTTGGTAAATCTATGCCTAATTGCCTACCTAATCCAAAGCTATTAATATATTCTTTCCATTTTAAATACCCTGTTTTTGCATTTCCATATTTTGGATTATCAATAGCCATCCTGAATACTTGTAAAAAGTATGAGTTGCATGAATTGGCCAATGCAACTTGTAAGTTAGCAGCGTGACCTGCGCCAGCATGTGTACATTTACGAGGATCGCCACAATTATTATAAGAACCAAAACAGTTAAAACCATAACTCGGAGTAATTAATCCTTCGTCCAATGCAATCAAAGCACCAAGTGGTTTAAAAGTTGATCCTGGAGGGTACTGTCCTTTAATTGCACGATTATAAATAGGACGTGCCGTATCAGTTAATAAGGAACCAATTGTTTTTCTTCTTTGATTGCCTGTTAATAAATTCGGGTTATAACCAGGACTAGATGCCATTGCAATTACACCGCCTGTTTTAGGGTTTATTACAACAGCACTTCCAATTTTATTTTGTAAAAGCTTTTCTGCTAGCTGTTGCACTTCAACATCCATGGAAGTGTATAAATTTTTTCCTGCAACAGCTACTGTATCAAATTGTCCTTTTTCAAATGCACCCTGAATTTTTCCTTTATTATCACGTAAATATCTTTTTACACCTCTTTGTCCCATAAGTACTTTTTCGTACTGTTTTTCAAGACCAGTCATTCCTGCATAATCACCCATTTCATAACCGTCTGTATCATGCTTTTGTAAAAAGTTTACATCTACTTCCGCAACATAACCTAATACATGAGCGGCTGTATTGTATGGGTAGTTTCTAATGGATCTTTCTGATAAAGAGAAACCTGGAAAACGGTATAAGTTTTCAGTTAACTGTGCATACAATTCGGGAGATAAGAAGGGTTCAAATACACCCACTTTTACACGTGTATTTTTTACAATCACGTCTATCATTCGCTTATTGTACTCTTCTTTATCAATTTTTAATATTTCGCAAAGTGCAGTGGTATCAACGCCTTTTGCTTCGTTGGGTATCACGACCAAATCGTAACTAATGGTATTTTCTAATAAAGCACGTTTCTTTCGATCATAAATTATACCACGATCGGGATAGATAATTCTTCTAAAAATAGCGTTATTGTCTGCAGCTAATTTATACTTATTTGAAAATATTTGTAAGCTTACTAATTGTCCGATGATTATGGTAATAACAACACCAATAATTATTTGAATAATACCCCCTCTATTTGAATTATACAGTGCCATGAATTATCTTTTTAGCTTGCGACGGTTCATAACAAGCTCAACTACAAAGATGAGTAAGGTGCTCATTAATGTGGTTGAAATTACTTTTCCAAGAAAATAAGTAAAGCTGCCAAATTGCAACCATTCCAAAAGCACTAAGTAAAAATGATGTACAAACGTGATGATGATAGCATAAATAAAGTAAGGTCCCCATCCCATTGTTCCAACACTAGGCTCTTTGGTAATTTCTTCCGAAGTTTCTTGTGCTAGTAATAAGTTTAATATGCTAGGTCTTATATACCCAATTAAAACTGCTGCAGCGGTATGCAAACCAGGTGTATTGGTGAATATATCCAAACTAAATCCTAATACAAATCCTAGAAATGTTAAGGTTAATTTGCTGGTACCAAAGGGTAGCCAAAGCAAAAAAGTGAAGTATAAGTAGGGTGTGATATACTGATGCAATGGAGGAATTTCGTTCAGTATGATAATTTGTATCAAAAGGAACAAAACAAAACGAATGCTATTTTTTAAAATACTATTCATTGGTTGCCTCCGGTTTTTCTAATTGTTTTTGTTCATCCATTCTTCGATTCTCTATTAGGTATACATATTCAAGATTAAAGAAGTTGGTAGCTGCTTTAACATTCAAAGTCAAAAAATTGCTTGAAGGGTCTTTAACAATATTCATCACTTTTCCCACCATTAACTGTGGAGGAAAATTACTTGAGTAGGGGCTGGTTAATACCGTATCGCCAATTTTAGGTGCTGCACTTTTTGATATATTTTTTAATACCAAAGTATAAGGGTCTGCGCCTTCCCATTCTATGCTACCTGCAATCTTATCTCGCTTGAGCATGGCACTAACCTTACTGTTGCGGTGCAATAAGCTCATTATTTTACTATAGTTGTCATTTACTTCCACCACCACGCCAACAATACTTCCGTCGGGACTAATGGCGGCCATATCCTTTCTAACGCCTTGTTTGGAACCTCTTTCTACCCAGATATAATTTTTTTGAAGTGTGAATGTGTTGCCCACCACTTTAGCCGGGTAGTAAAAAAATTTACGAACCACTTCCAAGCTATCTTTTCTCAAAACCAAAGTGCCTGACTTTTTACTGGTATCAATTGTTATAAAATTTTGAGCCAGTTGGTTTCTTAGGTTTACATTTTCGGCAACCAACTTTGCATTGGTTTCTTTTAAATTAAAAAAGTAAGCCCAATTATTATAATACTGATTTACGTTGCCTGCAACCTGATTGGTCCAGGTGCCAAAAAATACCTCATGCGATTTACTGTAAGAAGATAGCATGACCAATGACACAATTTGAAGTATCAGAAAAGTAATAAAAGTAAGATTATGTCTTATGAACCCAATGATATTCTTCAAGCGTTATGTCTTTTTTTTATCTCATGATGAAAGGGAAACGTTGATAGTTTTTCAACGCAATGCCTGTTCCGCGAACAACACTCTTTAATGGGTCTTCGGCAACATGCACTGGTAATTTAATTTTTGCACTTAATCTTTTATCAAGACCACGCAATAAAGATCCACCACCTGTGATGTATAAACCACGACGATAAATATCTGCAGCCAACTCAGGAGGAGTTGTTTCTAAAGCTTTTAAGATCGCTTCTTCTATTTTGAAAATACTTTTATCAAGTGCTTCTGCTACTTCTTGGTAGGATACCATGATTTGCTTAGGAATACCTGTTACTAAGTCTCTACCATTTACAGGCATGTCATCTGGCGGATTGTCTAAATCTTTTAATGCCGCACCAACATGAATTTTAATTTGTTCTGCAGTTCGCTCACCAATTAATAAACTATGGTAACGTCTTAATGCTTCCATGATATCTGCAGTGAATTCATCTCCAGCAACACGAATACTTTGATCACAAACAATACCTGCTAATGCAATTACAGTGATACCTGTTGTACCACCACCAATATCAATAATCATATTTCCAACTGGCTCTTCCACATCAATACCAATACCTAATGCAGCTGCCATTGGTTCATGAATCATATATACTTCTTTTGCGCCAGCTTGTTCTGCACTATCGCGCACAGCTCTTTTTTCAACTTCTGTAATAGAGGATGGAATACAAATTACCATTCTCCAACTTGGAGGAAACAAAGGCTTCTTTGGATAAATCATTTTCATTAACTCACGGATCATTAATTCCGCAGCGTTAAAGTCAGCGATTACTCCGTCTTTTAATGGACGTACAGTTTTAATACTTTCGTGTGTTTTCTCGTGCATCAACAATGCCTTCTTTCCAACACCCAAAACTTCCTTCATATTATTTCGGTTCAATGCAATAATTGAAGGTTCATTTACAACTACTTCATCATTGTGAATAATTAAAGTATTTGCGGTACCCAAGTCCATCGCAATTTCTTGCGTAAAAAAGTTAAATAATGCCATTATTGTTCAGTATTTAGATATACAATTTGAATGTAGCAAAATTCACTTAAAATACTTGAACTACAAAGCTTTTTAATAAATGTGTAAGAATATTTTTTTGGGGAAACTAGGAATCAAATTCATAACCAATGTCTCTTCTAAAATACATCCCCTCAAACTGAATGCTGGAGAGTGTGTTTTGAGCAGTTTTAACCGCTTCTTTTAAGCTGTCACCTTGAGCGGTTACTGTTAAAACACGACCCCCTTTTGTAACAATACTATCGTCCTTAAATCCTGTGCCAGCTTGAAATACAAGCACTCCCGGTGTTGCAGAATTTTCACTTAAACCTTGAATAGGGAAGTCCTTTTGGTAGTTGCCAGGATACCCTCCGCTAACAGCCATCACTGTTGCAAAAGCAGCAGCATGGTATTCGATATTTACATCTTCCAAAGTACCGTTATCTGCAGCTGCTAATAAGCTTACTAAATCGGTTTGTAAACGCGGTAGAATTACCTCGGTTTCGGGGTCCCCTAAACGACAATTATATTCAATTACATAGGGCTCACCACCGCAATTCATGAGTCCAAAAAATACAAACCCTTTGTATACAAGGTTTTCAGACTTTATACCCTCAATAGTAGGTTTTATAATACGCGTCTCTACCTTATTCATAAAGTTTTCATCCATAAATGGAACTGGGCTTACACAGCCCATTCCGCCAGTATTTAAGCCTGTATCACCCTCGCCAATACGTTTATAATCCTTGGCATGTCCAATGATTTGATAGGTAAACCCGTCGGTTAATGCAAATACGCTTACCTCAATACCCTCCAAAAATTGCTCAATCACCACTTTGGAACTGGCTTCACCAAATTGTTTATTTTGAATCATTTCCTCAAAGCTGCTAAGTGCTTCTTGGTGAGTAAATGCAATGATAACGCCCTTTCCAGCCGCCAACCCATCGGCTTTTAGTACAATGGGGAGGGGGTGAGATTTTATATAATCAATGCCTTCCTCATAATTTGCATGTGTAAATTCGGCATAGGAGGCGGTTGGAATTCCATGTCTTTGCATAAAATGCTTACTAAACGCTTTGCTCCCTTCTAATTGAGCGGCTTCGGCGGAAGGTCCAATCACATTGATGTGCGCAGTAGCTTCATCCTTTGAAAAATAGTCATAAATACCGTTCACTAATGGATCTTCGGGTCCAACTACAATTAAATCAATTGCATTTTCCAACGCACAATTTTTAAGGCCTACGAAATCATTTACTTGAACCGCTACATTTGTTCCAATGCTTGCTGTGCCTGGGTTACCGGGTGCGATAAAGAGATTATCACAATGATGACTTTGTGCCATTTTCCAAGCCAACGCATGCTCTCTTCCACCACTACCAACAAGTAAAATATTCATATATATAGGTTTGCCACACGAAAGTAAAAATTATTGAAGGGATTTTATTAATTTGGGTCAATTAAATACAATTGAATATGTCAGCAACAGCAGAAAAACATCCAAAAGGGCTTTATGTATTATTTGCAACGGAAATGTGGGAGCGATTTAACTATTATGGAATGCGCGCTATCCTTGTTTTGTTTTTAACCAAGGCATTGCTTTTTGACAAAGTGTTTGCATCACAGGTTTATGGTAGCTATACGGGATTAGTATATTTAACGCCTTTATTGGGAGGGTATATAGCCGATAGATATTGGGGTAATAATCGTTCCATTATTGCTGGTGGATTGGTGATGGCTATTGGCGAATTCTTTTTGTTTTTTTGTGGTAATTTTTATGAAAACGCAAATATTGCTACCCCTTTATTTTATATTGGGTTAGGGTGCATGATTGCTGGTAATGGATTTTTCAAACCCAATATATCCAGTATGGTAGGGCAGTTGTATAAAAAAGGGGATTCAAAAATTGATGCAGCCTACACTATCTTTTATATGGGGATTAATACAGGAGGTGCATTGGGACCAATTGTATGTGGATTTTTTGGAGACACCGGTGTAAAAGGTGATTTTAAGTGGGCTTTCTTAGCAGGTGGTATTGCCATGTTACTGAGTGTAATTACACAAATGTCATTTCAGAAAAAATATTTAGTGGATGCGGGTGGTGCTCCTATTGGAGAAGCCCCAGCGGATGCTCCAAAGTTTTTTCAAAAAATACCAGTAATGGTTGGATTTTTATTTATTATCTCACTAGTAACAATTGCTTTAGTATATATTGATATCAAAGTAGTGAGCTATTTATTTTGGTTATTATTGGCTTGTATTTTATTTATTGCTTTTATTATTTTTTCCGACAAAACATTAAATCTGATTGAAAAGAAAAAAGTAGGAGTATTATTTACCGTTTCATTCTTCGTTATTTTCTTTTGGAGTGCTTTTGAACAAGCGGGTGCTTCCTTAACTTATTTTGCTTCTGAAAACACACAAAGAGATTTAGGATTTTTTGTTGTGCCAACTAGTTTTTTTCAATCCTTAAATTCCATTTTTGTGGTAACACTCGCGCCTTTGGTAGCATGGATTTGGATTAAGTTGGGTAAAATGAATAAAGAGCCATCTTCTCCATTTAAAATGGCCATGGGATTAATGTTATTAGCATTGGGTTATCTATGGATTGCAACAGGTGTGAATGGGGTGGGAGCAGGCGTTAAAGTAAGTATGATTTGGTTAGTAGGAATGTATATGATGCACACTTTTGGCGAACTTTGTTTATCGCCTATTGGCCTTTCTTTATTTAATAAATTAGCGCCGTTTAAGTTTGCCTCTCTTTTAATGGCAGTATGGTTTACAGCCAATGCATTTGCCAATAAATTAGCGGGCGTGTTTAGTGCATTGTATCCCGAGAATGGTAAAGTAACTTCATTCGTTGGGTATCAAATAACAAACTTGCATGAATTTTTCATGTTCTTTGTTTTCATGGCTGGATTAGCATCTATTATTTTATTTTTCTTATCCAAGAAATTAAAAGGATTGATGGAAAGCTAATTGTATAAAATTACTGCTAATCTTAAACCTAATAGGGAGCGTTATGCAATAGCTACAACATCCCTTTTACAATTTCATCCACCACACCTGGATCTAATAAAGTAGAAGTGTCTCCCAAATTACGGGTTTCTCCTTCAGCCACTTTTCTTAAAATGCGACGCATGATTTTTCCAGATCTTGTTTTAGGCAAGCCTGAAACAAATTGAATTTTATCGGGTTTTGCAATAGGTCCAATAATTCTTGTGACCGTTTGCAAAATATCTTTGCGCACTAAATCGCTAGCGCCATGTGTATGTTGATCGTGTGAGCCAGTATAAATGATATATGCATAAATACCTTGCCCTTTAATATCATGCGGATAGCCAACCACTGCACTTTCTACAACACCTGCATGCATATTAATAGCATTCTCAACTTCGGCTGTTCCTATACGGTGGCCGCTTACATTTAATACATCGTCTACGCGACCTGTAATTCTAAATTGTCCTTCCTCATTTCTTAAAGCACCATCACCCGTAAAATATAAATTATCATAAGTGGCAAAATAATTTGTGCGACATCTTTCATGATCACCATAAGTGGTTCTTAAAATGGAAGGCCAGGGTTGCGTAATGCATAAATTACCACGATATAAACCCTCTTCTTTTTCGATAATTTCATTTCCTTTATCATCCACTAAAATGGCTTTCACACCTGGCATTGGATAAGTTGCCCAACCAGGTTTGCCGGGTGTAATACCTGCCATATTTGAAATCATGATACCCCCTGTTTCAGTTTGCCACCAAGTATCTACAATGGGACATTTTTTCTTTCCAATATGCTCGTCGTACCAATGCCATGCTTCTTCATTGATAGGTTCCCCAACCGTACCCAATATTTTTAAACTACTTAAGTCGTGATCTTTAACAGGCCCTAAACCAAATCCCATTAAAGAGCGAATCGCAGTTGGTGCAGTGTATAAAATGTTTACCTTAAACTTATCTACGATATCCCAAAAGCGTCCAGCGTCGGGGAATGTAGGAATGCCTTCAAACATTAAGGAAGTGCCCCCGGCACTTAAAGGGCCATAAACAATATAACTATGTCCTGTGATCCAACCTATGTCGGCCGTACAAAAGAAAATATCATTGGGTTGATATTGGAAAACATTCACAAAAGTATAGTTGGTGTAAACCATATATCCTGCAACGCTATGCACTACACCTTTTGGTTTTCCTGTGGAGCCCGAAGTGTATAATATGAATAAGGGATCTTCCGCATCCATTGCAACAGGTGCTACCAATGGCAACGCTTGTGTTTCTACTTTTTTAATTTCATCTTCCCACCAAACATCACGTCCTTTTAACATGGAAACAGCGGTTCTTGTTCTAGTGCAAACAATAACGCGCTGCACTGTTTTGTTTCCAATTAATGCATCGTCAATCACTGATTTTAAAGGAATATCTTTTGCTCCTCTATATGCACCATCGCAGGTAATGATATATGTTGCTTTTGCATCTTCTAAACGATCGGCAATACTTTGTGCACTAAATCCACCAAAAATAACACTATGAATAGCACCTATTCTTGCGCAAGCCAATACCGCAATAGCTAACTCGGGAATCATTCCCATATAAATACAAACACGATCGCCTTTTTGCACACCATTGTTGAGTAATACTTGTGCAAACTGACAAACTTTTAAATGCAGCTGCTTGTAGGTGATAATTCTGTGATGCTCTTCCGGATCATTGGGCTCCCAAATCATTGCTGGTGTATCACCATTTTTTTCTAAATGTCGGTCTATGCAGTTCTCAGTAATATTTAATTTACCTCCTTTAAACCATTCTACTTTAGGATCCTTAAAATTCCACTCTAATGTGTTGTCCCATTTTTGTTGCCAAGTAAAAGTTGCTGCAATTTCATTCCAAAAAGCAGCGGGTTCATGAATACTTTTTTTATAGGCCTCGTGATATGCTTCTAAGCTTTTTATTTGATACGGATAGGTCATAGCAATGTTTGTAAATTGTTGAACCAAATTTACGTTTTTCGCTTTAAATATTTAACTTGAAGATTGATTGCTTAAAAACAAAATTATGAGTGCAGAAAAAAAACAAAGCAGTATTGCTTTTGTGATAGGAGCGTCTTCCGTTGGTACCCTTATTGAATGGTACGATTTTTACATATTTGGAATGCTTGCTACCATTTTATCCAAACAATTTTTCCCTGCAGAGGCAGGCACAGCAGCACTTTTAAGTACTCTAGCCATTTTTGCCGCAGGTTTTATTGTGAGGCCATTTGGGGCACTGGTTTTTGGACGTTTAGGAGATTTAATTGGACGTAAACATACTTTTTTACTGACTTTGGTCATAATGGGAGGTTCAACATTTGCCATAGGGTTGGTACCAAGTTATAATTCCATTGGATGGGCGGCACCTATCATTGTACTTGTATTAAGATTACTACAAGGTTTGGCATTAGGAGGAGAATATGGAGGCGCAGCAACATATGTGGCAGAACATGCACCGGCGGGGCAACGTGGTTTTTGGACTTCCTGGATTCAAACCACAGCAACGCTTGGATTGTTTTTGGCTTTGGGAGTAATAATTTTAATTCGTTCTAATCAAGGAGTAGATAAATTTAGCGCTGAGTGGGGTGGTTGGAGATATCCATTCTGGATTTCAATTTTATTAGTGGGTGTTTCTGTTTTAATAAGAATGCGCATGAGTGAATCTCCTATGTTTTCGAAATTAAAATCTGAGGGTAAGACTTCGGCAAATCCATTAAAAGAAAGTTTTGGGAATAAGGCCAATTTCAAAATGGTTTTATTAGCACTTTTTGGTGCAGTAATGGGACAGGGTGTGGTTTGGTATACCGGACAATTTTATGCGCAAAGTTTTATAGAGACTGTTTGTAAGATAGACTTTGTACAATCTAGAAATATTATGTTGGTTGCGATTTTGATGGCAACACCTTGTTTTGTATTCTTTGGATGGCTAAGTGATAAGGTAGGACGCAAGTGGATTATGTTATTAGGAATGCTATTGGCAATACTTACATACCGTCCCATTTATAAAGAGTTTATTGACATTACTTCGGCTAGTAATAGAACTCAAATTGTTGATTACAGAGTTACCAAATTGGGACCTTTAATGCCTTTGGTAGATGCAAAGGACAAGCATAAAATGTACATCCGACAAGTAATTGATACGGCTTATTTAGATGGTTCCCATTTTAAATATACCATTACTGACACACTAATTGGCTACAATGAATTAGGGGTAGCTAGACCCATTAATTTATTGAATCCAACACTAATAAAATATAAATCACCTAAACCTAATGTTGTGATTGAAAAAACAATGGGCAAATCGGCAACATGGGATTTGATATGGCTAATTTTTATACAAATTGTATATGTTACCATGGTATATGGTCCAATTGCTGCATTCCTTGTTGAAATGTTCCCCACAAAAATTAGGTATACTTCCATGTCACTTCCTTATCATATTGGCAATGGTGTTTTTGGAGGGTTGGTTCCATTTTTAGGCACTTTAATTGTAGAGTTTACCAAAACAAATTCGAATCCTGCAGGTGATGTATTGGCAGGATTATGGTATCCCATTGGAGTGGCAACAGTGTGTTTAATTATTGGGGCTATTTATTTAACCAATAAGATGGATAAAAACGTTATGGATTAATTTATTAAAACTGAAATGTATGCGTGAAGTAAAAAAAATATTAGGATTTGTTTGGATGTTGATGGCACCGGCCATTATTTGTTTTTTAATGTATGAAGCTTATGTTAAAATTGGTATTGCCAAACCCAATGAGAAGGCCAATACCATTTTGCAATGGGTAATTATTTTAACCATTTTCATGCCTATTAGCATTGGGTTTTTCATATTTGGAAAATATGCAGCTGCCAATGAATATGATCATTTGCCGGAGTCTTCGGTTGAATTGAAGGATTAGTAAGTGAATATGTAACATTAGTTAAGTATTTTTGTGCATGGCATTAATTGTAAAAGGGCTTACTAAAAAATATGAACAACAGGTAGCTGTTGATGATTTATCTTTTACTATTGAAAAAGGCTTGGTCGTAGGATTTTTAGGACCCAATGGTGCCGGCAAGAGTACTACCTTAAAAATGATTGCAGGTTTTTTAGCACCAGATGCTGGTGAAATAAGTTTAAATGGAATTTCAAATCAAAAAGATCCCATTGCTTTTAAAAAACTAATTGGTTATTTACCAGAAGCCAATCCTTTGTACGATGAAATGTATGTGAAAGAATACTTTTCTTTTTTAGCAGACATACATAAAATTTCAGCGGCTTCAACACGCATTCAAGAAGTTATTTTGCAAACTGGTTTAACACCTATGCAACATAAAAAAATTGGTGCACTTTCAAAAGGGTATAAGCAAAGAGTGGGAATAGCAGCTGCCATCATACATAAACCGGCTTTAATATTATTAGATGAACCCACATCAGGTTTAGACCCCAATCAATTAATTGAAATCAGGGCTTTGATTCAATCATTAAGCAAGGATGCGATTGTATTATTTTCTACTCATATTTTACAGGAAGTCACTGCCATTTGTTCTAATGTGATTGTATTGCATCAGTCAAAATTAGTAGCGAATACAAATATTAATCAATTGCTTAAACCTACCCAGCCATTGGTGCGTGTTGTTTTTGAAGAAGAAATTACTTCCTATTTATCTGACGTATTTTTTAATACGTATTCTTATGAGCAATTAGACAAACATACGTTAGTCATAAAATCCAATGATGAACAAGCTGTAAAGAAAAGCATTCTAAGTTTTGCATTGGATAAGGGCTTAAATATCCAATCCTTACATACACAGTCGGCAAGTTTAGAAGAAATCTTCAAATTGCTTACCCATTAAAAAAAATGGGTGTAAATTGCGTTCGCAAACAGACATCACTTATTTAGAAAATAAATTATCAAACTATGAGTTACATTGTTGAAGTAAAAGCAAGACAGATTTTAGATAGCCGTGGAAATCCTACAGTAGAAGTAGACGTATTAACAGACGAAGGTGTTTTAGGCCGTGCAGCTGTTCCAAGTGGAGCAAGTACAGGTATTCATGAAGCAGTTGAATTAAAAGACAATGATAAAAAGAAATATTTAGGAAAAGGTGTGTTGAAAGCAGTGAAAAATGTAAACACTATTATTGCGAATGGTATTACAGGTTTTGATATTACTTCTCAAGCCGCGATTGATCAGGTAATGATTGAATTAGATGGTACTTCA
>JALQXE010000179.1 GCA_023263235.1 Sediminibacterium sp. | reverse complement strand
ATGGTGTTGTAGCCAGCGCCGTAACCGAGTGTAGCTTGTCCGATGGTAGAAGAAACGTCGAGACGTCCTGATGCGATACCACCTACTTGGAAGTTGAGTGGTTGAGCGTCTGTGGTACCTATAAAGTTAGTACCATCTGCGGTTCCACTATTACCTGTTGTACTCCAACCACCTGCTGCTCCAATACTTGACCAACTTGCATTTGTTCCATTGGTGGTTAAAAATTTACCACTATTCCCAGATTGTGATGGTGCTAAAGCATTGAATGCATTCGTTGCAGTGGTTTGCCCAGTACCACCATATGCAATTGGAATTGCAGTGCCATTCCAAACACCAGTTGTAATTGTTCCTAAGGTATTTATAGATGCTTGTCCAACATATGAAGATGAAATATCAAATACATTTGTTCCACTAATAGTTAAACGATTAGTAGTTCCTGTTAATGCTACTGCCCCAGTTAATCCATTTACAGATTGAACATTAGTAGATGCAGGATAAAATACTTGCCAGTTAGCTAGTGTTGTGGCAGGTAAAGCGGTTAATAAATAATTTGTAGCATTGTCTGTTCTTATTGCAACTGCACCAACAGAAAGACCACTAAGAGCGAGCATGTTTGCTTGGCTATTTACTACATTAACTGTAGTTATTGAGAATGCTGGCAGTTGGGTTGTAGGCACCTTCCCATCTGCACCTAGGGATGCTACACCATTAGCAACAGCAATTGCGCTGTTATTTACTTTTGCATTTAATGCATTTTGTGTCAGTGTACTTATGGGCTTATTTATATCGGAAGTATTATCAACATTGTCTAATCCAAAATTGGTTTTAAAGCCTGCAACTGTGGAACTGCCTGTGCCTCCATTAGCAATTGCAATAATCCCTGTAACATTTGTTGCATTGCCTGTTAATGTTCCAGCAAATACACCATTTGCATCTCTTTTCACAACTGTATTTGCTAGGTTTGAATTGGTTGCAGTAGCAAAAGCATTTACTGCAGCAGCAACACTATCTTTTGTTTTACCACCAATGCTTAATACGATTGGGGAAGATGCATTACCGCCTAAATCTCCAGCTAATAAAATCTTTCCTTTGGATGTGGTTGTGGCATCTGCAACTGAATTTGTAATAGAGCCAGATGCATCGGCTAATGCATTTGCAACATAAGCAGTTGTTGCTAATTTTGTGCTATTGTCATTTAATGACTGCGTTACACCAGTTGTTCCTGTTGGTAAAACTGGTAATCCAGTAAATGTAGGCGAAGCTAAATTGGCTTTTAAATCAAGTGCTGTTTGTTGAGCAGTGCTTACTGGTTTATTCGCATCACTGGTATTATCAATATTGCCAATGCCTAAATTCATTCTTGCATCAATAGAGGTGGTTCCTCCGGTACCTCCATTCGCAACTGCAACTACGCCAGTTACATTTGTTGCATTGCCTATAACCGTACCAGTTAAATTTCCTGTAATATTTCCCACTACATTTCCTGTATGCGTACCAACTGTATTTGCACTAATGGTTGTTGCAGAAAAATTTCCACTTCCATCTCTTTTCACAACAGTATTTGCCATGTTTACATTGGTTGCAGTACCAAAAGCATTAACCGTTGCTGCAATACTATCTTTAGTTTTCCCTCCAACAAGCATAACTAAAGGTGCAGTGGCTGTGCCGCCCAAGTCCCCGGCTAATAATATTTTTCCTTTTGAGGTAGTAGTAGCATCAGCAACTGAATTTGTAATTGAACCTGAAGCATCAGCTAGTGCATTGGCAACATAGGCTGTAGTAGCTAATTTTGTACTATTGTCATTTAATGATTGTGTAACACCTGTCGTTCCAGTTGGCAATACAGGAAGCCCTGTGAAAGTAGGAGAGGCAAGGTTAGCTTTTAAATCTAAAGCAGCTTGTTGAGGACTACTTACTGGTTTATTTGCATCGCTTGTATTATCAATATTTCCTAATCCTAAATTAGTTCTTGCATTTGTATTGTTTGAAGCACCCGTTCCACCATTAACAACAGCAACAATACCAGAAACATTTGTTGCATTACCCGTAACAGTGCCCGTTAAATTACCCGTTACATTTCCGATTACATCTCCAGTATGTGTTCCTATTGTATTAGCATTAATATTTCCTGCAGAGAAATTACCACTAGCATCACGTTTCACAATTGTACTTGCTAAGTTTGAATTAGTGGAAGTTCCAAATGCGTTAACTGCAAATGCAACACTGTCTTTTGTTTTTCCTCCTACCATTAATACAAGAGGGGTTGTTGCAGAGCCACCTAAATCTCCAGATAACAATATTTTTCCTTTTGATGTTGTAGTTGCATCTTGTACAGAATTGGTTATACTACCTGAAGCATCAGCTAAGGCATTTGCAACATATGCTGTTGTTGCAATTTTCACAGAGTTGTCATTTAATGCCTGAGTAACCCCAGTTGTTCCAGTAGGCAATACAGGAATTCCTGTAAATGTTGGCGAATTTAAATTTGCTTTTAAATCTAATGCCGCTTGTTGTAAAGTACTAACTGGTTTATTTAAATCAGAAGTATTATTTACATTCCCTAAACCTAAATTTGATACTGCAGACGTTGCAGTGTTTGCACCCGTTCCTCCATTTGCAATGGCCACGACACCCGAAACATTGGTTGCATTTCCAGTAACATTACCAATTAAACTTCCTGTGACTACACCAGTTAAATTGCCTGTTACGTTGCCAGTAAGATTGCCCATGAATTTTGTTGTAGCTGTAATGGTACTTCCTGAAAAATCTCCAATTGCACTTCTCCTAACTAAGTAGTTAACAATATTATTAGGAGTAGCAGCATTTATACTTGTGAGTGCAACAGCGAGGGAGTCTTTGGTAACACCTCCTATAGACATGACTAAAGGATAGCCTGCGGTACCTCCAAGGTCTCCAGCTAATTGAATTTTACCTTTAACGCTAGTTGTAGCATCCACAATTGTACCAGACAATGTGCCTGATCCCACCCCCGATCCTGCATTATTGTATACATATTTTTGGACTGCAAACTGAGTGGGGAATAAATTGCTACTAGGGCTACCACCACCTAAGGTTGTATCGTTTGATTTGTTGGACAATAATTCCCTTAAATTGATTGCATTCAAATAGTTAGATAACATTGCACTTGTATCGGAGCTATTTAATTTCAGATTAATTCTTGAAGATAAAGCTAGGGTGTCTTTCCCAATTCTTCTACTCATCATAGTAGATGTATCCGCAATATTTAATTTTGTATTAATTCTATTTGATAATGCAAATGTGTCTCTAGCAAAACGATTGCTTAGCATTGAACTGGTATCTGCAAAATTCAATTTTGTGCTAATTCTATTGGAAAGTAATACTGTATCTCGTGCAAATCTTGTGTTCAGCATGAATGAGGTATCTGAAATATTTATCTTTTGATTTATTCTATTTGATAATGATATAGTATCTCTTCCCAAACGGTTATTTAACATAGAAGCCGTGTCTATAACATTTAATTTGTTCAATAAAGAATTTGTAAGGCTTATAGTTTTCGCATAAGGATACAACATGTTTGATGTATCACTAATGTTTACTTTGGCGTTGAATGAGGAAGTATTATTATTGTTTTGCTGTTGAAAGGCGTATCTGGTTACCAGACTGTAACTACTTGTACTTGTATCTGCGCTAATTACACCAGTACTAGCACTATAATTAATTGGTGCATTTCCACTAAATATGGATTTTGCTCTTGCATTGGTAAAGTATTGATTGGTTCCTTCCGATATATCGCTGGTTGTTAAATTTACAACACCTAACTTGCTATTTACACTTTGCACAGGGGATCCTGGTGTTAACATCTCTACCCAATCTGAAATAGAGCTTGAATAGTCGGTTCCTAGAATATATGTTTTACTTAAATCAGTTCTCACAGCAACAGTTCCTTTTAAAGAGGTTGCGCCTATATTTAACATTTCAGTTGCATTATTTGCAATAGATACAGAGGTGAACGAAAATGCAGGGAGTAAGAAACTAGGAATTTTTGAATTTCCATCTAATCCTGGAATTCCATTTGGAACATTGATAGAACTTTTGTCAACTTTATTATTTAGAGATGTTGCCGTTAAAAATGAGATAGGTTTATTGATATCAGAAGTATTATCAACATTGGCTAGGTTTAATGATGATTTGTCAATGACAACCGAACCGGTTAGTCCATTGACAGAATTAACAGGGCTTGTTAAAAGAACGGGTTTGTTAATTAAATCATTATAATTGCCAGTACTAGCAATGGGGCTTAAATTAGCGCTAATGGCATAGTTTCTTAACATATACGCAGTATCTGTGAAATTCAACTTTGTATTAATTCTTGCAGATAGGTTAGTGGTGTCTGTTATTATTGAGTTTAATTTAGTTGGAGTAACATAACTAAATATGCTATCAGCAATATTTATTTTTGAATTAATCCTATTGTCTAAATAGATTGTATCTGATTTATTTAATTTATTGTTAATCAAATTAGCATTTGCAATTCCATCAATTGCATTGTATTTAAGATCAATTCTGTTGCTTAAATTTGAAGTGTCAATTAACTTCGAGTTCAAAAAACTTGGTGTAGTATAAATTGAATTACTATCATTTAAATTCACTTTTAAGTTGATTCTATTGGATAGCCAAGTTGTATCTCTATTCATCCTGGCACTTAACATAGCAGCAGTATCCGCGATACTTAATTTTGAATTAATTGTGTTCGATAAAATTGATGCACTACTTGCATTGTATTTTAAATCTAAAGCTGCTTGTGTAGCTGTGCTAATTGGCTTGTCTGCATCGCTGGTATTATCAACGCTACCTAATCCCACTTTACTTGCACTTATGCCTGATGAAATTTTAGCATCTGTAATGGCTCCATTGGCAATTTTTGTATTGGTAATGGCATTATTTGCTATAATAGGTGCTGATGCAATACCAGACAAGTCGCCTGCCAATTGAATGATACCTTTTGTTGAACCATCTGCATCAACCACAGTTGCAGATCCACCGCCGCCTCCTCCTGAGCTAACAACAGCCCCGACGCTATCAACGTATCGTTTCACCGCATACGCTGACGGAAATTTTATATTTGAATTTCCGTCAGCATTAATGTCTAAAGATTTATTTGTCGCGCTTTCTTTTTCGTCAATTCGATTTGATAAGTAAAGTGTATCATTTTTTTGTAATAAGAAACTTGTGTCGACTCTATTTAATTTATTATTTTGTAAATTTTGTATTTTATTCAAATAGCTCGACAACATTGTACTTGTATCACTAATATTTAGTTTACTTGTTTGAAGTCCTTGTATACTACTTAAATAACTGGCAAGCATTAAGCTGGTATCACTATTGTTTAATTTTAGTGATAACGCATTTTGACTTGCTGTGCTTAATGGTTTATTTATGTCAGCAGTGTTATCTACATTTCCTAGACCAACCTTACTTGGACTTATTCCATTGGCAATTTTTGAATTGGTCACTGCGCCATCAATTAACTTTGTTGTGGAGATAGTGTTATTGTTGATAATGGGTAAATCTGCTGTGCCTGTTAAATCTCCAGCAAGCTTAATTTTTCCTTTAGTATTTGCGTCGGCATCTACAATTGACGCATTACTAACATTTAAAACTCCTAAATTAGCAATGGAGGCATCTACATATGTTTTTACTGCTTTTGAACTCGGATATTTGGTGTCTAAATTGCCATCAGCATTTAAATCTAAAGTTTTATTTATTGTATTCTCTTTTAAATTTATTCGATTGCTTAAAGAAGCGGTATCTCTTGCGAACCTATTATTTAGCATAAAGCTTGTGTCGCTCTTATTTAATTTTGCGTCTAATAAATTATTTAATTGTTGTTGTTTAACATAGGTACTTAACAAATTAGCGGTATCTGAAAAATTTAATTTTGTATTAATTCTATTTGATAAACTTGAGGTATCAAAAGTTTTTGATTTTAATTGACTAGGGGTTACATAACTAATCGTACTATCGGCAATATTTAATTTATTTTTTAGTAAGAAGTTTACAGAGTCTGCGTTGAAGCTTGAAATGGAATTAGATTTAATTAAGGAGATAACTGATTTAGTATAATTTGAAAGCATTGCCGAAGTGTCACTTATATTTAATTTTTTATCGAAGCCAGCAACATTTGCAGCATATAAGGAATAGGGTACCGTTCCAAAAGGGGTTGTTCCTAGGTCAATCCATTCTTTTGTATAATCCCAATTGGGTATGGGTGCCGTTGGAGATATAGCAATTTTAAGATTAAGAAAGTAAGGGCCATTTCCCCAACTAATACCCGATAAATTACTTACTGTTCCAGACGTTCTTTGTCCTTGCCCTATACTAATACTAAATACACCACTTGCATCGGTTGTTGTTTCGTGTAATTCAGATAATACAACAAGACCATTGGTTGATGTTTGTATGATATTGGTTTGAACAAATATCTTTCTGTCCTTTGCTGGATTAGACATATTATCTCGGGCTACTGCCTGAAAAAAGATGCCATCATTGGCTTGTTGCGCCATTGATGCAATAGGGCTTAAAAATAAAAATGCCACTAATAATGTAAGTGGTGTTTTTGAAATTAAAGTTTTCATATCCTGTATGCGTTTCTTAATGATTTTTACTAGTTTGCCTTTATAAATTTTATAGCTTCTAAATATTTTGAGGATTCAATTTTTAGTATATATCCACCGGGTGTTAAATTGGCTAAGTCAAAATCAATGCCTTGAAAGATATTGTAACCCGTTTCTTTTATGCTTTTTATAAATGTTCCATCCGTATTACAAATTGTAATATTAAAGAAGTCTTTAAGAGGTGGTGTTTTTATGAATTTTACTTTACTAATAGTTTTAACTGGGTTTGGGTACATTTTAATACCAAGGGTATTAAAATGTACTTTCACTTCACAATTCACTACAAATTCTCCGAAGCCTTTAAAACTATTAAATACAGCTATTCCTGATTGAACATCAATACAGGCAGCATTACTTTTGAACACAATGGCGCTAGAAAGACTTGCATTATTTTGCAAGTTTCCAGCACTACTTATTATTTGATGCTGTCCATAATTATTTGGGCTAGCCATTAAGCCTATAAATAGTATTACCCATATTTTATAATTAAATAAATGCTTCATTTTAATTTTGCATTATCGTTGAGTATTAAAATAATATATGGTTTTAGTTGTGCCTATGCTATTACTTAAAATCATATTTTTTGCGCCAATACTTAATAATTCGTATTGATAGCTACTCACATTTCCATTTTGCGTTTTCGCATCTACTTTTATAAGTAGTTTGTTATCTACATTTTGTAATGCATAATTACCCACTATGCCATCTGAATCTTTGGTAGTATAATTTTTAAGATAGTTAATAAAATAAGTTGATTGTCCAACATATGACTTTATTGAGGTACCTGATGCATTTGTTGTTTGTGCATATTCCAAATACCAAGTTTTGTCGGATATTAATTTATACGTTAGATGAGCTTCATTTATAGAATCTGATTTATTACAAGAAGTGATAGAAAGTAATAAAATGATTAAGGATAGTAAGAAAGTGATATTTTTATTTTTCATAGTATTTTGTTTAAAAAATGTCACTTGCTTTAATAATAGTGCCTAATTCAAAATTGTTTAAATTGGTTGTAATAGGCTGCTTGGTAAAGGAGGTAATTGCTTGCTTATAATGAATAAAAAGGGTATAATAGGTTTGATTGTCAAATTCTATACCCAAATCGGCTTTTAAAGCTATATTTCTATAGTTATTATATACCTGGTTGTCTTCACTTTGTTTAGAAAGTCGAATGTCAATACTTGGACCTGCAACTAGATAAAACTTTCTTTTTTCAATCTTGTCAGAAAATATTTGTTTTTTATAATGTGAATTTATATTCATTATAAAAAAGTTGTCATCTGCTTTAAATTTTGAAAATGACCCCAAAAAAGGATCTAAATTATTGGCAACTTTATAATTTGAACCAGATACTATTTTGTTCAAGCTTACTGAAAAGTCGTATTTATTATTTAATTGTTTAAGATCATCTATTCTAAATCCAAAAAAATATCCCGATTTAAATATATTGTTTTGATAGTTGGATAAATCATAATTAAATCTTGAATTATAAGTACCCGGATTTATGTTTTGCTTAGACATATTTATACCAGCAAATATGGATAGTCTATTTTCTAAAAACAAGGCAAAACTTTTTTGACTGCCTTTTACTTGAGCATTCAATTGAACACTAAAAATGAATGTATTAAGTATTATTAATAATACATATGATATTTTATACGTTTTCATAGGGTAGGATAGATTAATTATTTTGAAGTTATGAAGTGTACAAAATACGCTGAATATGGGCGTAATTTAGTAAGGCTGATGCCTCAAATAATTAATACTTATTGCCAATTTATTTAATATTTGCTAGAATTAAGTCTAAATATAAATTTGAACTAATATTTGTGGAGAATATGTTAGGATTGGAAATTTTTTATGTTCAATAAAGAACAGGAAAACAAGCTTGTATTTGATATTACGTTTTATTAAAATGTGTAATAGCCCATTTTAACAAGCTGTTATTATCATTTGGAAGATTCAGCTTTTTGATGATATTATAGCGGTGGTTTCGTACTGTTTTTTCTGCAATAAAAAGAATATCGGCAATTTCCTTGCTCTTTTTTTGTTTGGCAATGAGATCCAGTATTTTATATTCAGAAAGGCTTAAACAATCTATCATTGAATTCTTTTTCATTTTTTCAATTAGATATTTAAATGCCATATTTACTGAAACCTTAATTTGTTCTTCATTCCATGGCTTTACAATGTAATTAAATGGATCGGTTAGCTCAGCAGCGTCTACCATTTTTTGATCGCTAAAAGCGGTTACATAAATGATTTCTAATTTTGGTAATAAGTTTTTTGCTTCTTTAGCAAAGTCTATGCCTGATGGACCGTTGCCCAAGTTTATATCGCAAATAGCTAAATGGGGTTTAAATTTTTTAATTACATCAATTGCGTCTTGGTGATTGTGCGTTACCATTGTTTGATAAGCTGCTGCATCTAATATTTCTTGTAAGTCAAGTGCCACAATAATTTCATCCTCTAATAATAGTATTCTTTTTTCCATTATATAATATTGTTAAATTTTATTTGGTGGGTAACTCCATTATTTTGCTCAAGAGAATGTGTGGCTTTTAGTTGCAGGCACATTAAATTTATCAATTTCATTCCTAGGCTATTTTCTTTTTTGGGAGTATGTCCTATGCCATCCCCATTATCTTGAATCATAATTACAGTTTCATTAGCAATATTTTCTATGATTATATTCACACTCCCATTTGGTTTGTGTTTAAATGCATATTTAAATGAGTTCGAAACTGCTTCATTTACAATGAGGCCGATAGCGACCACTGTTTCAATAGGTAATTTTAAGGCTTCGTCTATTTCGAGATTCATTTCTATTTTCTTTTTATCTACTTTATAAATAGATTCTAGATGGTTGGCCAAGGTTTTAATATAAGAGGCAATTTCTACCATTTCAAAGTCACCGCTGGTATATAAATTTTGATGTACCAGCGCCATTGTTTGAATCCTGTTTTGGATAGAAGACAATGTTTCTATTGTATCAAGATCCTTATTTCGTCTTTTCTGCAAATTCAAAAGGCTATACATCACCTGGAGATTATTTTTTACTCTATGGTGTAATTCTTTTAATAATATTTCGTTGTGGTTAAATTGTGCCTCAATTTTTACAGAATGGTCATTGATAAGTTTATTTTGTGCTTCAATTTTTTCATTAGATCTAGATTTTGCCAAACTATTTACATAGATAATGGTTGCTACAACAATAGCTAATACCAAACAAAAAAGTAAACCTAGCAATGCTGTTTTTTGCTTGCTATTTTGTTTATTACTTTCTAATAATGATTGGTTGCTTTCCAGCAATTCGGTACGTCTATTTGAAATTTCCATTTGTGCCAATAACAAAACCGACTGGTTTTTTTGAATATTACGATATAGATCTTCCCTATAGCTATTGTATAATTTATAATAATATAAAGCAGAGTCACTTTTATTTAAGCGGGTGTAATAGTCTGCAAAAGTTAATAAGTGTTCTAATTGTAATTTTTTTGCAGTTTTTTCACTCAGAAGTACTGTAACACTGTCTAAATATGTTTTAGCTTCAATTAATTGATTAAAATGAATATAGGCTTTGCCTAATGTATTCATCTTATCTACCTTGTTATCAGAATTTTCAAAACTTTGAGAAATATCATATTTTAAAGTGCTAATTGCATTAGAATAATCACCTTTTTCAATATTACATTTAACAATTAACCCCATAAAACAAGCTTTCCAATAAACAAGTTTTTGATTTTCGTACTGTTTTGTTTTGTTGTTTAAAATAATAGTGGCATCTGCTTCTTTTAAGGCGGTCTTATATACTTGTTCTGCACTATCTACTGCATTCATGTCCATATACAAGCTACCAAGTAAAAAATAGTAGAATAAACGTCTCGTACTATATAATGGGGGTACTTCAACAAACTGTAACAAATCCTTCTTAGCTGCATCATATAATCCACAGTCTCTATATATCTCCCAATAATTATTTATAAAATGTCTGTCTATTCTTTCTTTTCTAATCAAAATTGCTTGTTCTATAAGATTTGAAGCTCTATACTCCTCTTCTAGTTTAATTAAAACTTCCTTGTATTGATTATCGGTAAGCTTATCTTTTTGTTTTAATAGATATTCTAGTATTGGAATGCCTTTTTTAAATTTGGAACTTGAATGATATGTAAAGCTTAATGGGATACTAAGTTTAAATATTAACGCTGTATCATTGGCTTGGTTTGCTTTAATATATCTTTCATATAAAAGTAATTCCCAGTTTTCAGTACTATATGGATCTTTAAAAGCAGCAGGATGGTAATTTACACTATCCCATAAATTTACCAATTCAATGCTTTTTGCTCTTTCTAATTGAACCCAACCTTCTTGATGCTGATTCAGAGCATATGTTGTGTTATTGACCAGTAAAGACAAAATAAGTAATAATATGATCGTTGCTTTTCGGTTCATTTTTTAATTAGTGTGCCCAATGTATTTATAATTTCTCGTAAACACGATTATATGCTAAAGGCAGCTTTTTATTGGAAATTGCTAAATAGCATCAAAACCTTTTACTGTATTCATTCTTGTACATTTATCTGATAAATGATATTTTTTAAAAATGAGGCATATGTCTCATTGTGAGCGTCTATTAAGTTTAGTTTATTTGTTCAAATTCAAACCTAATTTAGATGCAGATAAAAATCAAAACATTTTCAAGTAATTTCCAAACCTACGTATTCACATTAATCATTTGTTTATTTAGTTTTTTGAGTCCTTCCATAAATGCACAGTCTATTAAATCTGGCATCAATTTTCAAGCAGTTGCAAGAGATATAGCAGGCAATCCTGCGAATAATCGAAAAATATATATTGAATCTACAATTTTAAAAGGGGGTCCTAATGGTGTTGTTGTTTTTGGAGAACATCACGAAAGTAAAACAAACGAATACGGTATTTTTAATATTATTATTGGAAAGGGGAGTCGCTATGAGGGCGTTAATGATATTTATAGTATTGATTGGGCAAATGCAAATTATTATTTTCATTTAAAGATTGCTATTACGCCTGTTTCGCCTGATAATAATTGGGATTTTAACAAAGAATGGATTGATTTAGGTGCTGTTGAATTTGGAGTTGTCCCATATGCCATACAATCTTTTTCTTCTAATGGAATGAGTTTTGATACGGCTATTTTAAATAGAAAATTAAATATTGCAGATACTTCAATTATTTTATCACCCTATGCATTAAAAATAGACCTCACAAATGGGTTCAGTAAAAAATTAAATACAGCCGACACAGCATCTATGTTACTTCCTTACCGTCAAAGTATTCGATTTGCAGATAGTAATTTTTATGTTACCCCTTTCCAATTTTCTTTAAAGACATTTGATACCACTCATTTGTCTAATAGGATTGATACAAAATTATATAAAGCGGATACACTATTAATGTTAACGCCTTATTTAAGACAGAGTCAATTTGCAGCTAGTATGAAAACTAAGCTTAATTTGTCCGATACAATATTAATGTTAAGCCCTTATTTACGACAATCACAATTGGCTACATACACTAACTTAAAACTAAATATTGCTGATACCTCATTGATGCTAAGTACTTATTTAAAACAGCATCAAATAGCTGTATATCTTCAACCTAAATTAAATACCCTCGATACTTCTAATATGCTTATTCCATATTTGAAGCAATCTCAATTAGCTGCATATTTAAATAATAAAATAAATATAATGGATACTGCGAGTATGCTCAATGCAAGATTCCAAAGAGATACTACTGCATTGTCTGCTAGAATTAATTTAAAGGAAGACGTTTTTAATAAGTCGGTGAATGTGGGATTGGTTGGGGATTATAATGATTTTAAATATCCATCCGTAAAAGCGATAAAGGACTACGTGGATGCTGCATTAATTGCAGGTGCTCCTGATGCTACCACTACGAATAAAGGATTGATTCTATTGGCAGGTGACCTAACAGGATCGGCTGTAAACCCCATCATTGCTAATAATGCTATTGTAACTAGTAAATTACAAGATGCTTCAGTTACTGATGCTAAATTAGCTGCAGGAATAAATGCTTCTAAAGTAGGATTGGGAAATGTGACCAATAATGCACAATTGTATAATTTAAATGGATTAACCGCTCAAACACAAAGTTTTTCCACGCCTGGTGTTGCTGGTTTATCTCCCAATTGGATTTCTACTGGTGCTGATCATACACTTAATATTCCATTAGCGGCTTCTAATTCGGTAACAGCTGGATTAATAAGCAAAAGCGATTATGATCATTTTTCTGCTGCTTACTTAAATATAATTTCGAATATTACTAATAATGGGAATAACGGAGTTGCTAGTATAACTAATAATGTGCTCAATATTCCTACTTATTCATTAATCGGTTTATCTGGCAATGTGAATGCTAATAATATATTTGCTGGACCTTCTTCCGGTGCTGCTGGAGCTGCTGGATTTAGGAGTTTGGTTGCTGCTGATATACCTAATAATGCAGCGAATACTTCAGGAAATGCTTCAACTGCAAGTAAATTATATGCTTCAATAAATATTAATAATATAAGCTTTGATGGTTCTTCGGATATTTTACTTACTGCGAATACTTCTAATGCATTAACTTTTTCAAGTTCAGGATTGGGTGCTATACCGGGTAGCGGTTTTAATGGATCTGTTGCAAGAGAGGTTTCTTATAATACAATTGGCGCTGCTCCAGCAATAGGTTCAATAAATATGACTACGCTAGGAAATATTAGTACCGGTACTTGGGCTGCAAATGTGATTGCCGCAAATTATGGTGGGGCAGGTAGTAATAATGGAATTTTGAAAGCAGATGGAACTGGTTTGGTATCGGTTGCCACTGCGGGTTCAGATTTTCAAGCACCGCTTAATTTTACTGCACCTATTTTAAATACATCAAATACCATAAGTATTCCTCAGGCTTCAAGTGTTACTAATGGATATTTAACCAATACCGATTGGACAGGCTTCAATAATAAAATTGATTTGAGTCAAAAAGCAGCTGTCAATGGAGTGGCAAGCTTGGATGGTAATGGAAAAATCCCTACTTCTCAAATACCTTCTATTTCCTTTTCAAGTGGCTATGTTGTTACAAATGAAACTGCAATGCTAGCGCTTTCAAATGCTGTTATCGGAAGTATTGCTATTAGAACTGATAATAGTAAAAACTATGTATTAAGTGGCTTGCCAGCAAGTACATTAGGGAATTGGTTAGAACTATTAATGCCAGTTTCAATTGCATCAGTAAATGGTTATACACAAAGTAGCATAACACTTACAAGCACAGATATTAGTGAGGGTACTAATTTATATTTTTCTAATGCAAGAGCTAGGAATGTCATAAGTGCAACAAGTCCGCTTAGTTATGCTTCAAGTACTGGAATAATTTCATTGCCAGTGGCATCGGGTTCAGCGGCTGGTTATTTATCTGCTACAGATTGGAATTTATTTAATAGTAAGATAGGCGCATTTTCGGCACAACCATCCAATTCGTTTTATGCAGGTCCAGGTGCAGGTATCAATGCTTCGCCAAGTTTTAGAAGTATTGTTGTTGCAGATATTCCAGTCTTAAATCAAAATACAACGGGGAATGCGGGTACGGCAACAAAATTGGCCGCAACAAAAAACATAAATGGTGTTCCATTTGATGGATCTGCTAATATTACAATTTATTCAAACGTTCCAAGTCCCATTACTTTTGACGATAGTGGTTTAGGTGGAATTACAACAACTACCTTTAATGGATCAGTGGCAAAAACAATTTCTTATAATACGATTGGAGCTGCACCAGCACTAGGCTCAAATAGTATTGTGACCCTGGGTTCCATAACTACAGGAACCTGGTTGGGTTCAGTAATTGATGCAAACCATGGTGGAGCGGGAACTGTAACTGGTATTTTAAAAGCCAATGGTAGTGGAACAGTAATTGCTGCAACAGCAGGTGCTGATTTTGAATCCCCTTTAATTTTTTCGCTTCCTTTATCAAGAACTTCCAATACAATTTCATTGTCGGCTGCTACATCCACCGCGAATGGATATTTAACTTCAACGGATTGGAGTTTATTTAATGGCAAACAATCTACTTTAGTGGCAGGCACGGGGGTTTCAATTTCTGGTGGTAATACTGTTTCGATTGGCCAAACGGTTGCAACATCTGCTAGTCCTTCTTTTGCAGGCATAACCTTATCGGGATTAAATGTAGCAGGAATTGTAACAAATACGGCAGGAGGTTTAATTGGTACGACGACGACCACAGGTACTGGCAATATAGTAAGAGCAAACACACCAACATTAATAACCCCTATTTTGGGGGATGCAAGTGCAACTAGCTTAAACACCGGAACTATTACAGCTACAAGTATTAATGCATCGAGTGATGTTACCGCCAAAAGATATAAATTAACAATGCCATCCAATATTACTGCAACGGCAACTACCAATATTGATTTAAGTACAGGAAATGTATTTACAGTAAATATGGGATTAAATATAACTTCATTCACTTTTACAAATGCTGGGGTGGGGACTTATTTAATAAAATTTGTACAAGATGCTACTGGTACGCGTGATATTAGTTTTCCAGCTGCATGGAAATGGGCGGGAGGCATCATTCCTAGCTTAACCAATACCGCCAATAAATTAGACATTGTTACACTAATTTATGATGGCACTACTTTTTATGCAACCATCGTTCAAAATTTTTAAAATGAAAAAACAAATTTCACTTTTTATTATTTTACTCATTGTACCCATTTTTGTTTTTTCACAAGTTGTGCCTCAGGGATTTTTAGTAAATCCATCCAGTCAAACAGTCACCATTGGAACACAAGTTTGGATGAAAAATAATTTAGATGTTGTTAATTATCAAAATGGGGATGCAATTGAGCGTGCCGATCTTGCATTTAATAATAATATAACATTGCCTTCCTGGTGTTACTACGATCACAATAGTGCCAATAATGATGTGTATGGTAAATTATACAATGGTTATGCTGTAAATGATTCAAGAAATATTTGTCCAATAGGTTTTAGGGTGCCCACTCAAGCCGATTTTAATACCTTGGCGAGCTTTATTGGAGGTAATACCAATGGTGGTAAATTAAAAGAAGTTGGTACCATTCATTGGACAAGTCCAAATACGAGTGCTACCAACACCACAGGTTTTACAGCCCTTCCAGGTGGGTACATGGGTGATCAAAATTCATCGGCAAACATGTTTACCTGGGGATATTTTTGGACTGCTACCCCAATAAGCGGAGGGACTACTAATTATATTAGATATCTAGTGAATACCAGTGGAACATTTACAGAATCCACTGGCTTTAGTTTAAAAGGAGGTGCTTCAGTACGTTGCATCAAAAACTAATTACCATCATTTACTACTAATTATTTTTAGCGGCTTTCATGGTGGTAGGGATGGGTTGTAAAATTGGTTTTAATACATATAATTTGCCATCAATGTTTTTTTCATCATATTCTAAACCTAGAATTTCTGCGACGATTGGGTAAATATTTACATTCTCAAAACCATCAATATTTAATCCCTTTTTGAAGGCAGGCCCCCATGCCATAAAGGTAGCGCGCATATCAGGATGATGATTGTCAAATCCGTGCTTACCCAATGTTGTTTTACGTGTCGAAAAATTAAATGGTCTAGGCAAATGTGGAACTGCAATTAAATCACCTAAACGATTGTATATATCATCAGATTTTTTAAAATGCCAATAGTCAGGCGTTTCATCTAATTTATAAACCGAAATAGAAGTATCTTTTTTCAACCCTTCATAAGTGCTTTCAATTTTAGAAACATCTTTCGCATAAATATGAATTAAGGCATCTCCCCAAGGTACGCGCATGGCAGCCGTGTCAATGGCCTTAGGCATACTAATGGTATTATCTACATCTACTTTAGTCATTCCGTGATCTGAAACAAAAATATAGTTGATTGGTAAATTGAGTGTAGCCAATTCTGATTGTAATGCATTCACACTGCTGTCTACAAATTTTACGGCTTCTGCAACATGTGGATCATTTGGGCCATATGTATGCGCTTCGTGATCAACTTCGGGGAAATAAAAAGTAATCATATGTGGACGTTGATCTTCTGGTAAGCTAAGCCAATCTTTCACCGCTTTAATTCTGCTAGCAATATTTATTTTGTCATTGTACTTATAATAGTAGGTTGGTCTTGTGCTTTGAATATCTGCTTCCGAGCCTACCCAGTAAAAGCTGGCAGACAACATTTTTTGTTTTTCGGCCAACACCCATAATGGTGTACCACCATACCATTTTCCTTCGCCTACCAATTTAGTATTCCCCATACTATATTGTTGGCCCGATGTTTTATCATAATAAGTATTGTTTACAAGCCCATGATGAGAAGGGTAAAGGCCAGTAGCAATCGTATAATGATTAGGGAAAGTTAAAGAAGGAAAGGCAGGTGTCATGAATTTTGCTCGTACACCATTCTTAGAAGCTGTCTTTAAAAATGTAGCATCATATAAATCGGCGAAATCGGAACGAAAACCGTCTGCTGATATTAAAATAACATAAGGTTTATTCAACTGACTTTTATCATTTATTCTTCCAGCAGTTACTTTTTGAGTTGTGTCTTGTGCAATTACACCATTCACCAACATGGCCAATATTACAAATCCGCTTAATTTTTTGAACATCATTTTTTTATTTTATTACTAATGTAAATACTTAATATTAATGTAAATATTGCTACCATAATTCCTCCTGCTACATCTAATGGAAAGTGTTGTCCCAAATATATTCGAGAATATCCGCAAGCGATCGCATATAAAGCTCCTATTACAAAAACTTCTTTTTTTGGAAAGAAATAAACAGTTAACAAAAATATTGTAAATGCGGTTGCGGTATGACCAGAAGGAAAACTATTCCATAAATGCATTTCTACGCCTTGAACCCTGTGAATTTGATCCTGAGGTATTCCAGTTCCCATTGGTCGACTAACATTATTCCAAATGAATTGTTTGGGGATTTGTGTGAGCAGGGTAGAAATTAAAAAATTAAGCAGTATAAATATGGCTTCTTTTTTATACAATCCAAATAGGATTATAAAATAGGGGATCCAAACCCAACCTTCAGCTAAGTAAGTAATATAATAAAATGCTAAATCTCCAGCATGGCCAAGGTCTTTATTCAACAATAAAAACACCGCTTCTCTTGAATACAAATAGCTAGCGCCAAAAAGCAGGATTGCCAGAAATAGGCAAATACCTATAGCTATTTTAAAAATTTTACTATTGCTAGCGTACATATTTACAATAAGGGCTTATTCCACATAAAAATACAGAATGTTTATAGCTTATAGTCAACTAATTATTTAAATGGTTGTTATAACTTTACAATTACCCATGAGCAAAGAAAACGATCAAATAAAAGTAGTAGGTGCCCGAGAGCATAATCTTAAGAATTTTGACATCACTATCCCCAAAAATCAGTTAGTAGTATTTACTGGCGTGAGTGGAAGCGGTAAATCCTCTTTGGCTTTTGACACTTTATATAATGAGGGGCAAAGAAGGTATATGGAAAGCTTTAGCGCCTATGCCCGTCAATTTATGGGGGATATGGAGCGTCCCGACGTGGATCAGATTACGGGACTTTCCCCAGTGATAGCTATTGAACAAAAAACCACCAATAAAAATCCAAGATCAACCGTAGGTACAGTAACCGAGTTGTATGATTTTTTGAGATTATTGTATGCGCGGATTGGAAAGGCCTATAGTTACAATACGGGGAAGCCCATGGTGAAGTTTTCGGAGGCTGAAATCGTACAAAATATATTTACCAAATTCAAGGATAAGAAAATTAATTTACTGGCACCTGTAGTGCGAGGTAGAAAAGGACATTATAGAGAGTTGTTTGAAGAAATCCGAAAAAAAGGATTTGTAAAGGCCAGGGTGGACGGAGAAATCATTGAGTTAAGACCCAAATTTCAGGTAGATAGATATAAGATACATGATATTGAAATTGTGGTAGATCGTATTCCTGTAACGGATGCTATGAAAACCAGATTGGGAGAAAGCGTAGCACAATGTTTGAAAATGGGAAATGATTTAATGTTTTTGTTAGAGGAAGGAAAAACAAAAGTGGTTCAATTCTCCAAGCAATTAATGTGTTTGGAGACAGGATTGAGTTATGAAGAACCATCTCCTAACAGCTTTTCATTTAACAGCCCCTATGGAGCTTGCCCGGTTTGTAAAGGTTTGGGTAATGTATATGCTATTGATTTGAATTTAATTATGCCCAATACCGCTTTGAGTATAAATGCAGGAGGTATAGAGCCTTTAGGAGAAGCAAGGGAAGCAAGTGTATTTACTCAAGTAAAACAGTTTGCGAGAAAACATAAGATTAGTTTGGATAAACCCCTAAAGGATTTGACCAAGGAACAATTGGATTTAATTTTATTTGGAGACCAAAATATTACGAGTTCTTTGGACTTGGATTTAGACGATGAAAACATACCTGACACTTATACGGGTTCATATGAAGGCATCGTGTCCATGTTAAAGCGCTGGTTCACATCTTCACAAAGTACCGATCATTTAAAAGGTTGGGTGGAAAGTTTCATGGAATTAAATACTTGTTCGGCATGTAGCGGCGCAAAATTAAGAAAAGAAAGTTTGTGGTTTAAAGTGAATGATGAAAACATCGCAACCTTAAATGACATGCATTTAGATGAATTGCAAAAGTGGTTTTTGCAATTGCCCAAGAACTTGGACAAAAAAGATACTCAAATTGCATCTGGTATTTTAAAAGAAATTGATGATCGTATTTCTTTTTTGATGAATGTAGGATTGTCTTATCTTTCATTAAGTCGTCCTTCAAAATCGTTAAGTGGAGGAGAGTCACAAAGAATAAGATTGGCTACACAAATAGGGTCTCAACTACAAGGCATTACCTATATATTGGATGAGCCAAGTATTGGTTTGCATCAAAGAGATAATCAAAGATTAATTACTGCTTTAAAACAGTTAAGAGATATTGGGAATACAGTGTTAGTAGTAGAGCACGATAAGGATATTATGATGGCATCTGATTATTTGGTAGATATTGGACCGCGCGCGGGAATTCATGGAGGTCATATTGTGGCACAAGGAACACCAAAAGAAATTATAAAATCAAAATCGGAAACTGCTTTGTATTTAGCAGGGAAAAAGATGATTGAAGTCCCCTCTGAAAGAAGAAAAGGAAGCGGTAAATCCATTACCATAAAAGGAGCAAGCGGTAATACTTTACGTAAAGTAGATTGTGAATTTCCATTAGGAAAATTTATTGTAGTGTCAGGGGTAAGTGGTAGTGGGAAGTCCACACTCATTAATGAAACCTTATATCCAATTTTATCACAATTTTGTTATCAAAGTAAAACCAAACCCATGCCTTATAGCAAGGTAAATGGGTTGGAGCATATTGATAAAGTAATTGAAATTGATCAATCACCCATTGGGCGAACACCCAGAAGCAATCCAGCAACCTATTGCGGGTTCTTCACTGATATTAGAACCTTATTTGCATCGGTACCTGAGGCAAAAATTAGAGGATATCAAGCAGGTCGTTTTTCTTTTACTTCAAAATTAAAACCTACTACTAAAGTTGTCCATTATGGAAGATCCTTTTCTTCAAATTTTATTTCTTGTTATTTTTTAGCCATTAATATATTTATAACTTATTTTAATTTATAATTAATATATTTAAATA
>JALQXE010000131.1 GCA_023263235.1 Sediminibacterium sp. | reverse complement strand
AGGTTTGTTGCCATGGCAAAATCAAGTGCAGAAACTCCGCTAATGCAGCAACATCGGGCTATCAAGCAAAAATACCCTGATGCCATTTTGTTGTTTAGAGTGGGTGATTTTTATGAGACTTTTGGCGAAGATGCTGTAATTGCTTCAAAGGTATTAGGCATTACCCTCACTAAAAGAAATAACGGCTCGGCTTCCTCTAGTGAATTGGCAGGATTTCCACACCATTCTTTGGATACCTACTTACATAAATTGGTAAAAGCAGGTTACCGTGTTGCAGTTTGTGACCAATTAGAAGATCCCAAATCGGTAAAAGGGATTGTGAAACGTGGCGTTACCGATATGCTTACACCAGGTATTGCCACTAACGATAAATTACTAGAACATAAACATAATAATTTCCTTGCTGCGCTTTTTGTAGATAAAGAGCAAGGTGGTATTGCTTTTTTAGATATTACAACCGGCGAGTTTTTAATTGCCGAAGGAACCACAGAATATTTAGATAAGCTTTTACAAAGTTTACAACCTGCCGAAATTTTATATCCTAAAAATTACCAAGCCGAGTTTAAAGAAACCTTTGGCAACGGTTTTTATACCTACGGATTAGACCCTTGGGTATTTGATGAACCCTTCGCTACCGAATTAATTTTTAAACAATTTCAAACCAGTTCCTTAAAAGGCTTTGGTATTGAAGGTTTAACGAAGGGTATCATTGCTGCAGGTGCGATACTACATTATTTAAAAGAAACTGAACATCCTCACCTATCGCATATTCATAAAATTGGTCGCATAGATAGAAGCGAAATTTTATGGATGGATAAATTTACCATTCGCAATTTAGAACTCATTGGCAATGGTGCCGATCGCAAAGGATTACTAGAAATCATGGACGCTACGAAAAGCCCCATGGGAGCACGTTTATTAAAACGTTGGCTTATTTTCCCATTGCAAAATATTACACAAATTAACAATCGCCTGAACGCAGTGGAAACTTTGTTAAACCAACAAACTGCTGCACAACGCATAAGCGAGCTAATTGAATCCTGTGGCGATTTGGAAAGATTGTCCAGTAAATTATCAACCAGAAAACTACAGCCCCGTGAGTTCATGCAATTGGCAAAGTCATTAGAAGCCATTGAAGAAATAAAAAAAGAGCTAACTCCTATTGACAATACATACCTTCAACACATCAACAATGAGTTGGATATTTGTTCAAAATCTAAACAAACAATTTTAGACACTTTAATGGATCAACCTCCTGCCACTTCAGTTAAAGGTGGCTTTATTAAAGAAGGAGTTTCTTCTGAACTAGATGAACTCCGCAATATTTCTAGTGGAGGTAAAGAATATTTAACACAGTTGCAAAATAAGGAAGCTGAAATCACAGGCATTAGTTCTTTAAAAATTGGCTACAATAATGTGTATGGCTATTATTTAGAAGTTACGCATGCACATAAGGACAAAGTACCTGCCGAATGGATTCGTAAGCAAACCTTAACTACGGCCGAGCGTTATATTACGCCTGAATTAAAAGTATATGAGGAAAAAATATTAGGTGCTGAGGATAAAATACTCGCGCTTGAAATTCAATTGTATCAAGGATTATTAGATACGGTTTTAGAAGAGATGAATCTTTTACAAAACAATGGACAATGGATAGGTGTTTTAGATTGTTTATTATGTTTTGCAAGTATTGCACACGCACACAAATATTGCAAACCTAACATAACAGAGGATACGATATTAAATATTGAAGCAGGCCGTCATCCGGTCATTGAACAAAATTTAGCAGTTGACCAAACCTATATCCCGAATGATGTTTATTTAGATCCTATCACGCAACAAATAATTATTTTAACCGGTCCCAACATGAGTGGGAAGAGCGCTGTATTAAGACAAACTGCACTCATTACCTTAATGGCGCATATGGGAAGTTATGTTCCTGCTACCGCTGCATCAGTGCCATTAACCGACAAGATATTTACACGCGTTGGTGCCAATGATAATTTAAGTGCAGGTGAAAGTACATTCATGGTGGAGATGATTGAAACAGCGAGTATTTTAAATAATATTAGTCCAAGAAGTTTAATATTATTGGATGAAATTGGAAGAGGGACTTCAACTTATGATGGCATTTCAATTGCATGGAGTATTGTAGAATATTTATACCAATCTCCTGCTAAACCAAAAACCTTATTTGCTACGCACTATCATGAATTGAATGATTTAGAAGCTCAACTTCCTACCGTGCACAACTATCATGTGAGTCATAAGGAAGTAGGCAACAAAATTATATTCCTTCGTAAATTAACCAAAGGTGGCAGTACCCATAGTTTTGGTATTCATGTTGCGAAAATGGCGGGCATGCCAAACGTTTTAGTAAGTAGAGCAAATGATATATTAAAAGAAATGGAATTAAAGAATGCAGGCAACACCAACAACACCCCTAACGCTCCTGCATCCAACGATCAGTTTCAGTTATCTATTTTTGATGCACACACGGAAACATTTGAATCTATCCGAAAAGAATTAGACGAAATTGATATTAATAATTTAACGCCTGTGGAAGCTTTAATGAAACTACAGGCCATTAAGCAAAAACTGAACTAAAAAAAAGCACTCTTAATTGGAGTGCTTTTTAATTTGATAGTAGTTTACTATGCAAAATATCTTTGCAGATAATCATGTATTTTTTTCTGAAGTCCTGCACTTACAGGCACCAATGGCAATCGGAATTCATTTTCTATAATTCCTTGTTCAAATAAATAGGCTTTAATACCTGAAGGATTATTTTCCTCGTACATATAAGTGTACCCTTCTACCATTAAATCATTTAAACGCTTGGCCATACTAAAATCACCCGCCAAACAATAATTAATCATATCGCTAAATGGTTTGGGGAAAGCATTGGCAGCTACACTAATTACACCATCCATTCCACAAGCAATTTGTGCCATTACAATTTCATCATCTCCACTCACTACTAAAAAATCACTTGGTCTATCTCTTAAAATATCAATGGTTTGTGCCATTTCGGGACCCGCTTCCTTAATTCCTGCAATATTGGGATGTGATGATAAACGAATAGTAGTGACTGCTGTCATATTACGTCCTGTTCTTCCTGGAACATTGTACAATAAAATAGGCTTAGGTGCAGCGTCCGCTAAAGCAACATAATGTTGGTATAAACCTTCTTGCGATGGTTTGTTATAATATGGGGTTACGCTTAAAATAGCAACTACTTTAGACAAATCAAATTTTGAAAAATCTTCAATCACTTTTGCAGTATTGTTCCCTCCTATTCCAACTACAATGGGTACGCGGCCATTTACTTTATTCACTGTGCAATTAAAAACATCCAATTTTTCTTTGTCCGATAATACCACCGATTCTCCTGTAGTACCAAGGGTCACCACGTAATTAACGCCCCCTTCAATTTGAATATCAATTAATTTTTCTAATGCTGCAAAGTCAATAGATTTATCTTTTTTAAACGGCGTAACCAGTGCAACACCTGTTCCTTTTAGGGTTTGTCTTAACATAATGGGTTTGGTATTATTTTTTTAGGCTTCTTCCCAGAATCCCATTTTTGAATACTTTTCAATTCTATTTTCAACTCTTTTTGCAGGTGCAATATCTTTCACTTCATTTAATGCTGCCACAATTTTTTCTTTTAAAATAGCAGCCGCTTCTGTATAGCTCCAATGTGCACCCCCAAATGGCTCAGGTACAATCTCATCAATTAACCCAAATCCTTTCATATCATTGGCCGTTAATTTTAATTGTTCAGCCGCCAATTCCTTCTTGTCCCAGCTTCTCCATAAAATAGAGCTACAGCTTTCAGGAGAAATCACCGTATACCAGGTATTTTCCATCATTAATGTTTTATCTCCCACACCAATACCCAACGCACCACCACTAGCGCCTTCCCCAATAATACAAATGACAATTGGCACCTGTAAACGGATCATTTCATAAATATTACGGGCAATAGCCTCTCCTTGGCCCCTTTCCTCGGCTTCTAGACCCGGAAATGCACCTGGCGTATCAATTAAACAAACCACAGGTTTATTGAATTTTTCGGCCAATTTCATCAATCTTAGGGCTTTTCGGTACCCTTCAGGGTTGGCCATCCCAAAATTTCTCATTTGTCGGGCCTTGGTATTGCTCCCTTTTTGCTGACCAATCATCATCACCGTTTGGCCATTTAACTCGGTAAATCCACCCACCATGGCCTTGTCATCTTTCACATTTCTATCCCCATGCAACTCTACAAATTTGTCGCACATTAAGTGAATATATTTTAAAGTATATGGACGATCGGGATGACGACTTAATTGTACACGTTGCCACGGAGAAAGCGTCTCAGTAAGGGCTTTACGCTTATCCAGGATTGATTGCTCTAACTGTTTAATGGTTGCAGAAAGGTCGATTTTAGGATTCTTTTCGGCCAATTTTTTAGTGGCATCAATTTGCTCATACAGCTCCTTTATGGGCTGCTCAAATTCCAAAAATTGTCTATTCGGGTATTCTGGCATAATCTTAGTTTGGGCTGTAAAAATAATACAACCTTTTTTAATAAAAGATTTGTTTAAAAAACTTCTTTCCCCTTATCTTTGCAACCCGGAAACCGAAACGTTGCTGGAAGTTCTTGGATCGGTAGTTCAGTTGGTTAGAATGCCGCCCTGTCACGGCGGAGGTCGCGGGTTCGAGTCC
>JALQXE010000064.1 GCA_023263235.1 Sediminibacterium sp. | reverse complement strand
ATTTGACATGTGCTGTTTCTATTTCAGTGCAAAAATATTGGCTATCAAGGATATTTGCATAAAAATACCCTACTTTTTTTGGGTTTAGCCCACCCAATGTAGGAATACAAAAAGGTATACCCACAGTATGTCTACAAAATGCCAGTAATTGGATATTAATTTAATGGACAGATCGTTATTTGCGTTGTTTTTGGCCTTAAAAGCCTTTAAACTTGCCCAAACTAGCGCTAACACCCCTCCTGCTACGTGTAAAAGGTGCAATCCAGTAATTACGAATAAAAAGGAGGCTGCTGAATTACTTCTTACCCCTGTTAAGGCAATACTACTCGCCTCCAAGGTTGCAAATCCCTGAATTTGTAAAAGAATAAATAGAACCCCAAAAATGGCCGTTACCGCTATAAAACCTCGGTATTGATTCTCGTTTTGTTCCCTGCTTTTTTTAACCGCCATTTGCATGGTAAAACTGCTTAATAAAATAACCACTGTAGACACTACAAAAATATTAGGCAAATCAAAGTCCAACCAATTCGCCTGTCCTTTCTTAACAATGTAAGCACTGGTTAAACCGGCAAACATCATAACAATACTGCCCAATCCACCCCATAAGTAAAACTGATAAGGATGGCTTTTTTGTTTTTCTATGTTCATTTCTGTAGACATAATAAAATATTTAAAAATTTTCTAATTATAATTTGTCTGCTAATAATGATAAATACACAACAGGTAAATAAATATAACTGCTAAACATAACACGTCTTGCCGCCGGCACACCCATGTCCTGATATAAACGCACACATTGCACTACAATAAAAATATTGGCAACCAACACCACCCACATACTCCAAGTGCCTGTTAAACCTAAATAGTGAGGGAGAAAACCAATAGGTATCATAAGTACTGCATACATAATAGATTGCAATGCAGTAAAACGTGTAGGCCCTTCTTTAGCAGGCAATAATTTAAATCCTACTCTAGAATAATCGGCATGTGAAACCCAAGCAATGGCCCAAAAATGTGGGAACTGCCATAAGAATTGTATAAGCAACAAAACCCAACCACCCGCACTAAATTCATTGGTAGCTGCTACCCATCCAATTAAACAAGGAATGGCACCAGGAAAGGCACCCACTAAAACAGCAATAGAATTTATTTTTTTAAGGGGCGTATAAATGAACGCATATAAAAACAAACTAAAAGCCGAAAGCAATGCCGACGCCAAATTAAAATACAACATTAAACCAACACCCAACACACCTGTGATAATTGCAAAAGCATATGCTTGATTTTGTGTAAGTCTGCCAGCAGCCACTGGACGATTACTGGTACGCTTCATTTGCGCATCGGTATCTTTTTCTACTGCCTGATTAATAGCATTGGCACTACCTGTAATACATAAACCAGCAAATGTTAATAATAAAATGTTGAGCCAATCAAACCCCACCACATTAGGTGCCAACTGAAAACAAATTACACAAGTAAACACAACAGTAAAACTAAGTGTAAACTTCATAAGCTGTCCGTAATCTTTAATTGTTGCTTTCATAATTGGAGATAAAAAAATTATGCCCTGATTGAACAGGGCATAATCAAAATATTAGTGGCTTGATTCGTTTTCGCCCACTGGTGTTGTTTGTGGAATAAAATCAACACCATCCTTACCGTAATCATAAGGCCAACGATGTACTTCAGGAATTTCACCAGGCCAGTTACCGTGACCAGGATTAATTGGAGTCGTCCACTCTAATGTATTCGATTCCCAAGGATTTTGAGTTGTTACTTTACGTCCTTTGAAAATTGAATAGAAGAAGTTTATTAAGAATAAAATTTGAACAGCAAAAACAATCATTGAAACCGTACTAATGAAACGGTTTAATTCAGCAAATTGTTTAAAGCTTTCCCAAATGCTAAAATCAAAATATCTACGTGGCATACCAGCTAAACCTTCGTAGTGCATAGGCCAGAAAATTAAGTAAGCACCTGCCATTGTCACCCAAAAGTGAATATACCCTAAAGAGTTGTTTAAATAACGACCATACATTTTAGGGAACCAGTGGTACACACCTGCGAACATACCAAACTGCTGGTTTTGTAACTGCAGAGCCGGGCTTAAAGTAGCCTGTAAATACGGGTTCATATAAGCTTGAACTGCGCTAGGGTCAGGAGCTTGTTGCCCATAAGCCATACCGGCTTGCATACCTGTTCTA
>JALQXE010000191.1 GCA_023263235.1 Sediminibacterium sp. | reverse complement strand
ACTAAAAAATTATCGGCTTCAATCCAGTAGTTTTGATATCCTTCTCTGATGTAAGAGATGGTGTGCTTAGTACTACTTTTCTTTTTAATGATGATTTTCATGATCAATTTATTTTTTTAAAATCATCACTACAATTTCTGTTCTTGTATCTTTTTCAGTTATACAATAATTTTTTGAATGATCAATATATTTTGAAATGCTTTCTATGAATGTATTTGAAGCAAGTCTATTGGGCGTTGCTAAAATAACAGTACTGCCTTTGTTTATAAATGTATCAATCACTGAAACTAAATTATTATGTGCAGCAGGTTCGTAATTGGTATCACTCAGTAAAATGGTGTCTGCGATAATATCGTCAGGTATATGATTCCAATTTATGCATACAGCCAGCGCATTGGTAAGTTTTAAATGCTCAATATTTTTTTGAATTACTTCAACGGCATCTGGTGCATAATCGCTAATGATAATTTTATGTGTTTGTGCTGCAATACTGAGTGATGGCACACCAATGCCTGCGCCAATTTCTAATACTATTTTATTTTGTATCCATAAAGGCTGTTCTTGCAAAAATTCTAGTATTGCATAAGCCGATGCCCAAATTTTTGCCCAATATGGAAATATAGTTGTTGGATTAGACGCAACTAAATTTTCATAGGTCGTTTTTATAAGCGCAGGGATTGGCACAAATAACGATGGTCCATTTTTTATTGAAACCAATTCTAGTGGATACGCTTTATTGTCCACCCTCTACAGCTTTTTCTAAATCGGCAATGATAAATTTTGTCATTTGTAAAAAGGCATAGGTTGCTTTAGGCGCTGTTTCAGGATTGCTCATGTACTTGCCTAAAATGGAGGGAACCACCTGCCAGTATATGCCATATTTATCTTGTAACCAGCCACATTTTCCGGGTGCTCCATCTTTTACCAAATAGTCCCAGTAATAATCTATTTCTTCTTGTGTGTTTAAGGTTAGCGTAAATGAAACAGAATCTGTTATACTAAAAGCATGTGGCGCCGAACTATCCATGATGCCAAATGGTAATTTATTAAGTTCAAACTGCGCATACATAATATATCCTTCTTTATCAGGACCACTTTTATCGTATTTTCTCATTTCTACAATACTAGAGTCTGTGAAAAGTGATCTATAATATGCAATTGCTTCTTCGGCCTTACCTGCATTATTGCCGCAAAACATAAAGCTTGGCATCACTTTACAACTGCTCTTATAATCCGCTATAATTTGCCAGTTCACACCAAATTTATCGGCACACCATCCGTATTTTTTGCTCCAAGGATATTCGTTTAATGGCATTAATACTTTACCGTCAATAATAAGTTGATTCCAGATGGTTTCTGCTTCCTCACTACTTTCAGCCATAATATAAAATGAAATGGCCGGTGTAATTGGATGACCTGGTCCTCCATTTAAATGCATAAAACGTCTACCGTATAAATTATATACAACAGCAAAGGGATTTTCAGAAATTAATTCTACGCCTTTAAATATATTTTGATAATAATTGAATGCTTCTTTTGCATTTCCATCAAACCATAAACAAGTACCAATAGATTGAGACATAAATTATTAATTGAGTATTAAATTTTCATATAAAGCATTCACTGTTTTTCTGATAACAGCATTGTATCCATTACTATATCCTGGATGACATCCATTGCTAATTACAACAATGCCAAATTTTTCGTCGGGGTTAAAAAACATTGCACTAAAAAGCCCATACGCAGAACCAGTGTGCCCTATCATAACTTTTCCCTCAATAATTTTAGTGCTTGTTTCAATTGCAAAGCCATATTTTTCTATTTCAGAAGCGGGCGTTTGCATTATTCTAGAACTTTTTTTGGATATAATTCTTACTCCATTGTATTTACCATAATTAGCGTGCATCATCATGTATGTTGCTAAATCTTTTGCAGATATTTTCATGCCACCCGTTGGAGAAAATATAGGTGTACTGTAACCCATTTCATATGCAGCAATCTCTGCAGTTCTTGGTGCATATGCGCCTGGAGACACTACAAATTTGGCAGCATCTGTTTGGTATTCATAAATAGTAGCAAATTTAGATTTGTCTAAACCTTCTACATAATAGCCACCATATAAATGAAGTGGATCTAAAATATGTTTTTGTATATAGCTATCAAAACGTTCGCCAGAAACTTTTTCAATGATTGTACCAATCATATTAAAATTAAGATTGCAATAATTATATCCTTTACCTGGCTCATAATTATTGTAGCACTTATACCAATTAGTAGACTTTGCTGGATTAATGGAATCTAGTGAAAAATATCCTTGACTATCATTGATAGACGAAAGGTGTGATAACATTAATCTTAGCGTAATAATAGTTTCTGGAAATTTA
>JALQXE010000151.1 GCA_023263235.1 Sediminibacterium sp. | reverse complement strand
CTATAACACTGCATTAGGTTATGGCGCTAACATATCTGGTAACGTCTCCAACTCAACAGCCATCGGCTACGGAGCATCTGTATCTACTGCCAACACCATACAACTCGGTAATAGCAATGTAACTACAGTAAACACTAGTGCAACAGTAAGTGCAAAACATTTAAAGGGTAATTCTTCAACTCCAACAATCGCAACGTCAACAGGAGCAGGAACATCGCCTTCAGGAGTAACTGTAACAGGGACAGACATGAGTGGTGTTGTCGCATTAACAACAGGCAGTTCACCAACAACAAGTGCTGTGTTAGCTACCATCACATACAACCTTGCTTATAGCAGTGCTCCTGTAGTAGTAATTACACCAGCCAATGCAGCAACAGCAAGTTTAATGGCAACTCAAGCTGTATGGGTAAATATTGGAACTAGCAATTTCACCATCAATACGAATACAACTGCATTAAATGCAAGTACTGCTTATAAATGGAATTACGTAGTAATACAATAATTAATCTCAATAAAGAAAGGCGCTCAAAAAAGCGCCTTTCTTTATTCAATTACAATTTGGTATTTATCTAACAAACCTCCTAATGCGCTTAAATTGTGCTTTGATTTTTTAAGCTTATTTTTTTCAGGATCAATGGCATAATTAATTGCATTTCTAAAGTCACATTTTTCCAAAATTGAGAAAGTGAAAATTGCTCCCAAAAAATCTGAATGAGAGAAAACAGATTCTGTTAAATCGGTCTCAGTAAAATCTACCTCATTTAATTTTGAGTTAATAAACGTAGTCTTCTTGAGCTTAAGTTTAAAAAAAGAAGCATTGTTAAGTATACAATTATCAAAACTTACCGATAATCCAAAAGTATTGACATCACAAAATTGCAAACCAATCATTTTACAATCATTAAAAGAGATATCACGTAAAATAGTATTATTCATTTTAAGTAAACTTAAATTACAACCATTAAAATCACTATCAATAAATGTATAATGAGACAGATCCAAATTAGATAAATTACATTTCATAAAACTACAAGATTCATACTCTCCTTTTGGAAGTTGCGTTGTAGTAAAATCAATGTTTTCGAATATTTTATCTTCAAATATTTCCATAATTTAAATTATAAAGCAATATAGGATAATATTATTTAATATTAAAAAGCTAAATTTACATCCTAGTGTTTTATCCATTTAATTAATTTAAAAAATACAAGAATGTATCTGAGATTTTTATTATTCAATTTATTAATAAGTTTAACAGTTCATGCGCAACGTTCTGGCGTGCCTATTGGATCCAATTCTAATTCTGCTGGCAGCGGCATTAGCATAAGTCTTGTAAAAAGGCTTCAGCATTATAATGCGAATACAAAAAATCCGGATGATATTTTTGACATTGCGATCAATTCACCAAAATCAGTGAATATACTCAATAGCAAAAATAAATTTTATGTAAATTCTTTAGAGGGTGAAGCAACAGCCGTTTATGATATGACCTCTTATAAAAAGATTAAAACTATTAAACACTCCTTTAACGAACGTAATCAATATTTATTTAAAGGAAATGAGAATGCTAACTTTACATATAGGACAAAATCAAATAATCTAAATTATTTCAATGGGAAGCCTGTTGAAAGTTGTTTTTCTCATAATGGAAAATATTTGTGGATTACGTATTATAGAAAATCATTTGATGCAAATGCCATAGACCCTTCGGCAGTTTGCATTATAGATACGGATAGCGATTCTATTGTAAGAGTTATGACCACCGCGTCACTTCCTAAAATGATTGCCTGCGCTCCAGATAGTAAAACCATCGCCATTTCACATTGGGGGGACAATACCGTATCCTTAATTGATATAAGTTCGGAAGACCCTCAGAAATTCTCTTTTGTAGACAATATTGTGATTGACTATAAAATGAATTTAAATTTTTCGGCAGAGACAAAAATTGATCGTGACAATAATTGTGGTAACTGTTTACGCGGCACTGAATTTACACCGGACAATAAATATATTTTAGTGGGCAAAATGGGGGGAAATGGTATTGCCATCATTGATATTGAAAAAAGAAAATATTTAGGCACTGTTACTGGAATGAAAACAAATACACGTCATTTGGTTATTAAAGACGGATGGTTGTATTTAAGTAGTAACAAATACGGATATGTTCAAAAAACATTACTCAATGATTTTGTAAATTATGTAGCAAGCAACTCAAAATTAGGTGCTTATAACAAATGGCAAAGTGCCTTTGTAGGAATAGGAGCAAGAACCATTTCCGTAGATCCCTCAGGTAAATACTTATTTGCTGCGGTGAATAATGAAAGTAAGGTAGCTATTGTAAGAACCAGTGATATGAAAGTACTGGCTAGTTGTAATGCCGATAGTTATCCTGTGGGCATGGATATTAGTGATGATGGCAAAACATTAATCGTTACTGCACAGGGGAAAACGGCAGGTGGAGGAAATAGCGTGATGGTTTTTAAAGTGGAATACGGGGATTAGCTCCCTTCGGTTGCCACTCTAAGATCGCCGCCGCTTCGCTCCGGCATCCTGGAGTGGGCGTCGCAAATTCAAGCACGCTTTTTTTGAACCGTCCAAAAAACACAAAAGCCTCAACATTGCTGTTGCAATTGCACAGAATAGCAGATACCTCTTTCGTTCTGTATCAGGCAGCCACAGCAACCCACAGTGACCAGCAACAGCTGGCCCGGTGTCCGACCCAGGCAGCAAAAGAGCCAAATGAAGGGATTGCCTGCATCT
>JALQXE010000036.1 GCA_023263235.1 Sediminibacterium sp. | reverse complement strand
CAAAGTCAGCATGAAAATGTGTTTCTAATACATACTTTATGGTAGCACCATTTTTTTTAGCTTTATTGATATAAGGAGCTACTTCTCTTAATGGATCAATGACAACGGCTTCGCCATTGTTTTCAATATAATATGCACCTTGCGCTAAACAGCCAGTATAAATTTGTTCGATAATCATAACGCAGTATTGAATGAATTGATACTGCAAATTTCAGCACTTCTATAAACAAAAAACGTGACGGATGTCACGTAATCTATAAAGTTATGATGGCAAATAAATTTAAAAAAAGAGTTCTTTTAATAATATAGAAACGCCCATAGCTAGCACAAACCAGCCAAAACCTTTTTTTAATTTTTGACCGTCTATGTAGGTGCTTAATTTATTTCCAATAATAATTCCACCTACCGCTAGCCCAGTAATAAACAATAAGAAAGTCCAATGAATAGTAGTATGAAATAAATCTCCAGTAAATCCTATTAATGAATTAGCTGCAATAATAACGAGCGAGGTTCCAATTGCTTTTTTCATTGGAATATTACGCTTAGATACTAAAACAGGTATAATTAAAAAGCCACCTCCAGCACCCACCATGCCTGCTAGCAAGCCCACTCCTATAGATTGACCCACATAATCTGTAAAACGATAAGGCCTTTCTAATTTTGTAAAATCTGCTGTATCGCTTTGTTTATTGGTAATCATTGCAAAAGCTGCAATGAGCATAAGTATTGCAAACAGCAACAGCATAAAAACAGGTTTTGTAATCTCTAACTGCCCAACTGTAAACAAAGTAGATGGAATGATTGGCACTAAAAATTTACGCGTTAAAAAAATGGTAACAATAGACGGACCGCCAAAAACAGCAGCCAATCTAAAATCTACGTTGCCATGTTTATTTTTAGGGTAAGCCCCAACAATACTAGCAACACCAACAATAAACAAAGAATAGGCGGTTGCCAATACAGGCTCAATATGTAATAAATATACAAGCACAGGAACCGTAACAATAGAACCACCACCACCAATAAGGCCAAGGGTTATACCAATTACAAGTGCAGCAATATATCCAATAACTATATCCATTTTTTACTTACAAAACTCGGTGTTACAAATTGTTTTTGTTGTGACTTATGTCACGAAAGTGCTTTTTCAATATTTACAATTTCAATATGTGACTTATGCAAAACAATGAGCCCCTTTTCAGATAATTTTTTCATTAATCTAGAAACAACTTCTCTTGATGAATTTAATTCTTGCGCAATTTCAGTAAATGAAGTAAACACTTCATTTGATTTTTGTGTTTGCTGGTATTGACGTAAATAAAAGACAAGTCTTTCATCCATATTTCTAAATGCAATGTGGTCGATCGTTTGAAGTAAATCTTCAAATCTATTTCTATAACTACCCACCACAAAATGATACCAAGTTTTATAGGTAGCCATCCAAGTATCCATATAGGATAAAGGAATGGCTATTACTTCAGTGTCAACAACCGCCTTAGCCATGAGTTGACTGGTTTGAGATTTAATAGCACATACCATGGTTACCGCACAAGCTTCACCGGGTTCTAAGTAATACATGAAAAATTCGTTGCCTTCTTCGTCTTCTCTAAAAATTTTAATGAGCCCATCTAATACGAGCATCGTAGATTTAATATTTTGACCAGTACGCATAATAACTTCACCAGACTTGATTTGTTTAACTTCTCCAACAGCAACAATTTGTTGTGCTAGTTCGCTATCAAAAAAGGGGAATTGTTTTTGTATGACTGCTAAAATATCCATCTACATTATTAAATCGAGTACACAAATGTAAGTGTATAATTTTCGATTTATGATGAATCATTTTTTTAATAGTAGTCTACTAAATTTGTCAAGTTCTGTTTGTTCTTGCGGCGTCAACACCTGATGGTTCAAGAGTTTTGACTGATATAGTTGAACTTGCTTATGCGCAGGATAGCGTTCCAAAATAGCTTCCGTTTTTGCTAATGACAAATGAATAGAAGTAGCAAAAGGATCTGGACCCGTTTTATTTTTTTGAACCGGTGTTTTGTCACGGGTTGGCATTTTTAAAACAATGGCTTCTACGGCTGCAATTTGTTGAGCTGGTATTTCCTTTATTTTTTTTGCTTTTAGTAATAATCCTTCCAACTGCTTTTTACTTAAACTGCCACGCTCTTCATATTGATGCATCAAACTCATTATAAAAAGCGCGTCTTTGTTATACGCATAACAAAGTGAAAGGAGCTTTTCTATAACATCTATTTTGTTTGACTTTGGCATCATGTTGTCTAAAACAGCAAGATAAATAACATTTGACTCAAAATTAATTTTATCTAACTGCGTATCTTAGCACTCTCAATTTGCACTATATGAAAAACATGATTGTATTTGTTTTGTTGTTTGCATCGCTAACGCATAGTACAGCACAAGAAAGCAAGATCTCTTATCCGGTTTACTCGGGATCTGATTTAGGGTTAACCTATTCGCAAAAAGCATCAACATTTAAAATATGGGCGCCAACAGCTACTGCAGCTAAACTTAATTTGTACAAATCTGATATGGGTGGAACAGCTTCGCGTTCAGTTCAAATGAATAGAGGCGAAAATGGTGTTTGGTTCATTACACTACCTGA
>JALQXE010000091.1 GCA_023263235.1 Sediminibacterium sp. | reverse complement strand
AATATTAGCTTATTAATTCCAAGTTCCTTTAAAACAAAAACTTTACAACTTATCAATAAAGGTTTGTTTCATTTATAGAAATTACTTTAAATAAAAAAAGGCCCCGATGATTTGGGGCCTTTTTTTATTAGGACAAAATTTTAAATGAACAATAACGCATCTCCATAACTAAAGAAACGGTATTTATCTTTAATTGCTTTTTTATAAGCTTCCATTGCTAATTCGTAACCTGCAAAAGCACAAGTCATGATTAATAAACTAGTTTTTGGCAAATGGAAGTTAGTCACTAAGCTGTCTGCAATGTTAAAGTTATATGGAGGGTGTATAAAATGATTGGTCCAACCTTCCGCTGGCTTTAATAAACGTTGGGCTGTTACACTGCTTTCCATAGCTCTCATGGCAGTGGTGCCAATGGAACATACTCTTTTACCATTTTGCTTAGCAGTATTAATAATACGACAAGCATCTTCATCAATTTTGAAGTATTCTGCATCCATTTTATGTTTGCTCAAATCTTCTACTTCGATTGGTCTAAAAGTACTTAAACCAGTATGCAAGGTTACTTCTGCAAAACGAATTCCTAAAATTTCTGATTTCTTAATCAATTCTCTGCTAAAATGTAAACCAGCAGTAGGAGCTGCAACAGCACCTTCATGCTTTGCATATACTGTTTGGTAACGCTCTTTATCATCTTCGTCTGGCTTGCGCTTAATATATTTTGGTAAAGGAGTTTCTCCTAAAAATTCTAACATTTTCTTGAAGCCCTCGTCGTCGCCCTCCCATAAAAAACGAATAGTTCTACCGCGGCTTGTTGTATTGTCGATTACTTCAGCAACCAATTCTTCATTTTCACCAAAGTATAATTTGTTTCCTACACGAATCTTTCTTGCGGGATCAACAATTACGTCCCAAAGTCTATTTGGTTTGTTTAATTCTCTTAATAAGAATACTTCAATTTTAGCACCAGTTTTTTCTTTTCGTCCGTACATTCTAGCAGGGAAGACTTTGGTGTTATTTACTACGAATACGTCTTTATCATCATAGTAGTCTAATAAATCGGAGAAATGACGGTTTTCCATATGACCGTTTTTACGGTTTACCACCATCAATCTGCTTTCTTCTCTTTTTTTAGTTGGATACTGTGCGATCAAGTTTAGAGGTAGATCGTACCTGAATTGTGAAAGTTTCATTGTGTCTATTTTTAAATTGATAGCCACATTAAGTAAACTACGGCCTTACGGGGCAGTACACTTCATGTTACGGCATGAAAATTATGGACGCAAATGTACAACATTAGCACTAATTTTGTGTTACTAAATAACCGTCTAAAAATTGGCTATTTGTATAAAAAAGCCATAGTTTTGCAAACAATTGTTAGTTTTTGGAAGGTATTGGTATTAAACCTATTAAACTATGCTTAGAGCTAAATGGTGGAAGATTTTATCCTTTGTACTATTATTATATACATGTACTTATGGATTTATCGTGGAAGTTCCCAAATTGGACGACCGAATGCAACAATCCATTCGTAATTTTTTCTTTCATGTTCCTATGTGGTTTGGGATGATGATTTTATTTTTTGTTTCCTTATGGTATGCTATTAAGTTTTTAAGAACAGGTAATATTATCAATGATGTTTATGCTTCTGCTTATGCTAGTATTGGTTTGTTATTTGGAACTTTAGGAATTATCACAGGTGCAGTTTGGGCAAATTATCAATGGGGTAGTCCTTGGGTAGGTGATCCAAAACAAAATGGAGCAGCAATTGCTTTACTTATTTATTTCGCATATTTTGTTTTAAGAGGTTCGTTAGTAGATCAAGAAAAAAGAGCAAGACTATCTGCAGTTTACAATGTCTTTGCTTTCTTTATGTTGTTCCCTACTTTATGGATATTACCAAGGTTAACTGAGTCTCTGCACCCAGGTGGCCAAGGTAGTGAGGGAAATCCAGGCATTAATGGAAAAGATATGACTGCTAGTATGCGCACCGTTTTTTATCCTGCAGTAATTGGATGGACATTATTAGGTGTTTGGATAAGTACATTACAAATTCGTTATCAAATTATTAAATACAAAAAAGAAGGGTTGTTATAAATCAATAAAATTAAACTTATGATTCAATTATTACAAGCAACACAAAACAATGGATTCATGGTGCAGAACGGAAAAATTTTCTTAGTAATGACTATAGTGTCAATCATATTAATAGGACTATTTATATATGTAGCCAATATTGATAAAAAAATAACTAATCTAGAAAAATAATTTTAAACTAAGTTTTATGTCAGTAAATAATGAGTATAGCTTTTTTGAGAGTGTTGAGAAAAGTTTTGACAAAGCGTCTAAGTTCACTAAATGGGAGAAAGGTATTTTAGAACAAATCAAAGCATGTAATAGTATTTATAGCATGCGTTTCCCTGTAAAAATGGATGATGGAAGAATTGAAGTGATTGAAGCATATAGAATTCAACACTCTCAACATAAATCACCTTGTAAAGGTGGTATACGTTTTAGCTTAGCAGTGAACCAAGATGAGGTAATGGCATTGGCTGCATTGATGACCTATAAATGTGCGATTGTGAATGTGCCTTTTGGTGGTGCTAAAGGAGGTATTAAAATTAGCCCTCGTAGTTTAAGCGCATATGAATTAGAGAAAATTACAAGAAGATATACTGCAGAATTAGTAAAGAAAAACTTTATTGGTCCTGGTATTGATGTGCCTGCGCCAGACTATGGAACCGGGGAAAGAGAAATGGCATGGATTGTAGATACTTATCAATCTTTGAAGCCAGGTGAAATTGATGCTGCTGGTTGTGTAACTGGTAAGCCCATTTCATTAGGTGGTGTTAGAGGTAGAAAAGAAGCCACAGGTTTAGGCGTTTTCTATGGTGTTAGAGAAGTATGTCAAATGCCAGATGTAATGAAAAAACAAGGTTTAGAGGTAGGTATTCAGGATAAAAAAGTAATTGTTCAAGGTTTGGGTAATGTGGGTTATTATTCTGCAAAGTTCCTTAGAGAACATGGTGCTAAAGTTATTGCAATTGCAGAATACGAAGGTGCTATCTATAATGAGAAAGGGTTGAACGAAGAAGAAGTATTCCAACATAGAAAAGCTACTGGAAGTATCTTAAATTTCCCAGGTGCAAAAAATATCGAGAAGAGTAGTGATGCTTTAGAATTAGAATGTGATATTTTAATTCCTGCCGCTTTAGAAAATGTGATAGATGCAAACAACGCACCAAAAATTAAAGCAAAAATTATTGGAGAAGCTGCAAATGGCCCATTGACTCCGGAAGCAGAAAAGTTTTGGTATGATGAGTACTCATGGATGCGGCGACAGTGGACAGGCCTCCAACATCATTTCTTGCGGGAATTTGCCTTAGATTTAATGCGCCCATAAAAAAAGGCCCTTTCAGGCCTTTAGTACTGGTTACGAGTTCCAGCGCCGCTCTATCTTTGCGGTCGGTTAATTATATACGCAGATTAGAAACTACGTGTGTATTGCAAGCGCCATGCG
>JALQXE010000028.1 GCA_023263235.1 Sediminibacterium sp. | reverse complement strand
GTTAAAAGGGCAAAAATGCCTAAAGTAAATGCTAAAATCAGTCTATTTTGCTTCATAATCAGTTCCTTAATGCTGTTTTAGTTTATTTTTGCACCAGTGATACATTTAGGATACAAATTTAACGTAAAAACTAGCCCCCATATTGTAAAAATGGGGATTTTACTATTATTAACAATAGTTTTACCAACTAGCTTGTTAAATGCCCAGTTATTTAAATCCAAGACATCCAAAAATAGCCCTCAAGTAGTCCTCAAAAAGGATACTTCCATTGCCAAAAAGGACACCCTCGCTATAAAAACTGACACCACTGTAATTTATAAAGACAGTATGGTTTATGTTAGGTCATTAAGACTGTCAAAAGATAGCCTGGATGCTGCGGTTGACTACAATGCATCTGACTCGGGTGTTATGATTATAAAAACTAAGGAGTTTTTTCTTTATGGTAATGCCCGAACGGTATATAAAAGTTCACAACTGGATGCAGCCAACATCATATTTGACCAACAATCCCAAAATATTAAGGCCTTTGGAGCTAAGGATACATCGGGGAATCCTTTAAGCAATCCTAAATTCAAAGAGAGTCAAATGGTTTCGGTGAATGATACCATTTTGTACAACATGAAATCGGGTAAGGGTTTGACAAAAAATACTAATTTTCAGCAAGGAGAGATTTTTGTGAATGCCAATACCATGAAAAAAGTAAGCAAGGACGAAGCCTTTGCATGGAAAGCAAAATTTACAACCTGTAATTTAGATGAACCCCATTTTGCATTTGTCACAAAAAAGTTAAAAATCATAACCGATAAAATGGGTTTGTCCGGACCTATCTATCCAGAGTTTGAGGGGGTACCAATTCCATTGCAAATCCCTTTTGCGCTGTTTCCTTTAACGCGAGGCAGGCATTCCGGTTTAATGGCTCCAGCTTTTAACACTAGTGAGGACTTTGGGTTGGGTTTGGAAGGATTTGGATATTATAAAATTCTAAGTGATAATGTTGATGCAACGGTAAGAGCCAATATTTATTCTTATGGAGGGTGGAGTATGAATTTAAATACCAAATATATAATGCGCTATAAATATTTGGGAAATTTTAATTTGTCATTACAAAACACTAAAATCTTAAATCGAAATACGTCCATTGCAGACGAGTTCACAGGAGGTAAAACATTTATGGTTAATTGGTCTCACCAAATGGATAGCAGGGCTTTGCCAGGAACCAGCTTTTCAGCAAATGTAAACTTTGGTAGCTCAAAATACAATTCTTACATCTTAAATAATCCCTACCAAAATTTTCAAAATAGGTTAAGTTCATCTATTTCTTATTCTAAATCTTGGAAGAATTTATATAATTTATCGGTTAACTTAAATCATAGTCAAAACACCAATCAAAGGACTGTAAACCTTAGCTTGCCTAATATTAACTTTAATGCATTAACTATTTACCCATTCCAAAAACAGGATCAAGTAGGAGCAGGTAAATGGTATGAGAAAATTGGTATTGGTTACAATGGTTCATTTCAAAACCAAATAAATTTTTACGATTCTTCCATTAATATTAATCGTCTATTGGATACAATGCAGTGGGGCGCTACACATAGTATACCCATTACATTGTCATTGCCAAGTTTAGGGCCAATTACTATTTCACCTTCCATAGGTTTTGAAGATAAGTGGTTTGGTCAAGCCAATACGTTAAGTTGGAATAGTAAGTTAAAGAAAGTAGATACTACCATTTCAAGAGGCTTTTACAATGCCGCACATGTAACGTTTGGTTTAGGAACCTCTACTAGAATTTTTGGTACCTATAAAGTAAAGGGCAATTATGTAGAAGCAATCCGACACGAAATTAGACCGAGTATAAGTTTTAATTATACACCCGACTTGGCTTCTTCATATCATTATACAGCACAAATAGATTCAACAGGAAGAACTTACCGCTTTTCTAAATTTGATGGAAATGGCATGGGAGGCGCTTATTCAGAAGGGAATTATGGAGGAATAGGTTTTGGTATTGACAACTTGCTTGAAATGAAAGTACGTGATAAGGAAAAAGGAGATACCTCAGAAAATGCTTTCAAAAAAGTTAAATTATTGGAAGGCTTTGGATTTAACTCAAACTATAATTTACTAGCAGACAGTTTTGCCTTAGGTAATTTTAATTTTTATGCCAGAACTTTGTTGTTTAACACGATTAATATAAGTTCATCTTTTTCAGTGGATCCCTATGCAACTGATAGTAAAGGATATCGCGTAAACAAATTAGACATTGATCCTACTAAGTTTAAGTTTGGGAACATCACAAATGGGGGTATTTCATTCTCAACTTCATTTAAGAGTAAATCAAAAAATGAGGCAGCCTCTAAGAAAAAAGAAATTCCTTTGGATCCTTTCATGACCCCCGAGGAACAACAAAGACAATTACAATATGTAAAAGCCAATCCTGCTGAATTCACCGATTTTGACATTCCATGGAATTTAACAGTATCTTATTCTTTTAATTTTTCTAGAATTTTAAAATCAGATTTTTCAGGCTATAAAACACAAACATTTAATTCCTTAAACTTTAATGGAGATTTTAGTTTAACCCCAAAATGGAAAATTGGCGGTACTGGATATATTGATGTTGAAAAAGCAAGTATTCAACAACTTAGTATGTTTATTACCAGAGAAATGCATTGTTGGCAATTAGCCATTAATGTGACGCCTATTGGTTTATATAAGTCCTTTAGTATTACTGTAAATCCAAAGTCAGGTATTTTGAGAGATTTGAAAATTAATAGAAGCAGAACATTCTCGAATTCTACATTCTAGTTCCTAGTGTTTTATTTCTCGTTTTCTAAATAAAAATTAGCCATAATATCGTACACCATCTTTTTAAGGGAATCGATGGAATGGCCCTCTGGATATACTGCTGGTAAAATATGCATGGTAATTTTGCCAGGTTTAAAGTACATACTTGGTTTAGCTGGCAACATTTTTTTAGTATTCAATAAAACAACTGGTACTATAGGTTTTTGTGTTTCAATAGACAATTTGAAGGCGCCGTCATAAAATGATTTTAAAGGTGCGGCTGTTTTATTTCTTGTGCCTTCTGGATAAAGAAGCATATCAAGCCCATGGCTTAAAACATATTTCATCTCATCATAACTAGCTTGGCGACTTTTACTATCGTTTCTATCTACTAGCACTGTGCCAATGGAATAGATCCAACCAAAAATAGGCACTTTGGACAGTGATTTTTTTGCAATGGTTTTATTAGCTCTAGGAAGAAATGGAAAACTTACCGGTATGTCTAACATGCTATTGTGATTGCAAACAACTACAGCATTGCTTAATCCATTAAAATTATGTTTGCCTCGAACCGCAAATCTAATGCCAGATAAAAACATAAAGGTACCCATCCACAACTGAGACATTCTGCGATGCCATCTTGTTTTATTTGGCTCCTTTAGGAATATACAAATAATATAAAACCACATATATATGAACATGGAAGAAGCAAACATAAGTAAAGCCCAAAAAGCTAAAAATCTTCCAATAATATTTTTAATAAGTTTCATAACAATTATTTTTTCATTACGGCATCCAATCAATGGGGGTTTTATGGTGTTGGACTAAATATTGATTGGTGCTACTAAAATGTTTACATCCAAAAAATCCATTGTGTGCACTTAAGGGGGATGGGTGTGCTGCTTTTAAAATTTTATGTTTTGTAGCGTCAATCAATACTTGTTTTTGTTGTGCAAAGTTACCCCATAAAAGAAAAACAACTTCTTTTTTTTGATTTGAAATTATTTTTATAACATCATCTGTAAATTCCATCCATCCAATTTTACTATGACTTGCAGGCTCATTTGCGCGAACAGTGAGCGCGGCGTTCAACAATAAAACACCTTGTTGAGCCCATTTTGTTAAATTTCCAGTGGTTGGTATGGGCATGCCAATATCTTTATTCAGTTCTTTATATATATTAACTAGTGAAGGAGGAGGCTTAACGCCATCGGGTACTGAAAAACTTAATCCCATGGCTTGTCCTGGATTGTGATACGGATCCTGTCCTAGTATTACAACTGAAACTAGATCAAATGGTGTTTGTTCAAAGGCATTAAAAATGAGTGAGCCTTTGGGATATATGGTGCTTTTAAGAGCTTTTTCAGTTTTTAAATGAGCTGTAATTTTTGAAAAATAAGGTTTGTCAAATAAAGAAGACAATTCTTTTTTCCAGCTTGCTTCTATTTTTACTTCCATAATTTTCCGTTTTTATAAGCATATTTTAAAAGCCTGTACTTATTTACGCTTAACTCCATATCTATTATTAATGATTTTCTTGGAATTTTATTAAAATTAGGCATAGCAGTTGAATGTAAAGCGATGCCTTTTAGTTGTTGAATTGCAATATCACCAAAGGCAGGAATAATAGAAATATTTAAGGAAAAGCTTTCTTTATTTTTTGGAGAAATTGGTAAATGAATAATGCTATTTTTCAATAATTCTTTTTGAGAATTGTAGGCAGCTTCTATTGTATTTATGCTTTCAGATTTATTAGCAAAAGTATAAATACCCGCTTTGGTATCCTTATAAGTATCATATAAATCATTGGTCATTTGAATAAGTCCACCTAAATGGTACCAACATTCATCAATTTTTTCATCTATAGGGTCGGTGAGGTAATGTCTACACATTAATAAACTGTAACCACCTTTTCGTTTGGTTATGTCCATGATTTCTTCAAAACTTGTTACTTCATTAAATTGTTTTGCAGAATCCTTTTGTGCTAAATGCACTTTTTCGATCGTATCCCAATAGCTTTTCTCATTGGCAATTTTACTTAGTAGCTCAAGATGCATTGCCAATAATACACGTTCTTTAAAATTATGTGGTTCGGCTTTTTGTGGGTGGTAAAACATTTCATTTAACCTGGACTCTTCTAATTTATTTTCGTCAATAAGTTCATCATACAATACCGTCATTAAAAAGTATTGAATATTTCTTTCCACTTCATTTTTGTTATTCATTCTTTCAAATAAACCCGAAAATGCATTAGCCACATAATGCAATTGAATGCTTTGGTATTTTGCTACCTTACTAATTAGGGAAGTTTCGAATTTGCCGTTGTATTTGACTTCCAATTCATGTAAGTATGCCTTTCCCCATGTTTCTGATTGTTTTAGTCTTGTTAGGGATATATATACTAATTTCGAAATGGCTAATATGTATTGTAAAAAGTACATATTGCTAAATTAAATCATTTTGATTCAAATTTGTCTTTATGAAACAGCTTAAATTGATATTGATGAAGAAGAAGTGCATATACTTGATATGCACTTTATTACTTCTTTCTAATTTTTTGTATGCTCAATCCCCTAGCAACTTGTATGTTCCTTTTTATAATAACGCATATACCATTCCAAGAGCAGATGAAGACACTAATATTACCAAAGAAGGTTTATTAGGCTGGACAGAATCCAATAGAATCACTAAAGTTTATTTTTATGTCCCTAAACCAAACACTTTTAAAGTTTCCTTGAGAATAAGTAAAGTTTTCAATGCATGTACATTGTCAATTAATCTAGATGGAAAAACAAAACAAAAAAATATTAAAATCAACATTTTAGATACTATTATACCTATAGGTAATTTTGTAATACAAGATTCAGGTTATCATTTTCTTGAAATTAAAGGAAATTCAATAAATGGTGTTAAATATCCTACAATTCAAGGGTTGCAGTTCCATGATGTTTTGCCAGAAACAATTCAATTTAATTCAAGTCATTACCGTGGAGCAGCATCTACTCATTTAAGATATTCGGTACCTGGTGACAGCAGTGTACAATGGTTTTACACCGAAATAATGGTGCCCGATGAAGTAAAAAATTCCGTTCATGCGTACTATGAAACCAATGGTTTTCACAGTGGATATGGGGGTATTCAAATTAATAGTTTAAATGAAAGGCGTTTTATTTTCTCCATTTGGAGTTTATTTAAAACTGATGATCCAAAGCAAATACCGAATGATTATATGGTTCATTTAAACAAGAAAGGAAATCAAGTTTTCACAGGTGAATTTGGTGATGAAGGTTCTGGAGGGCATAGCCACTTGGTTTCAAATTGGAAAACAAATACTACTTATCGTTTTTTGACTGGGATTACTGCATTGAAAGGAGATAGTGCTACATATATTGGATATTATGCATCACCCGATGACAATTATAAATGGCATTTGCTTTCTCAATGGACTCAACACAAAACAGATACTAAAACTGGGTTTAAACGATTATATGCTTTTGTTGAAAATTTTGGAGATAATGGAGATGATTTTTTTAAAGCTTATTATAGCAATCAGTGGGTAATTACTTTTAGTGGAAATTGGATTGAACTCACCGAAGCAAGGTTTACAACAACTGCAAATAATAAAACGCATCAAAGATTTGATTATGGTGCTGGGGTAGAAAATGGAAAGTTTTATATGTATTCAGGCGGGTTTAAGCAAAACCGTAATGTTATGCCAGGGAACATGATTACAAGACCAGCGACTGGTAAGCATATAGAGATTGATTTTAAGGAGCTTGTGCCTAAGGATTAGTTTACTTTGCTCGCTTACCCAAATCGATTGTCGACTTCGTTTCACTGCGTCAGCATCCCTTTGTGGAGCTTACCCAAAACGATTGCCGACTTCGTTTCACTGCGTCGGCATCCCTTTGTGGAGCTTACCCAAAGCCTTTTAACTAAACGCTCCGCGTTTAGTTAGCTTTTATCATTCTCGCCAGCTTACTCAAGCGAGCTTGAGATGCTGTCTTAAATGATAAAAGCCTGTCACTATCGTGACAGGCTTTGTGATCCGGATTGGATTCGAACCAATGACCCTCATCTTAGAAGGATGACGCTCTATCCAGCTGAGCTACCGAACCAGGAGCTTCCAATTGGAGGTGCAAAATAAGGATAAAATAAGCTTAATTCAAAGAAAATTAGGGGATAAATCAGTCAATAGCCATTAGGTCCCTTATTACAACGCTGGCAACCGTACAGCCAAACATAGCGGGCATATAACTTAATGTACCAATTATAGATTTTTTAGGAAATGCCTTTTCCGTTACAATGATTTTATCTTGGTCGGCTTTTTCAGGGCTAAACACCACTTTTAGGCCTTTTTTTATCCCTAAACTTTGTAACCTTTTACGAACATATCTTGCCAAATTGCAAACATAGGTTTTTGAAATATCTGTTACTTTAATTTGAGAAGGATCTACCTTGCCTCCGGCGCCCATGGAACTTACAATAGGTATTTTCATATCTAGGCACTTTTTAATTAAAAAAACTTTACTGGACAAAGTGTCTATACAATCAACTACATAATCCCAAGGGGCTGCAGTTAATAAATTCGTTGTTATATCCTCTTTAATATACATTTCATGAACCGTCAAATTCAAATTGGGATTAATGTCCAATAAACGTGCAGAAAGCACTTTGGCTTTTGGCATGTCTACAGATGAATGAAGCGCCTGAATTTGCCTATTTATATTACTCGCATCTACACGGTCATTGTCTACAATGGTAATACTTCCAACACCTGCTCTTACAATCATTTCTGCACAAATGGCGCCTACACCTCCCAATCCAATAACCAAAACATTCTTATTCATTAATCTTTCCATGGATTCGTCTCCAAGCATTAATTGTGTTCTACTCATCCAATAAGGTATCATGTTGTATCTTTAGATTGCAAAAATGAATAAACTATGCGTATAATAAAAATTGTTTTGGTTTTACTTTTAGTAAATCTGCAACTAATTGCACAAAACAGTATAAAAATATTAACTGAAAAAAAGGGAATAAGCTTGAGGGGTATGTCTATTCCATCGGAAAAAGTAGTTTGGGCTAGCGGGAGTAAAGGCACTGTTGTTAAATCAGTTAATGGGGGAGAAAGTTTTGAATGGATACAAGTGAAAGATTACGAAAACAGAGATTTTAGGGCAATACATGCATGGAATGAAAATGAAGTACTCATAGTAGCGGTGGCTGCTCCAGCAGTAATATTAAAATCTTTGGATGGCGGCATGAATTGGTATAAAGTGTATGAGAATGCAGATACTAGTATGTTTTTAGATGCAGTTGCTTTTAAAGATGACAATGTAGGTGCTGTCATTGGAGATCCTATTAATGATACTATTTTTTTATTAGATACGAAAGATAAAGGGGAGCATTGGGAAAAAGTAAAGTCTAGTTTTTGGAAGTCTAAGGTTCAAGAGGGGGAAGCATTTTTTGCTTCAAGCAACAGTAATTTGCTTTACTTAAATAATGAAATAATCTTTATTTCAGGGGGAATGAAAAGTAGGCTTTGGATAAACGGAATGGCAATGGATTTGCCCATTACGCAGGGCTTAAAATCAACAGGTGCAAATAGTATTTCAATTGCTCCAAATTTAAATCAACTTGCAATTGCTGGAGGGGATTTCTCAAACCCTAATAATAAGGAAAAAAGTTTTGTAAAATTAAATAGGTTTAAATATCCCAATAGCGATTATAAACACTTAAGTGAAACTAAATATTTTTGGAAGATTAATAAAAAAGCCAATAATTTAAATGGGTATAAATCTTCTGTAATTTTTTTAAATAATAAATGGATTTTGGCTGCTGGAACAAGTGGGGTTGATTTATCAATAAACAAAGCTAAAAATTGGGAAAAAATTTCAAATGAGAGTTTTCATGTGGTTCAACGTCAACCAAATAGAAAAGCTGCATTTTTTGCAGGGTCTGGTGGCCGTATAGGATATCTTTCATTTCAGTAAACAAAATAATTTTAGTTGTATTTGAGGGAAACTTACTAAAACCGAAAAATTGTAAGTTTTAGCTTTTTGATTTGTTATTCTTCACTTAACTTAGAGGCTGATGAAAAAATATCAAGCAATCATATCATTTGAAATGGACGAGGAATTTATGACCTTGGTGCCACCTCATCGTACATACATAAACTTCTTATTAAATAAGGGGGTAATTGATAGTTATGCGGTAAGTATGGAAACTCAAAGTTCATGGATAACAATAAATGCTTCTTCAAAAAAAGAGGTTAAGGAAATACTTGAAAAATCACCTTTAGCTAAATTTTGGACTTTCGAAATTGTTGAATTGTTCGTGTATGACAGCCAATCTACTAGGCTTCCAGCTGTTCAATTAAATTAATTATCATTTTTTTTGGGAAATTAGATATTGACCCTTATTTTTGCACTCCTGAAAAGGAAAAGGGAGCATAGCTCAGTTGGTTCAGAGCACCTCGTTTACACCGAGGGGGTCCGCGGTTCGAGCCCGTG
>JALQXE010000053.1 GCA_023263235.1 Sediminibacterium sp. | reverse complement strand
AAATTTGAATCTTCTAAAATTCCCATTTTTGGCTGGGTATATCGTGCAGCAGTAATTATGGTGGACAGGAGCAGCCCTGAGAGAAGAGCTAAAAGTTTGAGAAATTTAAAAGCTGCTTTACATAAACGTACATCCATTTTTATTTTTCCAGAAGGAACATTTAGCATGACTGACCAAAAACCGTTAAAATCATTTTTTAATGGTGCTTTTAAGTTAGCCATAGAAATGCAAGTACCTATTCAACCCATATTAATGATAGATGCAGTAGATAGAATGCACTATGATAGCGTTTTTTCATTAACCCCAGGTCCCAACAGGGTTGTATATTTAAACACAATTGATGTGTCGGGCTATGGCATGGAGGATATAGAAAAATTAAAAAATGAGGTTTACGAAATAATGGACAAGGCATTGAGAAAATATCGAGATTTCCCCCATTCTTAAGTTCTGAAAATAGTGTCAATTTGATAGCGTATTTTTGTAGACGCCATTATGTTTGCTGAAATTATTATACCATTAGCCCTACCCAAAAATTATACCTGGGAAATTCCAAATACTTTATTAGATGAGGTTATGATAGGAATGCGCGTTGAAGTAATGCTTGGTAATAACAAACGTTATGCAGGCATTGTAAAAAAAATATTCCTTGAAAAACCAGCGTCTTTTAATCCCAAACCCATTCTTTCTATCTTAGATGAAGCCCCCATTGTATACCCCCAACAACTTGCTTTATGGGAATGGATGGCACAATATTATATGTGCACAGAAGGTGAGGTAATGCAAGCTGCTGTACCTAGTCATCTTAAAATTTCGAGCGAATCTGTATTTATATATAATGAGGACCAAAACATAGATAGTCATCATTTATCTGATACAGAATATATTTTAACAGAGGCATTGCAAATAAAAAAAGAATTAAGCCTTTCAGAAGTTCAAAAACTATTAGATAAAAAATCGGTTTATCCCATCGTAAATAAACTCATTCAAAAAGGAATTTGCTTTATTCAGGAAAACTTACATGACAAGTACAAAACAAAAGAGGAAACAATTATAAATTTGGCTCCAGCCTATACATCAGAGGAGCAAATTGAAAAACTATTGAACGATTGGACGAGGGCTCCAAAACAACTTGAATTATTGCTTTCTTTTTTACATTTTCAAAAAACTGAAGGTACAGTAAGCCAAAAATCTATTCTCGAAAAATCAGGCGCATCACATGCACAATTAAAAGCATTAATTGACAAAGGAATTTTAGTTGCAAAAAAAAGAAAAATTGACCGATTAAAAAAGGAAGGTGCATTAGGTAATGAAAAATTGCATGAATTATCGGAACAGCAAAAAAAGGCATTGGAATCCATTAAAAATCAATTTGAAACCTACCCAGTACACTTATTACATGGGATCACAGGAAGTGGCAAAACTCAAATTTATGTAGCCCTTATTAACGACATGATTAAGGATGGCCAACAAGCTTTATATATGCTTCCCGAAATAGCCCTTACTGCCCAAATGATAAGGCGCTTGAAACAATATTTTGGAAACAGTATTGCTATTTATCATTCAAAATTTAATCCTAATGAGAGAGTTGAAATTTGGAATAAAGTAAAAACTGGAGAAATAAAAATAGTACTGGGGGCTAGGTCTGCACTATTTCTACCTTATAAAAACTTGTCGCTTATAATTATTGACGAAGAACATGATGGCTCCTACAAACAACAGGATCCAGCACCTCGTTATCAAGCAAGAGACACAGCAATATACTATGCAAATAAATTAAATGCCAAAGTAATACTTGGATCGGCCACTCCATCGGTTGAAAGTTTTTATAACGCCGAAAATAAAAAATACGGTTATACCCATTTAACAGAACGTTTTAGCAAAGCGGCCTTGCCGAGTATACAAATTATAGATACAAAAAAGCAACCTGCAGGATCAGCAATATTAACACCGATATTATTGGCAGAGATTAAAAAAATAATCGAACAACAAAAGCAAGTAATTCTTTTTCAAAACAGACGTGGCTATGCCGCATACTTATTATGTGAAACCTGCGGTTGGATCCCACATTGTTCACATTGTGATGTGACACTCACCTATCATAAACAAAAGAATTTACTCTCTTGTCATTATTGTGGAGCTAGCTACCCCATTTTGACTGCTTGTCAGGCTTGTGGCAAACAACACTTTAGACAAAAGAGTTTTGGTACAGAACAAATTGAAGAAAAATTAAACCAAGCCTTACCAGGTGTAATTGTAGCCAGAATGGACTTTGACAATGTAAAAGGTAAAAATGAACATGATCAACTTATACAACAATTTGAGCAAAGACAAATTGACATATTAGTAGGTACCCAAATGGTTGTGAAAGGATTGGATTTTGAAAACGTAGATCTAGTAGGCATAGTGGATGCGGATAGTTTACTTAACTTTAATCAGTATCGAGTAAACGAAAGAGCCTTCCAAATGATGGAACAAGTTAGCGGGCGCGCGGGTAGAAAAAATAGCAATGGTAAAGTAATCATTCAAGTTAGTCAGGTACAGCATCCAATAGTGCAATTGGTACAGCAACACGATTATCTTGGATTCTATACATTTGAGATTCAAAACAGAAAGCAGTTTGCCTATCCTCCATTTAGCAGACTACTAAGCATACTGTTTAAACATAAAGAAAATACAATTGCCGAAGAAGCAGCAAATCATTTTTTACACACTCTTACACCTGAAATACAAAGAACGGTATTGGGTCCTGCTCAACCGCTAGTAAACAGAGTTAGGAATAAATATATTTGGGAATTATGTGTTAAAATTGCAACACAAGCTGGCCAATTACAAATTGCCAAAAAGCAGCTTGTAAATTATGTTCAACTACTTCAAGCACACCCCAGATATAAAACAGTTCAAATTATTATAGACGTAGATCCCAATTAGATTTATTAATCTTTAATCTCCCAAATGAATAAGGGCATCCAATAGATGCCCTTATTCATTGTTTAATTATTTAGCGCCGTAATTTTAATACCTTGCATTCATATCAGTTCTTCTATTATTTGCTCTTCCCTTTGCAGTTTTATTGGTATCAATAGGATTTGTATCTGCAACACCATTTTTAGTTAAACGATCTATTGATATTCCTTTCTTTACCAAATAGGTATATACAACTTTCGCTCTTTTTTCTGATAAAGGCTGATTCACTTTTTTAGATCCTGTGTTATCGGTGTTACCAATAATATCTATACTAATATTTGGATATTGATTTAGCACGGCAATCACAGCGTCTAATTTCGCTAAAGCTTTTTTATTTAAAGCTACTTTCCCAGTTTGAAATTTAAAATCCTTTGCAATTTCATTTAACATAGGTTGAATGTCCTCACATCCTTTGTTCGCAGGAATTCCAGCTATTGTAGGACACCTATCTTCCTCGTCATTAACGCCGTCTTTATCTGTATCCGGAATAGGACATCCACCATATCTAGTTAAACCAGCTATAGTAGGACACTTATCTTGCTCATCATTTACACCGTCCTTATCGGTATCTGGAATTGGACAACCATTATATTTGGTTGTACCAACTTGATTAGGGCATTTATCTTGCTCATCATTCACTCCATCATTGTCTGTATCTGGTATTGGACAACCATTATATTTGGCTGTTCCTGACTTGGTAGGACATTTATCCAAACTATCTACCACGCCATCATTATCTCCGTCAACCACAACAGGTGCTGGTGGCAACAAAACCGGCTTTCTATCTTTACCTTTAATAGGTAACGAATAACTTATTGAGTAGCTATTATGCTTTTTTGTTAAGTAAGATGTTTCTGCATTATGTGTTGCTTGTATAAAAATATAAGAACCATAATTTGCTTTTATTTGTAAACCTGCCCCCATTGGTGCATATGCAGAATAGTAGGTTAAACGATCAATACCCACACCAATACCAGCTGTAACATAAGGTACTACTGGATGTTCATCGGTTAAGAATTTATAATTTAAATTAAAATCAAATGAAACATAGTCTTTGGCAGTAGGTGCTTTAGGCACTTTTAAAGAAGTGTAATATGGGTATTTAAAAGAAGATAATTCAAGGTTTGCAATAAAATCTACTTTTTTATTCCAACCTTGTAAATATTGGAACCCATAATTTACAGCTGTCTTAGCTAAGCCCGCTGTTTGATTGGTTCTTTTAAAATCATACATGCCTAATCTTAATGCAATGGAAGCTGGCTTAACAGTTGCAGTGTCTTGCGCTAAAACCTGCACTGATAAAGTAATTGTAATAAAGAAGAATATTATTTTTTTCATAATTGGATGGATTTCATATTAGTTAAAATTAAGCTTCTTAATTTGTTATTTATTTGTACATTTTACTTATGTAATTGTAATGACCTCTACAACACTGTCTATGTTTAAAGTTCCGTAAATGTGTGGAAAAAGCTCATCTAAATCGGCTGCTAATTCAAATAATACGGGTCTACTTACTTTTGCTTTTTCTATTTTTAATTTAACAAGACCTGTTTGCCCCTTGTAAAAACGATCTAAGACACCAGCTACTTGTCTTTCGATAGAGCAATGTATAAAACCTTCTTTATCATAACCTGATGGTTTGTATTCGCCTTCTTTTTTTGCTTGTTCCCACTCAACTAATGTAGTCACATGATATATGTATTCGCTTTCCATATTTTATACCTTTTTATTTAAGAATTCTTGGTATTCTTTGTTCTTTTATCATTAAATCTGCAAGCACTAAAGCCGTTACCGCTTCCAAGACTACGGGGACTCTTAATGCTATGCATAAATCGTGTCTTCCTTTTACAGAAAACACTTCTTGTTCATTGGTTTCCCAATTCCAAGTAGTTTGATCTTTGGGAGTAGAGGATGTAGGCTTAACAGCAATGCGAAATACTAAATCATTTCCATTGGTATATCCTCCTACTACGCCACCAGCATGATTGGTTTTTGTTTTACCCGACGCGTCAATAATTGCATCATTATGATCTACACCAAACATGTTGGCTGCCGCAAATCCAGTTCCAAACTCTATTCCTCTAATTGCAGGAATTGAAAATACTGCATGACTTATTAAAGATTCTACAGAATCAAAAAAATGTTCCCCCAATCCAATAGGTAAACCTTTTACCACACACTCTACAATTCCACCTACACTATCCTTTTGATCAATTGCTTTTTGTAAGCCTATTTCTAAATCGGTTTCCCCGCCAATACTCACTATATGTGAATCAACTTGAATGTTATTTAATAATTTTTTAGCAATCACCCCTGCACCTACTAATGCAACAGTTAATCTTCCGCTAAAATGTCCGCCTCCTCTATAATCCTCAAAGCCGCCAAATTTATGATGTGCAGTGAAATCGGAATGGCCTGGTCGAGGCACCGCTCTTTGCTTTTCATAATCACCGCTTCTTGTATTGTTATTTTCAAATAAGATGGTAATAGGCGCCCCTGTAGTAATATCATTAAACAAGCCAGACTTAAATATAGGCATATCATCTTCTTGTCTTGGGGTAGTTCCTTTTTGCTTACCTCCTTTACGACGCTCCATATCCAATACAAAATCAGATTGTTGTAAAGGCAAGCCTGCAGGGCAACCATCTATCACAATACCAACACATGCACCATGTGATTCACCGAAAATTTGCACTTTAAATAAGGTTCCAAAACTGTTCATATTATTATTTCTATTACAAGTTAAGCATATTATATATTCTATTTAACTTCTACTTTTGCGCCAAGGGCTGCTAGGTGGTCAAAAAAATGGGTATAAGACTTGTTAATTGCTTCAGCGTCAGTGATTAATACAGGACCCATCGCTTTTAAAGCTGCAACTCCACATGCCATTGCAATTCTATGATCGTGTTGAGAAAACACGGTGACGCTATTAATTTCACCGCCCCCATGTATTTTCATGATATCTCCTTCCAAATCAATTTGTATACCCAGTTTTGCAAACTCTGTTTTTAATGTAAGTCCTCTATCGCTTTCTTTATGTGCTAATCTACTTACCCCTTTAATTTCGGACACACCTACACATACCGATGCCAATGCTACTAAAGGCGGGAATAGATCCGGACAATCTGTTGCATCAAATTCAAATGCCCTTAATGCATCTTCATCTGATGAACCAACTTGAATACCATCTTCATCCATAGCAATAGATACATTAGCATTTTGCAAAGCTTTCATAACTGCCTTATCCGCTTGCGTAGAATCCATTTGCAATCCTTTCACTTTAATGGGTCCAGCAATCGCACCAGCCACTAATAGAAAAGCAGCACCGCTCCAATCTCCTTCTACAGTATATTCAATCACATCTTGTAATGGCTCGTGAGGTAAAAATGAAAATTGCTCATAGTTATCATGTTGCACTTTCCATCCAAAAGCATTTAATACTGTTAATGTCAAATCGATATAGGGCTTACTTTTTAAATCCGTTACTTTAATTAAGGAGTCATACGCATTACTTGCCGCATATGCCATGAGCAAGCCTGTTAAAAATTGAGAACTTAAAGACCCATCAACCGTAATGGTTGCAGGCGCTTTTAAAGGGCCTTGTATCTGAATGGGAAGGTATCCATGTTGGGAATTTATTTTAACCCCTAAAGTGGGTAATATTTCATCAAAAAAATGCATTGGACGTTTTACTAAACTCCCCTTTCCATTAATGGTGATATTTTGACTACTTAAAGCTGCAATAGGTGTAAACATTCTTATGCCCAAGCCACTTTCACCACAATTCATTTCGGGGCCTATTGGCTGAACACCTTTTGAATGTATAATTAATTTATCATTTAAAATTTCCACCTTAGCACCCAGTTTTTGAATTACATCTAATGCTGCTAAGTCATCATTAGAATGACCAGGATTTAAAATAATTGTTTCACCAACATGCAATAAGGCTGCTGCACATGCTCTTTGCATGCTACTCTTACTTGCCGGAGCTACTTGTGCCCCTGTTAATTTTCCTGGATATACTGTAGCTATCATATTAAGAATATAACTTTATTAGTTTTTGCAATGTATTCATAGGAATGGTTTCATACACCGCCTTCCCCATTTTGTTCAATAAGACATATTGCATTCCTTTTGCCGCATTCTTTTTGT
>JALQXE010000019.1 GCA_023263235.1 Sediminibacterium sp. | reverse complement strand
CGATTGCTAAGAAGCATGGTGCTTTGGTGTTTACTGATGCTGTTCAAGCAGTTGGAAAAATTCCAGTAGATGTAATTGCTGACGGAATTGATATCATGGCATTCACTGCACATAAAATGTATGGTCCTAAAGGAGTGGGTGCTTTATATGTAAGAAGAAAAAATCCTCGTGTAAAAGTAACTGCACAAATGGACGGCGGTGGTCACGAAAGAGGAATGCGTAGCGGAACTTTAAACGTACCAGGTATTGTTGGTTTTGGGAAAGCTGCTGAAATTGCAAGAACAGATATGGCTGCTGATACAGAAAGAATTTCTAAATTAAGAGATAAGTTAGAGAATGCATTAAAGCAAATCGACGAATCATATGTAAATGGCAACCCTGCACACCGTTTACCACATGTAAGCAATATTTCTTTCAAATATGTAGAGGGTGAGGGCTTAATGATGGGTTTTAATAAGGACATTGCACTGTCTTCTGGATCCGCTTGTACATCGGCTTCTTTAGAGCCTAGCTATGTATTAAAAGCATTAGGTTTAGGTGACGACTTGGCACATAGTTCTTTACGTTTTGGTTTGGGTCGCTACACTACCGAAGAGCAAATTGATTTCACGATAAAGGCAGTTACTGATACAGTTCTTAAATTACGTGAGATGAGTCCACTTTGGGAAATGTTTAAAGAAGGTGTGGATATTGATTCGATTCAATGGGCACATCACTAATCTCTATTCATTTACCCAATTCGATTTTCGAAATAATAATTATGAAAACATTTAAAACATATAAAAATGGCATATTCAGATAAAGTAATTGATCATTATTCTAATCCTAAAAATGTAGGAACATTAGATAAAGCATCAAAAAGTGTTGGTACTGGTTTAGTAGGTGCACCAGAGTGTGGTGACGTAATGCGTTTACAAATTCAGGTAGACGAAGCAACTGGTATTATCACTGACGCGAAATTTAAAACTTTTGGTTGTGGTTCAGCAATCGCTTCAAGTTCTTTAGCCACAGAGTGGTTAAAAGGAAAATCGGTTGACGAAGCAGTTAAAATTGACAACATGGATTTGGTAGAGGAATTAAATTTACCTCCAGTTAAAATTCACTGTTCAGTGTTGGCAGAAGATGCAATTAAATCTGCTATCAACGATTACAGAAAGAAAAATGGTTTAGAAGAATTAGTATTCGAAGAGCGTATCCACTAATCATAAGTAATGAGTGAAGTAGCAGAAAATACCATTTTAGTGAGCGATAAAGCGAAAGCAAAAGTGAAACAACTCATGCTGGATGCTGAAATTGCAAATGACCCATCTTATTTTTTAAGAGTTGGAGTTGTGGGCGGAGGCTGCTCAGGCTTGAGTTATAAATTGGATTTTGATAATGAAATCAAACCAATGGATCAAGTATTTGAGGACAATGGTGTGAAAGTGGTAACGGATTTGAAAAGCTTCTTATACTTAGTAAATACAGAACTAGATTTTTCGGACGGCTTAAATGGGAAAGGTTTTTACTTTAATAATCCAAATGCTAGTCGTAGCTGTGGTTGTGGAGAGAGTTTTGCAGTGTAGTAACTAATTAAGCGGTGTTCTATAAAAATAAAAAACACTAAAAAAGCGCTCTAGCGATTTATTCATAAAATTAAGCATTTTTCAAAATGCCAATTTTTTTTATAACGAAGGCTTGTAATTAACAGTTTATATCAAATGCCCCGGTAGCGCCGGGGCATTTTTTTTGATTATTTATAGTAGCTTTGAAGCCTATGTGGGCAATTTGTAAAAAAGAATGGACGCAATATTTTAATGGGCTAACCGGCTATTTAATCATTGGCTTTTATCTTTTGGTAAATAGTTTATTTTTATTTGTGTTGCCCAATTATAATATTTTTGATTTTGGCTATACTTCCTTACAAGCCTATTTTGATTTTGCGCCTTGGTTTTTATTATTACTGGTTCCTGCAATAACCATGAGAAGCTTTTCTGATGAATATAAACAAGGCACTTTTGAACTACTAAGCACAATTCCTGTAAGTCCTTTTCATTTGGTTTTTGCAAAATTTTTAGGTTCTTTTTTAATTGTTATTATTGCCATCCTTCCAACAGTATTGTATGCTTTTGCTTTAGACAATTTAAGTATGGTGGGTGGCTTAGATTGGGGGGCTACAATAGGGTCCTATATTGGATTAATTTTTTTAGCCATGGTGTACACTATGGTGGGTGTATTTACAAGCAGTACAACAAAAAACAACTTAATCTCCCTGTTATCTTCCATAGTGATTTCCATATTTCTTTTTCAAGGATTTGAATGGGTTAGCACAATTGCATTTTCAAAAAATGGTTTTGATTACTATGTTTTGCAACTAGGCTTAGCATATCATTATCAAAATGTGAGTAAAGGTGCTATTTCATTAGGTGATTTTATGTACTTTATTTCAATTGTAATTTTATTTGGAATTGGTGCTATGGAGCAAATAAAAGGAGTCGTTAAATATTGGATATTGCTAATTATCTTATTAGTACTTAATTATGCTGCTACTATAATTACTTGGCAAATAGACTTTACAAAGGATCAGCGTTACACGCTTAGTAAAAGTTCAAAAGAAATAATCAAGCAATTGGAAGTGCCTGTAAAAGTGCATGTATATCTGGGTGGCGACTTGCCGGCTAATTTTAAAAAATTATCACAATCTACTTTATCATTATTGAATCAATTGCAAAAAATTAATGCAAAACAAATTCAATGGGAACTAGAAGTGCCCAATAAAATATATAAAGACGAAGCACTAGAAAAATTTTATGACAGTTTATCACGATTAGGAGTGCCCATTGAGCGTGTTCAAGCACAGGATAATGCATTGGATAAAAGAGTAGATCAATTAATGATTCCTGCTGCAGTTGTAGAAGTGGAGGGGCGAAAACCTGTTGTGATTGATTTACGTGCCGGTAAAAAATATTTTAAACCTTACAATGTAATTAAGGATGTCCCAACCGAGGATCTAGAAGCAAGTGCCAATGCCGCAGAAGCGCTATTGGAATACAAGTTCATTCAAGCCATTTATTTATTAAACAGAACAAATATCCCACAAGTCTCCTATTTAATTGGTAATGGTCAACAAATTGATTTGTCGGTTTATGATTTAGGTGCGATTATTAAGCATCAGTATCGTTTGTCGGTCTTTGATTTAAAAAAGGGATTTCCAGATGCTTCCCAAATAAAAACATTAATTATTGTAAAACCTACCCAACCCTTTACAGAATTGGATAAATTAAAACTAGACCAGTATGTAATGAATGGGGGTAATATTATTTGGGCAATTGACAAATTGAATGCTAGCTATGACAGCTTAAAAAATTCGAATGGCAGTTATGTAGCTTTTGATAGAAATTTAGAAGTTGATGATTTATTATTTAAGTATGGTGTAAGAATAAATGCCAACTTATTGCAGGATTTAAATTGTGCCAAACTACCCATAGTCATAGGCAATAATGCTGATGGTTCTCCAAAAATGGAAAGGTTGCGTTGGCCGTATTATCCATTTTTGTATGGTAATGACAATAATCCAATATCACAGAATATAGACAGAGTATTGCCATTGTTTCCTTCAGCCATTGACACTTTACCTAGTCCCGGAATTAAAAAAACCATTTTGCTAACAACGGACACAAATAGTAGGGTTATTACTACGCCAAATTTAGTTGCAGTAAATAGTGTTAAGGATGAAGCAGATTTCTTAAACTTTAAACAACATCATATTCCAGTAGCTGTATTACTTGAGGGGCAATTCTCTTCCTTATTTTCCAATAGACTTTCAGGAGCGCTTAATGATAGTCTAAAAAGCATGGGTGTTAATTTTATATCAAAAGCAACAGCTGTTTCTAAACAAATAGTAGTTGCGGATGCTGATATATTCACCAATGCAACCGAAAAAGACGCACAAGGTAATTTGCAGCCACTACCCATGGGAATGCTTCCATTTGAAGGGTATCAATTTGCCAATCGTAATTTTTATTTAAACACTATTGCCTATTTAAATGATCCAGATGGTTTATTGGAAAGCAGAAACAAGGTATTGGTACTAAGATTGCTAGATAGAGAAAAATTAGAAAATGCAAGATTATTATGGCAAATCATATTGGTATTAAGTCCATTATTGCTATTGACATTCCTCTTTTATTTATGGAACTCAATAAGAAAAAGTAAATTTGCAGCATAAATTTTTAAGTTAACTTTACTTATGAGCAAAGATCAAATTGTGTATTCTGTTTTTGGGTTTGTAATTACCATTGCGTTGGTACTTGACTTGGGCTTTTTGAGCAAAAAAAATGCAATTGTATCTGTATCTCAGGCATTGAAACAAACTTTCCTGTGGGTGTTATTAGCCCTTGGTTTTTTTGTATTTGTTTGGATAGAAGAAGGGCAAAAATTGGGATTAGAATTTTTGAGCGGATATCTTATGGAATGGAGTTTAAGTATTGATAACATTTTTGTTTTTATTTTAATTTTCGATTCATTTAAGGTTAAAGAAAAGCATTATCCTCGGGTGTTACTTATTGGAATTTTAGCCGCTATCATTTTTCGCGTTTTATTTATTACCGTTGGCGTTGCTTTGGTTGCCAAATTTTCCTGGGTGCTTTATATATTTGGCGTTTTCTTGGTGTATACGGGTATTCATATGTTTAATGCGGATGAGGATTCCAATTTTGATCCACATGAATCTAAAATTTACAAATTTCTAAAGAAAATATTGCCCATTGGCGCTACAGATGGCGATGGCAAATTTGTAGTTAGGGACCATAACAACAAACCAATTTATACAAGTTTATTTGTAGTTGTAATATTGCTAGCAGCCATTGATATTGTATTTGCACTTGACTCGATCCCGGCCGTGATGGGCATTTCACAAAGTAGTTTAGTTATTTATACTTCTAACATATTCGCTATTTTAGGTTTAAGATCATTATTCTTTTTATTAAGAGGCGCTGTTAATAAATTTGAGTTTTTACAGCAAGGTATTGCTATTGTGCTAGTATTTATTGGCGTGAAAATGTTGGGGGAACACTATATTAATTTATGGATGGATAAAAATGCACAAGTATTATTATCCTTACTGGTTATTTTATTTTGTATCATGGGCTCCATTTTATATTCCATTTTTATCAATAAGAAAAAAGAGACAGTTGGTCACAAACACTAACTTATCTTTGCACACACAATGCTCAATATGAACGGTAAAAAAATTATTGCACTAATTGCACTCATTATAATAATTGATCAGGCAATCAAATTTTATATTAAACTCAATTATTTTATAGGAGAGGAACATTTGCTTTTAGGAACCTGGGCTAGACTACATTTTGTGGAGAACGAAGGGATGGCTTGGGGTTTAAAGTTTGGAGGTGATTTCGGAAAAATATTATTAACCCTATTTAGGCTAGTAGCTGTTATATGGGGTGCATTCTTAATAAAAGGTTTTATTGCAAAAAAATACCACAATGGTTTTATCATTTGTGCAGCTTTGATTTTCGCAGGTGCAGTGGGAAATCTAATTGATAGTTTATTTTACGGAATGATATTTGAACAAAGTGTTCCTTACACTACACAGGTGGCAGTATTTATGCCTTCAACAGGTGGTTATGCTCCTTTTTTACATGGTAAAGTGGTGGACATGTTTTATTTCCCAATTGTTCAAAATGGCCATTTTCCCAGTTGGTTCCCTATTTGGGGAGGCCAGGAATTTGAGTTCTTTAGACCTGTTTTTAATTTTGCAGATGCTTCCATCAGCGTAGGGGTAATTACCCTATTTATATTCCAAAACAAGTTTTTTGGGAAGGATGAAGCAGAAAATGCAGAAAAAGACAGGATTGAAGCGCCTGTAAGCGACCCTGAATAAGCTTTTTACCGTCCTATTTCGTACCTTCGTGCCCTAAAAATCAGTTAGGACAAGCGTTTTATGAGCAATCAATACCCAGAATTTAATGGCTTACACCTGCCCACCATTGAGGCAGAGATATTAGCAGCCTGGAAAAAAGAACAGGCATTTGAGCAATCTGTTAGTTTACGTGAAGGTAAAACACCATTCGTTTTTTACGAAGGCCCTCCAAGTGCCAATGGAATGCCAGGTATTCACCATGTAATTTCAAGAACTTTAAAGGATATGATGTGTCGTTATAAAACGATGCAAGGTTTTCAAGTAAAACGAAAAGGTGGTTGGGATACCCATGGTTTACCA
>JALQXE010000177.1 GCA_023263235.1 Sediminibacterium sp. | reverse complement strand
CGTCGGGCTCGGTAACATCAACATAATTACCCAAACATTGGTAAATGGTTTCTAGTTGTTCACTTTTGTTTAATCCGATAACGTAGGGTTTTACCTTCATTCGTCCGGCTAAATATTTCTTGAATGTTTCGCAAACATCCCCCCCGCAACTCTCCCCACCATCGGTAATAAAAATAACGCTGTAATCGTATACTTGAGGATTGTTCAATTCATTATCGGCCGCTGTTCGCAAGCTGTAGGCAATTGGAGAATACCCAATAGGCTGCAAATACTGCATCCTTGTTTTAATTTGATTGACATTTTGCAAATTAAATGGCACTTCAAGGCGTGTATCTTGGCAATTTTTTTCTTGGGCCGGATATTGAGTACCTACTGAACGAACAGCAAATTCCACTTCGTTGTTCACAGCATAAACACTGTCTATCAACTGCAACAACATTCGAGTAGCCACATCGTAGCGAGAATTGTTTTGATTCCACGAATACGTCATACTCGACGATCCGTCCATTAAAAAAAGGATACGCGTTTTCTTAACAGTTCCTTGCGCGTGAACCTCTGCGACAGCTAGAAGTAGCCAACATATAATATGTGCAATAGGTAATGAACGCATAGTTTTGTATAATCACCTTAGGCATAATCGCCTAACGTTTCTGGAAGTTGAGCCAAGGCACGAGCCAACTGTTCATCGTTTGGTGCAATACCATGCCATTCATGGGTACCCTCCATAAAGTCAACCCCTTTCCCCATCTGAGTTTTCATTAGAATACAGATAGGTTTACCTTTTCCACCCATCGATTTAGCCAACTGCAAGGTGTTTACGATTTCATTCATGTCGTGGCCATCCATGTCGAGAACTTCCCATCCAAAAGATTCCCATTTGGCGCGTAGATTGCCTAAATTCATTACTTGGGTTGTGGATCCATCAATTTGTTGTCCGTTCACATCAACCGTAGCAATTAAATTATCTACCTTATGATGTGCGGCAAACATAATGGCTTCCCAGTTTTGTCCTTCTTGTAACTCACCATCACCATGTAATGAGTAAACTGTACGATCGTCGCCATTGTACTTTTTTGAAAGCGCAGCACCAATAGCAACACTCATGCCTTGTCCTAAAGAACCACTCGCAACTCGAATACCTGGTAAACCTTCATGTGTTGTTGGGTGACCTTGTAAACGAGAATTAATTTTACGGAATGTGGCTAATTCTTTAACATCAAAATATCCTGAACGAGACAATACTGAATAAAAAACAGGAGAGATATGCCCATTTGATAAAAAGAAAAGATCTTCATTTTTTCCATCCATTTTAAAATTAGTATCCTTCTTTAAAACATGAAAATACAATGCAGTTAAAAAATCGGCACAACCCAAAGAACCACCTGGGTGTCCACTTTGTTGTGCATGTACCATTCTAACAATATCTCTTCTAACTTGAGATGCAATTTTGGTTAATTCAGTTGTTGCCATAAGGTTATTTATCTATGCGCAAAGATAGATAAAAAAAAGACTTATGTAGACTACAATGATTTACTTAACTTTGTAAACTCAAATCATTCAATATGTCAGAGGAATTAAAGAAAATAGCCACAGACGCAGAAGCGGGTATGAAAAAGGCCATTGGGCATTTAGAAATTGAAATCTCTAAAATTAGAGCTGGTAAAGCTTCTCCTTCCATTTTAGAAGGAATTAACGTAGACTATTATGGAACCCCAACTCCTATTAGTCAGGTGGCAAATGTGCAGGTATTGGATACTAGAACAATAAGTATTCAACCATGGGAAAAACCAATGTTAGCATTGATTGAAAGAGCAATCATGGCTGCAAATATTGGCATTACACCACAAAATGATGGTGTAAATATTAGATTGTTTATGCCGCCTTTAACAGAAGAGCGCAGAAAAGAATTGTACAAAAAAGCTGCAGCCGAAGGTGAGCATACTAAAGTAGCTATTCGCAATATTAGAAGAGATCATATTGAGAAGGTGAAGAAAGTGCAAAAAGAGGGCGCTAGTGAAGATATATGTAAGGGTGCCGAAGAAGAAATTCAAGGTTTAACCAATAAACATATTGCATTAGTGGATAAACACTTGGAAGCGAAAGAAAAAGAAATTATGACTGTATAATTGAAGTCACTAAGCTTCATTTAGTATTTTAATTCCCCATAAGGTTATGTTCTTAATGGGGATTTTTTATGCTTTTTGTTTTTTTGCAAATCCTAAATGCCCCCTGTTTACAATATATACACCCCAAAGAATTAATCCTAAGCATCCAATTTGTATGAGGTTTAAACTTTCTCCATCCAAAATGCCCCAGGCCACGGCAACTATTGGAATGCCATATGTAACCATGGATCCAAATAACATGCCGGCTTGTTTTACTAAATAATAAAACAAAATAGTAGCTATACTTGTTCCTACAATTCCAAGTACGCTGCTCGCTGCCAAAGAACGCAACACAATAGGATTGGTAAAGTCGTTGCTAAAATAGCCAGTATGATATAGCACACAAGTGCTTGGAATAATTAAAAATGCAAAGGCAATGGACGCTACATTTATGGATCCCAATTGCTGCATATATCTGCCAACTATATTTACATTAATGCCATAAAACAAAGTGGCCAAGAGCACTAAGCTAGCGTACGATAAATTATGGAAGCTCATATTTTTCCCAGCGGCAAGTAAAAAACTTAAACCAAGAAAGCCAATGATCATTCCAATAATTTTTGCAAAGTTTGTTTGTACCTTAAAAAACAAGACACCCACAATGATGGTAAACATGGGCGTTAAAGAGTTTAAAATACCCGCTAAAGAACTATCAATTTGTGTTTCGGCAATGCAAAAAAGATAAGCAGGAATAAAGTTGCCCAAAATACCAGATAAAATCACCAAACCCATTTTATTACCTGGAACAAGTTTTATTGCTTTGTAGGCAAAAGGAAGTAAAATAATACCAGCAGACAACATCCTTAAGGAGGCCACCTGGTAGGGGTTAAAAGCTTTTAAACCCTCTTTCATGAGGATAAATGAACTGCCCCAAACAATGGCCAACAGGGCAAAAACAAGCCAGCTAATCCAGTTCTTATGCATTCGGGTATAATTTGCCCAAAGATGCTCCATTTTTGTCTAAAATTTGCGTTTCTTTGTACACTATGAGTCAGCATGCTAATTATTCGATAAAAGTGGACCAGTTTGAGGGCCCTTTTGATCTTTTGTTATTCTTTATTGAAAGAGATGAGATGGATATTTATAATATTCAAATCACTAAAATTATCAATGACTTTTTGGATTTCATCCACAATCAGGATAAGTTAAATATTGAATTAAGTAGTGAGTTCATTTTATTTGTTTCTACTTTAATGCGTATTAAAGCCAAGTTATTATTGCCAAGAAAAGAAATAGATGCGCAGGGAAATGAAATTGATCCAAGACAGGAATTGATAGATAAAATTTTAGAGTACAAAAAATACAAAGAAGCTGCAGTGCAAATGGCCGATTTAGAAGCGCTAAGAATGCTTATGATGAAGCGTGGAAATATTGCACATGAAATGTCGATGGTGGGTGAGGAAGCTGCAGAGGGTACCGAATTGCATACGGTTACTTTATTTAAATTAATGAAGTCCTTTGAAAAAGTAATGACAAGACTTCAGGATCGACAGAATAAGCCAGTGCATACGGTGGTGAGATATAACTACACCATGGAAGGCAGTAGAACACATTTGTTGAGTTTAGTAGAAACTGAAAAAACAGTTTCTTTTGAAAAGGTATTTGACATTTGCGAGGATCGGGTTCATGCTTTATTCTTGTTCTTATCAATATTAGAATTATCTCAACAAAAATACATGCGCTTAATGGTGGGCGAGGGTAAAAATAATTTTATTATTGAGTGGAATGAAAATAGAGAAGATGATTTAGAGCCAGGACATGTTGATACTTTTGATGCTTGGGAAACCAAAGCAGACTTAGAAAGTTTTAAGGATGCTCCTTTGGATGGAGAAGGTGATTTTGACCCAAGCTTAAATTAGGCCTCAACTAAATTTTCTTTTGCTAGTAAGGCTTTCACGGCCTCCGCAATTGCTAATGCATCATAGTGGCACTCATGGTGCAATTCTTTTAAGCTACCGTGTTCAACAATTGTATCCGGAATACCTAAAATGGTAATTTGATTTTTATATCCGTGGGTATTCATGAATTCCAAAATTGCTGAACCCATACCACCTACAATTGTTCCATCTTCAACAGTTACAATTCTTGAATAGTTTGTAAACGCTTCATGCAATAATGCTTCGTCCAATGGTTTTACAAAGCGAATATCAAAATGTGCAGGATCCAAACCTTCTGTTCTTAAATTTCTGATTGCAGTTTGTGCAAAGTTTCCAGGATGTCCTAAACTTAATATGGCAATATCTTTTCCGTCTTTTAATTTTCTTCCTTTACCAATAGTTAGTTCCTCAAAAGGTTTTTCCCAATCAACCATCACGCCCTCACCTCTTGGATAACGAATTACAAAAGGAAGTTGAGTAGATGCTAATTGTGCAGTGTACATTAGGTTGCGCAATTCTTGTTCATTCATTGGCGCACTAATTATCATATTAGGGATGCATCTAAAAAACGCAATATCATAACATCCATGGTGTGTTGGTCCATCTTCGCCCACTAGTCCTGCTCGATCTAAACAAAAAATAACTGGTAATTTTTGTAAAGCCACATCATGTATAACTTGATCATAAGCACGTTGCATGAAAGAGCTGTAGATATTGCAAAACACTTTCATACCTTGAGTGGCTAAACCAGCACTTAAAGTAACTGCATGTTGCTCGCAAATCCCCACGTCAAAAGCCCTATCTGGCATCGCATCCATCATATACTTTAAGGAGGAGCCACTTGGCATTGCCGGCGTCACACCCATTATATTTTTATTATTTTCCGCAAGTGTAAGTATTGATTTGCCAAAAACATCCTGGTATTTAGGAGCTTGGGGCACTTCAATTTTTTTCTTAATAATTTCCCCTGTTAATTTATCAAATAAGCCTGGTGCATGCCATTTGGTTTGATCTTTTTCTGCCAATTCATAACCCTTTCCTTTAACGGTAAGTATGTGTAAAATTTTGGGGCCTGGAATTTCTCTTAAGTCTTTTAAGGTGTCAACTAGTTTGGTAATATTATGACCATCAATTGGGCCAAAATATCTCAAATTTAATGCTTCAAATAAATTGCTACTTTTTGATACTACTCCTTTTAAGCCTGCTTCAACTTTAGAGGCCATTTCTCTGGTAAAGTTCTTACCAATTGGAAGCTTTCCCATTACATTCCAAAGTTCGTCTCTAAATTTATTATAGGTAGGGGAAGTGCTAATGTCGGTTAAATATTCTTTAAGGGCACCCACATTGGGGTCAATACTCATACAGTTGTCGTTAAGTACAATTAACATGTCACTATCTGCAACTCCTGCATGGTTCATCGCTTCAAAAGCCATTCCGGCTGTCATGGATCCGTCTCCAATGATAGCTACTGACTTTCGATCCTCGCCTTTGTATTTGGCCGCCATGGACATTCCTAAAGCAGCTGAAATAGAAGTAGAAGAGTGGCCCACACCAAAAGTGTCATATTCACTTTCGGATCTTTTAGGAAATCCGCTCATTCCCTTATATTTTCTATTGCTCACAAAATTGGTTCTGCGACCTGTTAAAATTTTATGACCATAAGCCTGGTGGCCTACGTCCCAAACCAACTGATCATAAGGAGTATTGTAAACATAATGCAGCGCAACGCTCAATTCTACTACGCCTAAACTAGAAGCAAAGTGGCCACCCTGAACGCTCACTACGTCAATAATGTACTGACGGAGTTCGTCACATACCTGATGTAATTTTTCCCTAGACAGCTTTTTTAGGTCATCGGGGTTATTGATAGTACTTAATAATGGGCCAGCCTCAAAGTGCATTTTTGGACAAATTGTATTGTAAAAGTAAGTTAATAACATAAAAAATGGCCAAAAGTTTTAAAGGAGAAAGATTATCCCTTTTATCTAGGGATATTACCATTAATCGAATAAGTAGGGGTAAAAGAAGGCCTAATTGAGTAAATTTGGGTATGATGAAAAAGCAATATTCAATTTACTGGGTCTGTCAAATTGGAGGCTGGGTAAGTTATGCGCTTACAATCCTCCTGTTTGCCTATGTGCTAGAGAGACAGTTAAGTGCTGTCTTTTTTCAACGAATTCTAGTAAGTGTTATGCTGGGAATTACACTCACACACTTATTAAGAAGCACCATTATTTTTAATGGACTTAAGCCACCAACTCCGTCAAATCAGTGGTGGAAGATATTCTTATTGGTGATGTTATTTTCTTTTTCGTTTAGTTTAATCAATAGCTCCATCATTGAAATACTAAGACTTTTTGAACCAGGCAGAGATATGGCCAAAACAGAAAGTAATCGTTTCGTTTTTTCTATCGACGCGATTTTTGCCAATTGGAATGGAGGAAGGGTTGTGAAAAGACTATTATTTGGACTCATTTTAGATACGCCCATATTTTTTGTTTGGATTTCCATTTACATATTATGGCATTATATAGATTTCGCTAACAAAGAGGAGATAAAAAAAATTAAATTAGAAACCTTAATTAAGGAGTTGGAATTAAAAACAATTAAGTCTCAAATTAATCCTCATTTTATTTTCAATGCATTAAATAGTATTCGTGCATTAGTTGACGAAGATCCAAAGCGCTCAAGACAAGCCATTACTGAGCTAAGTAATATTTTAAGAAGCAGTATTCATAGCGATAAAATTGAAGAGACCAGTTTAGAAAAGGAGTTGGCTATTGTGAAAGATTATTTAGCATTGGAATACATTCGTTTTGCAGACAGACTTAAAATTGTTTATGATATAGAAGAAGCAACACTGCAAAATTTATTGCCACCCATGATGTTACAGACTTTGGTGGAAAATGCAATCAAACATGGCCTAGGAAAGCAACCTGGAGATTGCACCATTAAAATTGTATCCAAATTTGAAGAAAATAAACATGTACTATTAGTAATCAACACAGGCCTATTAAAACCTGCTGAAAATGATGGATTTGGATTGCAAAGTACAAGAGAGCGATTAAATATTTTGTATCAAGGTGAGGCGTTATTTGAAATTTATCAATGCGAACAAAATCAAGTAACTGCCAAATTAGTGATACCAATTCATTAGTATAAAAGTTAAAACATAAAATCATGTCTAATACCCTTATTAAAGCAATTATTGTAGATGATGAGCGATTGGCAAGAAATGAGTTGAAAAAATTATTGGAACAGCATACTGAAATTCAGGTGGTGGACGAAGCGAGTAATGTTGACGAGGGTATTGAAAAAATTGACCTGTCGCGTCCTGATTTAATTTTTTTAGACATTCAAATGCCTGGGAAAACGGGCTTTGATTTGTTAGCGGAGTTAGAAAAAGCACCTAAAGTAATTTTCACAACTGCATATGATGAGTTTGCTTTAAAAGCGTTTGAAGTAAACGCTTTGGATTATTTATTAAAACCAATTGATCCTTTGCGCTTAGCTGATGCAATTCAAAAACTGCAAACCGAATTGCAACTCGAACAAGCAAGTTTAATGGGTACCAATCGTGGTCCATTAACCGAGGCAGATCAAGTATTTGTGAAGGATGGAGAAAAGTGTTGGTTTGTAAAACTGTCTGAAATTAGATTGTTTGAAAGTGTAGGCAATTATGCAAAAGTTTATTTCTCTTCATACAAACCACTTATTTTAAAGTCTTTAAATGCTTTGGAAGACCGCTTGGATGAGCGTGTATTTTTTAGGGCCAACCGTAAGCATATAATTAACCTGCATTGGATTGAGAAAATTGAACCTTATTTTAATGGAGGGTTATTAGTGGAACTAAAGGGAGGGGAGAAAATTGAAATTAGCCGTCGTCAAACGGTTAAATTTAAAGAGATGATGAGTTTCTAATGGTATGAATAAAGCCACCCACCAACTATTTATTTAGGCTGTGAATTGCGTTTGCGATTTCGCTTATTAGTGCAGGATCTTTTTCAATAGCATTGCCTACAACAATAATGTCGGCGCCTGCCAAACAATTTTCTTTTGCTTTTTCAGGACTAGTAATACCTCCACCAACTATTATAGGTATTTGAACATACTTTGCTACTTGGCTAATCATAGTGGTTGGAATGGCCCTTTGCGCACCACTTCCTGCATCCATATAAATCACTTTTAGTCCCAGCATTTCACCAGCCATAGCGGTGCAAGAAGCTATGTCATTTTTATTGGAAGGAATTGGGTTGGTATTTGATATATAGGATACCGTTGTTGGAGTGCCTCCATCTATTAACATATAACCTACAGGAATAATTTCAAGCCCGCTTTGTTTAACAAAAGGGGCACTAATTACATGCTGTCCAATAAGTAATTCTGGGTTGCGTCCAGAAATTAAGGAAAGGTATAATAAGGCGTCAGCTTTTGGGGTGATTTGGTCGGGAGAGCCGGGGAATAAAACTACAGGAATATCGCATTTAGATTTTATGGTAGCAACCACATTATCTAAAGTGTCGGTAACCACTAAACTACCCCCTACAAAAAAGTAATCAACCTTTGCTTGTTTAGCAAGTTGTATGGTGTCTAATAAACCTTGAGCAGTTAATTTATCGGGGTCTACTAAAACGGCGAAAGCTTTGTGGGCATTCGCTTTTTGTTGACCAATATTATTTAAAATGCTTTGTTTCATGTTTACACCAATTATATAAATTCCCTTCGCTCAAAGCTCAAAAATATCAATTTTAAGCTTATGTATGCGCATGGCACTCATTTATTACAAAAAAAACCGAAATGAGCCCTATTTTTTTTCTAAGAAACTAACATTGGATGGGGATAAATCATGGAATTCAATGGGGTTATGGGATTTCCGATTATTCACATCAATTTTCCACAGCTGTTGATATTTCGGGACGGGAATTATGAAAAGCAAAGGATATTTTCGTCTACCCATCAATGTTTTTCAAAAAACCTATTGGGGGACATAACTAACACCCTTTTAAAATAGAATACGACCATGGCTACATCAAAAACAAAAACCACTGCGAAAAAAGGTTTAGAATTTTCTCGCCGATTCACAAAAGACAATGTGTCTCCATTTGATCAATTTGATTACGACTATCGTGATAGCGTAATTAAAAATCCAAACGGAGAAAAAGTATTTGAAATGACAAACGTAGAAGTTCCAAAACAATGGAGCCAAATTGCTACGGACATTTTAGCGCAAAAATATTTTAGAAAAGCAGGTGTGCCTCAAGCCGATGGTTCATTGGGAAGAGAAACTTCAGTAAAGCAAGTAGCA
>JALQXE010000146.1 GCA_023263235.1 Sediminibacterium sp. | reverse complement strand
GAAAGAAGCTAAAGTAGAGTCTGAAAAGACTAAGAAAGCTGTTAAATCAATTCAAGCTAAAGTAGAAAAATCTACTTTAGGTGATTTAGGCGCTTTAGCTGAAATCAAAGCTAAATTAGACGAGGGTAAGGAAGGATAATATCCATCTAACTCCGTTATAAAGGTCTTAGCCTAAAAAGCCCCGCGGAAGCGGGGCTTTTTGTTTTATACCCCAATTTTTAAACCCGAGTCTTCGCTCATTTTTCTAAAATACTGGTAATCAGCTTATTTTTAGTAATTTCTTAACGCTCAAGGCTTTATTCGCAATCTTTTTAGCCCTAAATTGAGGATTATTAGTTAATTTTGCATCCCTGTATGAATAGAATCATTGTAGCCCTTTTTGTCATTTTTGGATTGTCCTCTTGTACTTCAAAATTCCAAGAAATTTTAAAGAACAAGGATATTGACTATAAAGTAAAAATGGCCGAGAAATATTTTGAAGCTAAAAAATACAGAAACGCACAACAGCTCTTTGAGAACGTAATGCCATTTGTAAAAGGAACTCCAAGATACGAGGAGTTGTATGTGAAGTTTGCAAATTCGTATTACTATGACGAGGATTATGAAAATGCTGAAAACTTATTTAAAACATTTGTTGAGTATTTTCCCAATAGTCCTAAAACAGAAGAGGTAGAATATTTAAGAGCGCTTACGTATTATAAACGTTCACCAAAAGCGGAATTAGATCAAACTACTACCAATAAAGCAATTTTAACCATGCAGGTTTTCATTGATGCGCATCCCACGAGTCCAAGAGTAAAAGATGCTACTGCAGTGATTGATGCATGTCGTGAAAAGTTAGAATTGAAAGATTTCAAAACAGCTACATTGTACGACAATCTTGCGTTATACCGTGCAGCTGCGATATCATATGGATTGTTGTCCGACAATTATCCAGATTCTAAAAATGCGGATCAATATAAATTATTAACGGTGCAAGCCTATTATAAATTTGCATTAAATAGTTTTGAGGATAAGCAAAAAGAGCGTTTTGAAAAAGTGACGGCAGAGTATAATGATTTTGTAGATCGTTTCAGTGATAGCCCATTATTACCCGAAGCAAAAAAAATAAAACAAAAAACTGATAATTTTTTAAATAATAAGAAATGAGTAAATTAAGAAGACACATGGGTGCAAACACACCTGCTGTAATCGAAACAAAAAGTTTAAAAGCATTAAAAGCGAAGACTGGAAATTTATATGAATCTATTTCAATCATTTCTAAGAGAGCGAATCAAATCAATATCTCTATCAGAGAAGAATTGCATTCAAAATTAGAAGAGTTTGCAAGCCATACAGATAGCCTAGAGGAAATTCATGAGAACAAAGAGCAAATTGAAATTTCCAAAGCCTATGAGCGTATGCCAAACCCAGCAATTTTAGCAACTGCTGAATTTATTGATGATAAAATATACCATAGAACTAAGGAAGAGTCTGATCTTTACAGATAATTACTAGGTTCTTATTTAAAACGTCCTGAAATCTTTAAGGTATCAGGACGTTTTTGTATTTTAGGGTACCCATAATTAGCATATGCGTCGTTATTGTTTTTTTATTATTTTATTTCTATTGCTAACTACCCAAATTGGGTTTGCGCAAGAGCTTTCCGCAACCGTTACCATTCAAAGTAATAAGGTTGATAATCAGGTAGATCCAAAAATATTTGTTCAGTTACAATCTCAATTAAGAGATTTTATTAATCAAAGAAAATGGTCATTGGATGCATTTGGCAATGAAGAAAAAATTGATTGCAGTTTTTTCATCACCATTGAGTCAGTGCTTTCAACAGGGGTGTATAATGCTAAATTAAGTGTGGTTTCAAGCAGACCAGTATATAACGCAAGTTATTCAACCCCTGTATTAAATATGCAGGACCCCAATTTTACTTTCAAATATCAACTATCACAGCCCATAGAATTTAATGAGAATAAGGTACAAGGTGCAGATCCATTAGAGGCAAACTTAACTGCTACCATTGCTTATTATATTAATTTGATTTTAGGATTAGACTATGATTCATTTTCGTTAAAAGGGGGCGTGCCTTATTTTAATAAAGCATTAAATATTGTTTATAACGCGCCCGAGGCTTCAGGTATAAATGGATGGAAGTCATTTGATGGCCAGCGCAATCGTTTTATTTTAATTGACAATCTTACCAAGAGTGGAATGGATAAGATTCATGACGCCATTTACGGTTACTATCGTGAAGGGTTGGATCAAATGTCTTCCAAATTTGAAGTGGGAAGAGGGGCTGTATTAAATGCTTTAATGACCATGCAAGAAGTGCAAGAGGAAAATACCAATACTATGGTGGTACCCATTTTATTACAAGGAAAGTATTCCGAAATTGTAGGTATTTTTGACAATGCCAACAAATCCATGAAAAAACAAGTGTTGAACACATTGTCAGTGATTGATTTAACCAATTTGAATAAGTATAAAGAAAAGTTAGAATGAGAATTTGTGTAAGCTTTTTGATGGTAAGTATTTTACTACTTGCTTGTGGTGAAAAAGCAAAAGAGGGGAATGCTATACCTATAGATAAAATGAAAGTAGTTGTTTTACAACTAATGAAAGCAGACGAACATTTTTCTCGTATATCTTCTTTAGATTCAACCTGGAATATACAAAAGAAGAATGTACAGTTTTATCAACAAATTTTTGACCTCAATAAAGTAGATCGCGTTCAATTTTATAAACAAATTGAATATTTGGAAAAGCACCCAGTTGAGTTTAAAGTGCTTATGGATTCGGTAAATGAACTTTCGAAAAGAGAAAAAATCCCTTTTTAGGCAACTAAACTAATCCAACCCTCAATAAACATTTATACTTTTGACCTCAAATTAAGCACCCAATAAAAAATAAAAATATGAGTAATTTACTTGGCAAACCAGCCCCAGCTTTCACATTGTTTGATACCGATAAAAAAGCTACTTCATTAGGCGATTTTAAAGGTCAAAATGTAGTAGTTCTATTCTTTCCTTTAGCATTCACAGGAGTATGTACTACAGAACTTTGCAGTATCAGAGATAATATTGGAACGTATAATAATGCCAATGCACAAGTATTGGGTATTTCCGTTGATTCTATATTTACACTTGGTAAATTTAAAGAAGAGCAAAAGTTAAACTTCCCTTTATTAAGTGACTTTAATAAAACTGCTTCAAAATCATTTGATGTATTATATGAGGTGTTTCCTGCATTTGAAATGCAAGGAGTTAGCAAGCGTTCTGCATTTGTAATTGATAAAGAGGGCGTTGTTCAATATGAAGAAGTTTGTGCAACTCCTGGCGATTTGCCAGATTTTGCTGCTATTCAAAACCTGTTAAATACCTTAAACTGAAATTTGAAATCATGCTAGGTGATATCGTAATTAACCCTGCAAAATTTCAACACTAAATATTCAAAAAAAGGCTCCAATGAATTGGAGCCTTTTTAATGTAGTCTATTTTACGGAGTAATTATTTGTCGCAAACTTCCACAATTAAAAATTTCAAATAATGCGTATTTTCCATTCCCCAAATAATGGGATGGTCGCTGGATTGTGACTGATAAGTTACTTGCCTAATTCTTTTCTTTGCATCATGCGCTGCTATTTCAATCGTTTCTAAAAATAATTCAGGGCTTACCAGGTTGGTACAACTAGAGCTCACTAAAAATCCCCCATTGCGAATAAGTTGCATGCCACGTAAATTAATTTCTTTGTAACCAGTAATTGCCTTGTCAATATTATTTCTGCTCTTTGTAAAAGCAGGCGGATCTAACATGACTACATCATATTTTTTCCCTTGCTTTCCCCAGTTCTTTAAAACATCAAAAGCATTCATGGCTTCAAACTTAACAATGTGATCAAGTTTATTCAATGCTGCATTTTTATTGGCTTGTGCAACAGCAGATTCTGAAATGTCAATACCCAAAACAGATTTGGCACCATAATGTGCTGCATGTATTTCAAAAGTACCTGTGTAGGTAAATGCACCCAACACTTCGGCATCCTTTACAATATTTTGAATGGCTCTTCGATTATCTTGTTGGTCTAAAAAGTATCCTGTTTTTTGACCAGTTTCAATATTTACATAAAACTGTAAACCATTTTCTGAAATAACGATTTCGGTAGGGAATGGGTTGGTTAGAAAGCCTTTTTGTTGCACAAGTCCTTCTAATTCTCTAACTGGAACATCATTTCTTTCATAAATACCTTTTGGATTAAAGATGCTTTTTAATGCATCAACAATTGCATCCTTCCAAACTTCAATACCATATGATAAGGTTTGTATCACAAAATAATCATTGAACTTATCAATGATGAGTGCTGGTAATCCATCGGCTTCTCCAAAAACCAAACGACAGTTTTCTGTATATCCTAAATGTTTACGATAATCCCAAGCAGCTTGAATTTTTTGATGAAAAAACGCAGCTGTAATTTCTTCTCTATTACGGGTAAGTAAACGAATGATAATTTGGGACTCAGGGTTAATATACCCCCTGCCTGCCAATTGGCCGTCAAAGTAATATACTTCCACAATATCACCCTGTTGAACAGGGCCGGCAATACGATCCACTTCATTATTGTAAATCCAAGGATGTCCAAGGGCAATCCTTTGGGTAATTTTACGATTTAGATACACTTTTGTCATTAGGCAAAGATAGGCAGGGATTTACTGACAACTTGTTCATTTTAGGCCTAATTAGTGTCAATTTTGCTCTTTTAGGCCTTTGGCAATATATTTGCTCGAATTAGGTAATAACTCAATCATTATGGAAGAAAAAGAGATCAATACACAAGCAGCCGAAGAACAGGTAGAAAATGGAGCGGAAAATACCCCAATTGAGGAAAAAGAGCCCCTTAGTGAACTAGATCAACTAAAGGCAGATCTTGCTGACCAAAAGGACAAATACCTCCGTTTAATGGCTGAATTTGAAAATTATAAGCGTCGAACTGCAAAAGAGCGTATGGAGCTTATCCAAACTGCTGGGAAGGATGTGATTGTTTCCCTATTGGATGTATTGGATGACTGTGATAGAGCAGAGAAACAATTAAATACAACCGATGACATTGCAGTTCAAAAGGAAGGAATTCAATTGGTGTTTAATAAAATTCGAAGTACTATGCAAGCTAAAGGATTAAGTCCTATGGAGAGTATTGGAAAGGATTTTGATGCAGAATTTCACGAAGCCATTACCGAAGTGCCCGTACCAGATGAAAAATTAAAAGGGAAAGTCATAGATGAAGTAACCAAGGGGTATGCTTTAAATGAAAAAATTATTCGTTTTGCCAAAGTGGTTGTAGGCAAATAAAAATAAACATATGTCTAAAAGAGATTTTTACGAAGTACTAGGAGTGTCTAAATCGGCATCTGCGGACGAAATTAAAAAAGCGTATCGCAAAGTTGCTATGCAATATCACCCAGATAGAAATCCTGGTGACAAGGCAGCGGAAGAAAAATTTAAAGAAGCTGCAGAGGCATATGAAATATTAAGTGATAGCGATAAAAAAGCAAAATATGATCGCTTTGGTCACCAAGCATTCGGACCTGGAACAGGTGGTGGTGGCGGCGGATTCCATGGAGGTATGGATATGAATGACATATTCAGTCAGTTTGGAGATATTTTTGGTGACGAAGGATTTGGTGGATTTTTTGGAGGCGGAGGAAGATCTCGTGGTGGTGGAGCAAGAGCGAGAGGACAAAGAGGAAGTAATTTGAGAATTAAACTCAAACTAAACTTTGAGGAAATAGCGAATGGAGTTACCAAGCAAGTAAAAGTTAAAAAACATGTTGCATGTACTACTTGTGGCGGTAATGGAGCAAAAGATAAAAATAGTTTACAAACTTGTTCTACTTGTAACGGCCAAGGTCAGGTAAGAAAAGTAACCAATACTTTTTTGGGGCAAATGCAAACGGTAAATACTTGTTCTACTTGTAATGGTGAAGGAACTACCGTCACTGCAAAATGTACAAGTTGTAAAGGAGAAGGTCGTATATATGGAGAAGAAACTATTTCAATTGATATTCCTGCAGGTGTGCAAGATGGCATGCAATTAAGTATGTCTGGGAAAGGAAATGCAGGAGAACGAGGAGGAATGTCTGGAGATTTAATCATTATGATTGAGGAAGAGGCACATGAATTTTTACACCGCGATGGATTAAATGTAGCATTCGATTTATATATTACCATTCCAGATGCAATTTTTGGAACCAATGTAGAGGTTCCTACCATTGATGGACGCGCAAAAATTAAAATTCCAGCGGGAACACAAAGCGGTAAAATATTTAGACTCAAAGGGAAAGGTTTCCCTGAAGTTCAGGGTTATGCAAAAGGTGATCAGTTAATACATGTAAATGTATGGACCCCGCAGCAAGTAAGTGATGAGGAAAAAGCTGCATTGGAGAAAATGCAGGAAAGTGAAAACTTTAAACCTAAATCCACAAAAGGGGAGAAGAGTTTTTACGAAAAAGTAAAAGATGCGTTTAAGTAATAAAATAGGGGCTAATAAAATTTAGCCCCTATTTTATTTTTATCTTTTTGATTTTTTCTATTTATCCCTATCGTTCATAAATTTTTTTGCAAAAATTTTAAACGTCATTATGTAAGGCATATAATTTAGCCTCTATTTTATTTTTATCTTTTCTATTTTTTCTGCGCTACTTTAATTGATAAATAGCCTTAGTATTTCTTCCGAGTCCATCATAATCTAAACCATAACCTACCACAAACTTATTGGGAATATCAAAACAAGCATAGTCTACTTTAACTGGATATGCTAAAGCTTCTGTTTTATTCAATAGCACTGCAATTTTAATAGATGCCGGTTGATTAGAAGCTAATTGAGGCAGAAAATGATGTAAGGTTTTACCTGTATCAATAATATCTTCCAATATAATAATGTCTCTTCCACTTATATTGGCATCTAATCCAATAGCGGTTACCACGTTGCCAGAGGAAGTTGTTCCTTTATATGAAGCCAATTTAATAAAACAAACTTCCGCGTCAATGGTAATTTGTTTAAACAAGTCGGCTGTAAATAAAAACGAACCGTTTAAGATAGATAGGAAAATGGGTTTTTTCCCTTCATATTCTTTATTTAGTTGTTGAGCAAGTGCCGAAATTTTTTCTTGTATTTCAGCTTCGCTAATATAGGGTATAAATTCTTTGTCTAATACAGTAATGTTTGACATACTAGAATATTTTAAATTTATTTTTTTTAGGGGTTGTATTGCTTTGTTTTTTTTCGGCAGCTTTTGTTTCAGAAGATGCTTTAACTTTTTCAGGAGTCGTTGATTTACTGGATTCCTTTGGCATATTGAATAAGTACAGAATGGTACCTTCTTTAATTTCAGTTTCCTGAATATTGCTATTATAGGATTTTAATGATGATAATTGAATGCCTTCCATTTGAGCAATGTCATAAAAAGTTTCTCCATTTTTTGCAACATGTACTTTTTTATCACTTTCCTTCTTTTTCTCTCCTAAAAAGAGTAACTGATTTTTTTGAACTAAATCAGTTTCTTCCAATTCATTATTATTAAATAATTTAAATACTGGCACATTATAAGTGTCTGCAATTTCTAAAAAAGACCTTTCTTTTTCTGCCCAGATTGCAGAAATACCATTGATTTTAAATTTTTTATTTTTTGGATAGTTTACCGCAATAGTTTCATTTATTATTTTTTTGCTATCAGCAGCACTTTTGGCATTTATTTGACTTGCATCTTTAATTTCGGTAGTGCCTTTAAGCGTATTTGTTTTATCAACAGTATCTTTCACGGTAACTAATTTTACAACCGTATCTTTTACAACCACTACTTTAACAACGGTGTCGGTTATTTTCACAATTTTTACGACCGTGTCTTTAATAGACACAGGATTTGGTGTAGGTTTAATTTCCTCCACTTTTGAAGATGAGGTGTTGTCCGACAATGTTTTTACGATAGGTTTTACAATGGTGTCGATTGATTTAGTATTATTATCAGCCTCCTCTAATGAGTCCTCTGTAACTAATTCAGGAAAATTGTATTGCGATAATTCATATAAGTCAATCACTTTTAATAAACTATTGGGGTAATCTTTTTCAGTGGCATATCCAGCTTTTTTTAATCCATAAGCCCAAGCGGTATCGTCCACAGGGTCTAATTCAAATAAACTAGCATAGTAAGGGCGATATTTTAAAAAATTAGAATGGTCAATAAAAGAGCTATCTGCATTGTCATAAACTCTAAAACATTCATTCTTCATATCGTCGTCCTTATACATTTTTTCACCAGTCCATTCTGTTTTACATTTAATGCCAAAATGATTATTGGCTTCTTTTGCCAATTTGCTTTCGCCACTTCCTGATTCTACAATGGCTTGTGCAAGTGTAATGGAAGCGGGGATGCCGGTTCTTTGCATTTCTTTAATGGCAATGCCTTTGTACTTTTTAATATAATCAATCGTTACTTGTGCTTGAGATTGGGCAAGTAAATTAAATGGGATTGCTAGTAATAATAAAAGGTAAATATTGCGCTTCATGTTATTTTTTTCTTATTAAAGTAAGTCCATCTCTTATGGTTAAAATAGTGTGTTCAGTTGTTTCGTCATTTTGTAGGTATTCATTAAATGCTTGTATAGCTTTAGCACTTTTTCCTGAAATATTTTCTTCAAGTACATCGCCATGAAACAATACATTGTCTACGATAATTAATCCATTGTTGGCTAATTTGGGCAATACTAAATTATAGTAATCAATATAACCTGTTTTATCAGCGTCAATAAATACTAGATCCCATGTATTAGATAGTGAGGGGATTATTTCTTTGGCATCACCGTTGTGAACAGAGATTTTTGATGCATGAGGACTTTGTATAAAATAATTTGAAGCGGTTTTAGCATCTTCTGCTCTTAACTCAATGGTATGTAAATGTCCATTTTCAGTTAAGCCCTCTGCTAAACATAAGGTGCTGAAACCGGTAAATGTTCCAATTTCTAAAATATGCGATGGGTTCACTAGTTTACTTATAAAACTCAAAAATCCTCCTTGGTGCCAACTACTTTGCATATGCGCATGTTGATGTGTAGCAAGGGTAGTATCATACATTTGCTTTAAATAGCTAGGCGTTGCCTGACTATAGGCGTCTATATATGTATTTGCAATGGGATTGATAAATTCCATTTGCAAATGTCTATTTTTTTTCTGTATTCGAGCTAGAAATTAACCATAATCCTAAAAAGGTGAAAAGACCATTGATTATGAGCAATTCTTGACCAATTTGGAAGCCACCAAGCAACATTTTTTGATTGGTTTCAAGTACAAAACAAAGTATTGGTGCTAGTATACAAACAAAAGGAACCCATTTGTCTTTTAAACTTCGTTTTGTTAAAATACCAAAAGCAAATAATCCAAGCAAGGGGCCGTATGTATAGGAAGCGATTTTTAATATGAGGTCAATGATGCTTTTATTATCTACCCATTTAAAAATCATTACAATGAGTAAAAAAACAAATGCAAAACTTAAATGCACTCTTTGTCTAATTTTCTTTTGTTTGGCCTCGTCCCAATCTTTGCTTCTTTGCATGCCCAATAGGTCAATACAAAAACTAGAGGTTAGGGCGGTAATGGCACCGTCTGCACTTGGAAACAAAGCCGAGATAAGTGCAAGTATAAAAATAATGGATAAATAGGGGGGCATGTTTTGTAATGCAAGGGTGGGGAATAAGGCATCTCCCACAGCATTTACATTTTGTTGTGTTGCGTATAAATTTAATAACCCACCCAAGAATAAAAATAATGTGATTACCAATAGCATGCTAAAGCCAATAGTGATCATGTTTTTTTGTGCGTCTTTTAATGATTTTACCGAAATGTTTTTTTGCATCATCTCCTGATCCAACCCAGTCATCGTTAGCGTGACAAAAGCGCCGCCTATAATTTGTTTCAAAAAGAAAGATTTGCTATTTACATCTGTGCTAAATACAGTAGCTATTCCTTTTGCTTGCATTGCCTGTAATCCTTCAAAAACTGACAAATGCAAATTTGAAAGTATATAAATACTGCAAATGATTAAACCCAATAACATGCCTGAAGTTTGTAAAGTATCGGTATAAACAATTGTCTTTACACCTCCTTCATAAGTGTATAACAATATCATTGCTAGTATTACCAAGGTGGTTCCCCAAAATGGGACGCCCATGCTATCTAAAATAAATACTTGTAAAATTTTAACTACTAAATACAATCTAGCTGTAGCACCTAAAGTTCTTGATAAGACAAAAAAGGAAGCACCAGTTTTATAGGCGTTAAATCCAAGTCTTGTTTCCAAATAATTATAAATTGAAGTTAGATTCATTTTGTAATAAATGGGTAACAATACATATGCGATGGCAATGTAGCCGATTAAATATCCAATGGTGATTTGTAAATAATGAAAACCGTCTTTCCCTACAGCACCAGGCACGCTAACAAAGGTTACACCACTTAAAGATGTACCAATCATTCCAAAGGCTACTAACATCCAATTGCTGTTCTTATTGCCGATAAAAAATGACATATTATTACTGTTTTTACCAGTAATTTTCGCAACACCTAATAAAATGGCAAAATAGATGACTACAAATAGAAATAATAATCCTGCGCTCATGGGTTAAATAATTAGTAATAGCAAAGTAATAACAATCTTTCAATTTTTTAGTTAAATTGTGAGACTCTTTCAATTTAAATTAAAGAAATGAAGATTCATGCAGTCACTGTTTTTTGTGGATCCAAGTCCGGTAATGATATAGCATATGAGCAAGCCGCCAGTGATTTGGGTACCATGCTTGCCCAAGAAGGAATTTGTTTGGTTTATGGTGGTGGTAATAAAGGTATTATGGGTGCGGTGGCCAATGCAAGTTTGGTCGCAGGTGGTAAAGTAATTGGCATTATTCCTAAACTTTTATTAGAATGGGAAGCGCAACATGAAGGATTAACGGAACTTATTGTTACGGATTCTATGCACTCAAGAAAACTGTTATTATATGATAAATGTGATGTTGCAGTAATTTTGCCAGGAGGCATGGGTACCATGGATGAACTATTTGAAATGCTCACTTGGAACAACTTAAAAATTCACAACAAGAAAGTGTTTATCATTAATATAAATGGGTATTATGATGCCATGATACAACTATTGGACACAATGGATGCACAAGGCTTTATGTATGAATCATGGCGCAATCGTTTAATTGAATGCAATTCCATAAAAAGTTTTAAGGACGCTTTGGCTTTAGCAACTGAATAGGAATGCCAAATCCTGCTCTAATAATGGGTTGTGCGGTTGTTTGTCCAATTCTATAGGGAGATTGCTGTGCATTTACTAAATCAAACATAACTGAGAAATAAGAAAAACCGTCTTCATTTCTTTTTCCATATCCAATCCCGGCAAGCACACTAGGGGCGCTTACACTTGAGCTGCCTGAAGTTCCTTGAGTAAAATTTTTTGCATTGGTGAATGTCCAATTGTACTCTGGTTGTATTTGTAAAAAGAATTGCTCAATTGGCCATAATCTTATAAATCCCCCCATTCCTATTTGAGTGTTATTACTCCTGTAGTTTTCTCCTATAATATTTGCATTAGATCTGAAGGATGCATAGTATAAATTAATAGCAGCACCTAAATCAATGTATTTATTATAACTTTTAACGAGTTCGGGGTTAAGTCCAATTTGAAAACTACCTGATCCACCACCCAAAATAACACCTCCTCCAAAAAATACAGGTTTGGTTTCTAAATTTGGAAGGGTAGTTACTGTTGTATTTTGAGCGAATACACCATTAAATAAAAATGCAAATAAACATAAAGCGAAGTACTTTTTTTTCATCAGATTAATTATTTTGATCAAAAATCTTTCCTGCATTTAAAATCCCCTTAGGATCAAAGGTTTTTTTAATACCGCGCATTAAATCCAATGAAATCGGATCAAAGACTACAGGCATATACGTTTTTTGAATCAGTCCTATTCCATGCTCACCGCTAATAGTACCCCCCAATGCGTATACTAGTTTGAATAACTCGTTTAAAATAGTTTGCATTTCTTCACTTTGAAAACTTTTCTTAATCGTAGGGTGGTTAATTCTTATATGCAAATTGCCGTCGCCAGCATGGCCATAACACACTACTTTAAAACCATTCGCATCACCTAAAGCTTTTACTCCTTTAATTAATTTTGGTAGTTCGGCCCTTGGCACTACGGTATCTTCTTCTATTGTATAACCTGCGCTCACGGCTGCTTCATTTGCTTTTCGACGTATTTTCCAAAGTTCATTTTTTTGTTGCGCATCATCGGCAAAATACAATTCACCTACCTCATAATTGGCCAACACTTCGGAAATCGCTTCCATTTCACTCATGAGTACATCCATATTATTGCCATCTACTTCTATAATTAAATGCGCTGCTAACTCGGGGGTTAAGGGGATGGCAGAACTATCAAGCATTTTAGTAGCCAAGGTAATGGCATCAATTTCCATAAGCTCCATTGCACTTGGTGTGATGCCCGCTCTGAATATAGCACTCACCGCTTCACTTGCTTTTTCTAAACTATTAAAAGGCGCAAGTAATAATAAATCAAATTTAGGAAGTGGGATTAATCTTAATACAATTTTTGTGACAATACCTAAAGTCCCCTCACTTCCTACAATAAGTTGCGTGATATTATATCCTGTTGCATTTTTTAAAACATTGGAACCCGTCCAAATTATTTCACCTGTTGGCAATACTACCTCTAAATTCAAAACATAATCTTTGACCACCCCATATTTCACCGCTTTTGGTCCGCCTGAATTTTCTGAAATATTGCCTCCAATAAAACAACTGCCTTTGCTTGCAGGGTCGGGAGGATAAAACAATCCTTTTTCTTTTACTGTATTTTGTAACACTTCGGTAATCACGCCCGGTTCGGTGGTTACTTGTAAATTGCGTTCATCAATTTCCAAAATCTCATTAAAACGTTCCATGGAAATAACTAAACCGCCAAAATGAGGTAGCGCCCCACCTGTTAAGCCAGTGCCACCTCCGCGCGGCGTCACAGGTATAATATGCTCATTGCATATTTTTAGTAAGGATGAAATTTCTTGTGCTGTTCTTGGTTTTACAATAACCTCGGGCGCATAAAAAAGATTTTCTGTTTCGTCCTTACCGTACTTTTCAATACTCTCTATATCGGTTAATAAAAATGCCTCACCCACAATATGCTTAAACTGTTCAATAATGGCAGGGGTGATCTTGTTCATTCCAATCAAAATTTAGATAACAAAAAAGAGTTCAAAATTAACAACAAATTAAAATAGGCCATATAACATGCCATCCACTTTGCTAATGATTTCACCAAAGTCTTCTTCGTTTTCACCGAACTTGTTTTTATCACAATCAATTACCAATAAAGGACCTTCTTTATAACCCTCTATCCATTTATTATAGTAATCGTTTAATTTCTTTAAATAGTCTAAACGAATATTCTCTTCGTACTCTCTACCTCTTTTTTGAATTTGAGAAACAAGCGTAGGAACAGATGCTTTTAAATAAATTAACAAGTCTGGTGGTTGTACCATGCTTTTGATGGTACTGAAAAATCCAAAATAATTATCAAAATCACGCTTACTCATTAAGCCCATTTCGTGTAGGTTGGGTGCAAAAATATTGGCATCCTCATAAATGGTCCTATCTTGAATGATCGTCTCTGTACCTCTTTGTATTTCCAAGATTTGGTTTAAACGGCCATGCAAGAAATAAATTTGAAGGTTAAAACTCCAGCGTGGCATATCGTCGTAAAAGTCTGTTAAGTAGGGGTTGTGGTCCACGTCTTCAAACTGCGGAATCCAACGATAATGTTTACTTAACATTTCGGTGAGTGTAGTTTTACCAGCGCCAATATTTCCAGCGATTGCTACGTGTTTTGGTTTTTTAGTCGCTTTTGCCATAATCTTATAGGTGTAGTTGAATGAGTTGTTATATAAGTTGTTTAATAGTTCATGCCCACTGCGTTTCGCACAGTGGTTAAAGTAGCAGAAGCACTCGCTCTCGCTTTATCTGCACCTTGATGAATGATTTTTAAAAGTAAATCTTTGTTGTTTTGTAAATCAGCAGCTTTTGAACGAATGGGCTTTATGAAATTTACCATGTCTTCCGCCAATTGTTTTTTCATATCTCCATAGCGAATAATGCAATTGCCTTCGGAGCTATTATTAAAGTCATCCTCAAATTTTTTCATTGTATCTGGACTACTCACTAAGCCCATTAATGTAAATAAGTTTTGAATGTAATCTGGTTTCACTGAATTAGCTGTTAAAGGACCTTGATCTGTTTTAGCCTTCATCACTTTTTTACGAATCATATCATCCTCATCCGCTAAAAATAGTGTAGTCATTTGGTTTTCACTCTTACTCATTTTTCCATTTCCATCTAATCCCATAATTTTTACCAACTCGCTATTGTAGTTGAATGCATAGGGTAAAGGGAAAGTCTCGCCATAACGGTGATTGAAACGTTCCGCAAAATTTCTTGCCATTTCTAAATTCTGTTCTTGATCTTTTCCCACTGGAACTTTCACTGCACGATGTATTAAAATATCTGCTGCTTGTAATACAGGATAAGTTAATAAGCCAGCATTTACATTTTCGGGTTGCATACGCACTTTGTCTTTAAAAGTGGTTGTCTTTTCCAACTCCCCTTTATATGCTAGCATATTCAAATACAAATATAATTCTGCAATTTCTGGAACATCACTTTGAACATACAAAGACACTTTTTCAGGATCCAATCCACAGGCAATATTTTCTGCAACCACCCTAAGAACACTTTCTTGTAAAGTTTTGGTATCGGGGTGTGTTGTAAGGCTATGCCAGTTGGCAACAAAAAAGTAACAATTATACTCATCTTGCATACGCACATAATTGCGCATGGCACCAAAATAATTACCTAAATGTAAGAAGCCGGTAGGGCGGATTCCACTCAATACAATTTCCTTTTCCATAGCTTTGCGAAGATAATGAAACAAGACCCCATTTTTTGCTATCTTTTTGGGATATTTGTACCCAAACCCAAAAAAATACATTGAGCCAAGCTTCTCTTTTACAAAGTCCCATCGAATACCTGAAAGGCGTAGGCCCTTTGAGGGCAGATATGCTTAAAAAAGAGCTGAATTTGTACACTTTTGGCGACCTTTTGCACCATTTCCCACATAGACATATAGACAAAACCAAGGTGACTCCCATTGGGCAAATTACCCCAGAAATGGACTTTGTTCAGGTAAGAGGGGTGTTACAAGGAATAGATATTATTGGGGAAAAGCGTTCAAAAAGAATGGTCACCCAATTAAAAGACAGCACTGGACAGATAGAATTGGCTTGGTTTCAGGGCATCAATTGGGTGCAAAAAAGCATTGCAGAAGGACAGGCTTATTTGGTTTTTGGAAGGGTTAGCTTTTTTAATGGGAGGGCTCAAATTGTGCATCCCGAAATAGAACCTTATGTGGCGCAAACAGCAGGCCAAAAGTCATTGCTAGAACCCGTATATCCTTCCACTGAAAAATTAAAGGCCAGGGGATTAAACGGGAAGCAAATTGGTAAATTAACCCAAACCTTATTCACCCAAATTAGTGAACGTGATTTGCCAGAAAATCTGCCAGCACATTTGTTAAAAGACCGAATGGGTAGATGGGAAGCGTATAGACAAATTCATTATCCTAGTTCACAGGAGCAGTATAAGAAAGCCTTATCTAGATTGGTTTTTGAAGAATTATTTATTGCTCAAGTGCGATTGAATTTAATTAAGATTGATAGACATAAAAATAGCCAAGGGCATAAATTTGAAATTGTAGGAGATCAATTTAATACCTTTTATAATAACCATTTACCTTTTGAATTAACAGGTGCACAAAAGCGCGTGATTAAAGAAATTAGACAGGATACGGCGCGTGGTTTTCAAATGAATCGTTTATTGCAAGGTGATGTAGGAAGTGGTAAAACCATGATTGCGTTGCTTGCTATGTTAATAGCTGCAGACAATGGATTTCAGAGTTGTATGATGGCGCCTACCGAAATTTTAGCTCAACAACACTATGCTGGTTTAAGTGAAATGTTAAAAGACATGCCCTTGGAAGTAGCCTTGTTGACTGGTAGTACCAAAACCGCAGAACGTAGAAGAATATTGCAGGGACTCATGGACGATACCATTCATTTGGTTGTGGGTACCCATGCGATTATTGAAGAGGTAGTTCAGTTTAAAAATTTAGGATTGGCCGTGATAGATGAACAACACAGATTTGGTGTGGCGCAACGTGCACAGCTTTGGAAAAAATCAAAAGTGCCACCGCATGTATTGGTGATGACAGCAACGCCGATTCCTAGAACCCTTGCCATGACTGCATTTGGAGACTTGGATTATAGTGTAATGGATGAACTGCCTCCAGGTAGGCAGCCTATTAAAACGGTACACCGTTATGAAACTTCTCGTGCCAGTGTGATGGATTTTGTGAAATCAGAAATCACAAAAGGTCGTCAGGCCTATTATGTATATCCATTGATTGAGGAAAGCGAGAAAATGAGTTACGAAGATTTAATGCAAGGCTATGAGCAAGTAAAAAGTTTTTTCCCAGAACCTAAGTATAAAATTAGTATGGTGCATGGGAAGCAAAAGAATATTGAGAAGGAAACCAATATGCAAAGATTCATTACAGGCGATACCCAAATATTAGTGGGTACCACCGTTATTGAAGTAGGTGTGAATGTGCCCAATGCAAGTGTGATGGTTAGTGAGAGTGCGGAAAAATTTGGTTTGTCCCAATTGCATCAGTTAAGAGGGCGTGTGGGAAGAGGTTCTGAACAGAGTTATTGTATATTACTGAGCAGTGTCAAGGCAAGTAGAGAAGCCAAGAACCGTTTAAAAATTATGTGTGAAACCAATGATGGGTTTGTGATTGCTGAAAAGGACTTGGAACTCAGAGGTCCTGGTGATATAGATGGCACCAGACAGAGTGGGGCCCTTAACTTTAGATTGGCCAATATTATTAATGATCGGCAAACCTTGGAGGAAGCCAAAAACGAAGCGTATGCTATTTGTGAAAAGGATCCTAATTTAACCGCGCCAGAAAATGCACCCACAATGGCCTATTTGCAGTCACAAAAGGCCAAAATTGGCTGGGGCAAGATTGCATAAACCACGTCAAATTTTAAGTATCTTGCAGGCAAGTGAAATGTTAAACATTTTGCCTAGAACCACTAAATAAAACCAGATGAAATATTTACCATTAGATGCTAAAATATTTATTCAAAACAGAAAACGTTTTGTGTCCAAAATGCAAAAAAATAGCATTGCTATTTTTGTAAGCAATGATGAGTTTCCAAGCAATGGAGATGCTTTGCATGAGTTTAAGCAAAACAGTGATTTATTTTGGTTGTCCGGTATTGAACAAGAGCATACCATGGTAGTATTGTTTCCAGACAATCCAGATCCTAAGTACAGAGAAGTATTGGTATTAACACGTCCTCAAGAGCTAAAGGAAATTTGGG
>JALQXE010000059.1 GCA_023263235.1 Sediminibacterium sp. | reverse complement strand
AATATTATTTTAATTACACAAAGTTCTTCGGAGCATTCAATATGTGTAGGTATTAATGCGAATGATGCATACCAAGCAAAGTTGGCTGTGGATATTGAGTTTGAGCAAGAAATTAATACACAGAAAGTTGAGCCGCTGATTGTAGAAAAGGAGGTTGCCATAATTGCATTGGTGGGTGAGCAAATGAAAAATCATCCGGGTGTAAGTGGTAAAATGTTTGGTGTGTTGGGACGCAATGGTATTAATGTACGTGCTATTGCACAGGGATCTTCCGAAAAAAATATCACTGCAGTCATTGCTACTACGGATGTTAAAAAAGCAATCAACGTTTTACATGAAGAATTTTTTGAAACATCCTATAAACAAGTAAACGTATATATAGCAGGTGCGGGTAATGTGGGTGGAAAATTAATTGATCAAATTAATAAGCAGGTAGCGTATTTGAAAAAAGCCTTGCGTTTACAAATTAATATTGTGGGCATTGCGAATAGTAAGCGTCAATTAATAAATGTTGACGGCATTAATTTAACCAATTGGAAAGAACAATTGCTTGCTGCGCCAACGGGAACTACAGCTAATTATGTTGCCGCTATCACTGAAAATAATTTACGCAATTCTATTTTTGTAGACGTTACTGCTCATGATACCGTTGCCAATGTATATGCACAATTATTGGAGAAAGCAGTATCGGTGGTTGCATGTAATAAAATTGCCTGTTCTTCACCTTATGAAAATTATGCAAAGCTAAAAAGCTTAGCACGTGAATTTAATGCCTCCTTCTTATTTGAAACCAATGTGGGCGCTAGTTTACCCATTATTGGCACTTTAAATGATTTAATACGCAGTGGCGATAGCATCAACAAAATTGAAGCAGTATTATCGGGCACTTTAAATTTTGTATTTAATAATTATGCAGGTGGTACCGATGGAAAAACTTTCTCTGCTGTGGTAAGACAAGCACAGGCCGAGGGATACACCGAGCCTGATCCAAGATTGGATTTAGGAGGCACCGATGTGATGCGTAAAATAATGATATTAGCCCGTGAAGCTGGAACTAAAGTGGAAATGAGTGATATTATAAATGAATCTTTCTTGCCAGCAAGTTGTTTTAATGGGTCGGTTGAAGATTTTTATGCAGAGATGGAAAAGCAGGAAGCACATTTTAAGAAATTATATGATGCTGCAACGGCCGAAGGTTGTAAATTAAAATTTGTGGCGAAGTTTGAAAGTGATGGTAACGGTAATACCACTGCAAAAGTGGGATTACAACATATTCAACCAAGCTCAGATTTTTATCATTTATATGGAAAAGATAATTTGGTGTTATTTTATAGTATGCGATATCCTGAATTGCCATTGGTGATAAAGGGAGCTGGAGCAGGAGCGGATGTAACTGCATCGGGAGTATTTGCAGATATTATAAGAGCAGCAAGAGTTTAATTTGAAGTCAATAATTGTAGGTATAAATTATAATAACAATGGTTCCAGTAAATCAATGGATTAAAATAAAAGCCCCCGCTACCGTAGCCAATATGGTATGTGGATTTGATATCCTGGGCTTTGCTGTGAACAATCCATATGATGAAATGGAAATGCGATTGATTCAGCGTTCAGCTGGACAAGCGGCTATCACCATTATTAATATAGACGATTATAATTTACCCACCAATCCTGAAAAGAATGTGGCGGGCGCAGCCCTCATTGCACTCATTGAAGAATATACTGCCAATAGTATTATTGAAAAATCATTGTCTGAAGAATATGAGATCACATCTGATTCCGCTGCCAAAAATGATTTGATCGATTTTTCTATTATAGGATTTGAAGTAAAAATAAATAAACTTATTAAGCCTGGTAGTGGAGTAGGTTCAAGTGCCGCAAGTAGCGCTGGTGCTGTGGTAGGCGCTAACTATTTATTAGGGAATCCTTTTTCAAAAGACGATTTAGTACGTTTTGCGATGAATGGTGAAAAGGTTGCATCGGGTGTAAAGCATGCTGATAATATCGCACCTTGTATTCATGGGGGTGTAACACTCGTTCGTTCCATTTTTCCATTAGAAATTGTTGCCCTTCCTTCGCCAACCTTATTTGTAACTATTGTGCATCCACAAATTGAAGTACGCACAGCCGACGCAAGAAGCATTTTAAAACATAATGTTCAATTAAAAGATGCCATAAAACAATGGGGCAATATTGCAGGACTGGTTGCAGGATTAATGAAAGGAGATTATGATTTAATTGGACGCAGTTTGGAAGACGTGATTATTGAACCCGTAAGATCTATATTAATACCAGGCTTTGATGATTTAAAAAAAGCTTGTAAGGCCGCTGGTGCATTAGGTGGCGGGATATCAGGCTCGGGTCCTTCCATCTTTTTTTTAAGTAAAGAAAAAGAAACGGCTTTAGCAGTGGAGCAAGAAATGAAAAACTTATATAAAGGTTTAGGATTAGCACATCATACTTATGTGACAACTATTAATTCAACAGGCGTAGAGATTACAAATAAATAGAGATGCAATATTATAGTTTAGGAAAGCAATCACCGAATGTAGATTTTAAGACAGCTGCTATTACAGGGCAAGCACCTGATAAGGGATTGTATTTTCCAACCAGCATCCCACAATTTACTGCTGAACAAATAGAAAGGTTCAAAACATTAGATAAAGCAAGTTTAGCTTTTGAAGTGATGAAACCTTATGTGGGTGGTAATATTGACGATGCTTCTTTACAACAAATATGTGCAGAGACCATCAACTTCGATTTCCCATTAGTACCTATTACCGATACCATTTCTTCTTTAGAATTATTTCACGGACCCACCCTTGCATTTAAGGATGTGGGGGCAAGATTTATGAGCAGGTGTTTGGGTTATTTTTCAAAACAAGCTGCAGCCGAAAAATCTTCATTAGGTGAACATGAAAATTTCGATATCCATTTATTGAGTACCAAACCAAGTACAGTGTTGGTAGCTACAAGTGGTGATACGGGTGGCGCTGTGGCGAATGGATTTTTAGGGGTGGAAGGAGTGAATGTGATTATTTTATATCCGAAGGGTAAAGTGAGTCCTATTCAAGAACTTCAATTAACTACCTGTGGTCAAAACATTACCGCTTTCGAAGTGGAAGGAAGCTTTGATGATTGTCAAGCCATTGTGAAGGATGCATTTATGGACAGGGAACTCAATGCCGCGTATAATTTAACTTCCGCGAATTCAATTAATGTAGCACGTTGGTTGCCCCAACAATTGTATTACTTTTTTGCATGGCAACAATG
>JALQXE010000027.1 GCA_023263235.1 Sediminibacterium sp. | reverse complement strand
CCGAACAATGCAATTTATGAGGGTGGAGTAGAATGGGCTGTTTCCGATGGCACAACCGTTAAAGGACAGTTTAAGTTGATGGACGGCAACTTAATTGATGCCGATCAAAGAAACGCTCCGGTAAGCGACGACACTTATTATATCTCTCCGAATAAATGTACTGAATGTCAGGGTTTTCATGAGGAGCCACAATGTGCTGCAGTTTGTCCTGTAGACTGTTGTGTTCACGATGAGTTATACCAAGAAACGGTAGACGCATTGCTGGCGAAAAAAGATAAACTACACGCTTAGTTTCAAAATAAAAAAAGGGAAGTTTTTCCCTTTTTTTATTTGATATATTTATGAATTAATAATTGATAATTGTTGATGATGAAAAAGAAAGTGGCATTGGTTACCGGAGGATTAAGTTCCGAAGCACAAATAAGTTATAAGAGTGCAAAGACTGTTATGAACGCATTGGACAAAAATATTTATGATGTTTATTTAATTGACATACATCCAACCGGATGGTGGTATGAAAATATAGTGGGCGAAGAAGTTGCGGTTAACAAAGCCGATTTTAGTATTGAAGAAGGAGGTGAGAAAATTACTTTTGATGTTGCGTTAATGTGCATACATGGAACACCTGGTGAGGATGGTAAATTGCAGGGCTATTTTGATATGATTGGTATGCCATATACAAGTTGTGACACAGCTACTTCGGCATTAACATTCAATAAGAGATACACGGTGGCGGTTGCTGGATTTGGAGGCGTTAATGTGGCTAAATCATTGCATTTATTTTCTGAAAATCCAATGACCCCTCAAGAAATATTAGCACAGTTACAATTGCCGGTTTTTGTAAAACCAAACAATGGCGGTAGTAGTTTAGGTATTAGTAAAGTGAATACTCCCCAAGCGCTACCAGCTGCTATGGAAAAAGCATTTAAAGAGGACAGTCAAGTATTAGTGGAAGAATTTATAAGTGGAAGAGAATTTACGATTGGTGTATTCAAATCAAAAGGCGTTTTAACTGTATTACCAATTACAGAGATTACTACCGACAATGAATTTTTTGATTTTGAAGCAAAGTACCAAGGCAAGAGCAAAGAAATTACGCCTGCTGTTATTTCTGAAAAAATGTTTAATGACCTAACAGCCGCTGCTAAAAAAGTATATGCAACATTAAATTGTAGAGGTGTTGTGAGGGTTGACTTTATTTATGATGAAGCTGCTGGAAAAGCTTATATGTTAGAAGTAAATACGGTACCAGGTCAAAGTGAGGCAAGCGTGATTCCGCAACAAGTAAAGGCGATGGGATGGGATTTAAGCCAATTTTATGCTACTTTAGTGGAAGATGCCTTAGCCAATAAAACCAATTTATAATTCAAATGGAAGCCATAGATAAATTATTAAAAAAGCCTTTATGGGTAAATATCTTAGTAGGTATTGGGGCATTTTTATTTTTATTGATTTTGGTTTTCTTTGCTTTAGGGGTTATCACAGGAAATGGGAAAACTGAAAAAGTACCTTCTGTTGTTGGGCTTGATATTACTACTGCTGAACATAATTTAACGGAGTTGGGATTTGATGTTGTTATTCAAGACTCTCTTTATGTAGATACATTGGCGCGCACTGCTGTTTTAAGACAAACACCAGATGCCGATGAAGTTGTGAAAAAAGGAAGAACAGTTTATTTAACCATTAATCGAGTGCTAGCACCTCAAATTGAAATGCCTAATTTAGTTGGCTTTTCTTTACAAAGCGCTATCATGTATTTGAAAGTTTTAGGGTTAAGAGTGGGAACTACTACTTTGCAGCCGGATAAAAATAAAGGAGTTATTTTAGATCAATTGGTGAATGGGGTTCATATTGCACCGGGTGCCAAAATTTCCTCAGGAACTATAATTAATTTGCTTGTTGGTGATGGAACCTTGAGTGTATTGGTGGAGGTTCCTGATTTAGTTGGATTAGATGTTGCCACTGCGAGAAGTTTAATTGAAGGTGCTGGATTTGTAGTAGGTAGTTTCACTTCTAATGCTGCGGTACAAGATACTGCGAGTGCTTTTGTAATTGCTCAAAATCCTGTATCCTTAACTTCTAAATTAGATTCATTAAATATGCCAATAAGAAATAGAGTGCCTATCAAGACACCTATCAATCTTACTATAGATTTAACTGCCCCTGTTATCCAATCTGTCGATACCATTAAAAACTAATATAATATGCAAACCATTACCGTAGCAGCCTTGAAAGAAAAAATAGATGCTGGTGAAAAAATTAATTTACTTGACGTTAGAGAGCCTCACGAACATGCAGCTTTCAACATTGGAGGTCAATTAATGCCTTTAGGGTTAATACAATCTTTACAGATTGATGAAATTGAACATTTGAAAGAAGAGCCTGTTTATATTTATTGCAGAAGTGGTAATAGAAGTGGACAAGCTTGTTTAATGCTTGAGCCCTATGGTTTTAAAAACGTGATTAACGTGACGGGTGGAATGTTGGCTTGGCAAGAGCAATTTCCAGGTTGATTGATTGTTGGCATTTATTTATTTTCAAAATCATTTATATGAAAATCATAGCGAATCTTTTTTTATGCTTCATTGTGCTTTTTAGCGCATGCAAATCCAATGATACTAAAACGGCCCATTCGGCGGCTAGTAACTATCACGACACAACCGGCAGAACAGATATTTTCACCGGTGGTGTTCAAATGATCCCCATTCAAACTGCAAAAGGAACTTTTAATGTTTGGACTAAAAGAGTAG
>JALQXE010000109.1 GCA_023263235.1 Sediminibacterium sp. | reverse complement strand
GATTTACTTTACCATTATTGAGGTTATCATCAAATACATGAAATGTTGGATCGAGGGTGTCATTTATTTTTTGAATAAAGCGGTAGCTGTTGCCCAGTGTTACGGGATCTGTGTAGACAGGAATAACGCTGTATCTAATTTCTCCATTAAATGGAAAAGTATTGATGCGAAGGCTATCTAAATTTACTTTTTTGGGCATGGTAGCCGACGCCGTATATTTTTTTTGATCTACTACTACTTCTAAGTTGTAGGTGCCGCCTTCTATTCCTTTTATTTTTTGTGTTTTATAAAGGCCATTGCTAACAAAAAGCAAACTGTCTTTAACGCCTGTTTGATCGGAAATGATTACGCGTGCATTGTTAACGCCCACAATTGTAGTAGGTGTGGTTATCGGGGTAGACAAAGAAAGTTGTACAAAATATGGACCCGCCTGATCTGTAATGCTACCATCAATAACCAGCGTAGGGTTATTATTATCTAGTACCAAGCTAATTTCTTTGTCACAGCCTACAAGTATGGTGGCACAAAACGATATAAGAAATAATATTTTTTTCATGCCTAAAATTTAAATTGATACGTTACACTTGGAACCCATTTAAAAAGAGCGGTTCTAATAATTTGTGTTCTTGTAGGATTGTTAGGATCGTCTTTAAAACTAATGCGGTACGCATTTTCTCTACCATATACATTGTACAAACTAAAGTTCCAAGATCCGTGCATTCTTTTGGTTTTGTTTTTTTCGTAGGTAGCGCTAAAATCGAGTCGGTGATAGGCCGGCATACGATTGGCGTTTCTAGCAGCGTATTGATAAAGTGTTTGACCTTGAAGGGTGTATTTTCCAGTTGGATAGGTAACCGCGTCGCCGGTATTGTAAACAAACACACCAGAAATGGACCAGCGCTGGTTTAGATCATAAATACCCACCACAGAAATATCATGGGTTCGATCCTGTCTTGCATTGTACCAATTGTTTCCATTAATACCATCAATTTTTCTTTCTGTTTTAGAAAGGGTGTAACCAATCCAACCGGTAAAGCGCCCTTCTTTTTTCTTCAGTAACAACTCTACACCATAAGCTCTTCCTATGCCATATAATAATACACTTTCAACATCTGAAACCGTATTGATTTCGGCACCATCTTTATAATCTATTTGATTTTGTAAGTATTTATAGTAAGCTTCGGCAGTAAATTCAAAATTACTTTTAAATACTTTTGTTACATATCCCACACTCCATTGATCGGCAACTTCTGGTTTAATATTATAGGAATTACCAATCCACTGATCGGAAGGGCTAGACGCAACAGCGTTACTTAATAAATGTAAATGTTGAATGTTTCTTGCATAACCCGCTTTAATACTGGTTTCATCATTAATGCGGAAGTTGGTGGTAATTCTGGGCTCAGGATTGACATATGTTTTTCCAAAACTTGATCTGCTAAGTTTTACAGACGAATTGACAATCCCATTTTGGTAGACATTATACACATCTCCACCCATTAAAGTGTACATTGATAGGCGAACACCGTAGTCGATGGTGAATTGACTATTGGCTCTATAATTGTTGGTGAGGTAAAGTGCGTTTTCGAACCCATTTCTACCCTCTTTAGACACACTATTAATAACGGTTCCGCTAAATGTACTTGGTTTAATCGTGTGTAAAATGGAATTAAAGCCAAAGCGCAAAGTGTTGGCACCATTAGCATAGAAGGTATAATCTTGTTTGAGGTTTAGATCTTTAATATTGGAATTGATATTAAAATTGGTTTCCCCATTTTTTAATTTGACGTTGTAATTGTAGTCGCTATAAATTAAAGAAGTATTTAAAAAGAGTTTGTTGCTAATAATTTTATTCCATCTGATTGTACCGGTTTTATTACCCCAGTCGATACCAAAGTCTTGACCTAGCCCGAGCTCGTCTCTTCCAAAATATCCCGAAATGTAAATTTTATTTTTTGCGTTGATTTGATAATTGGCTTTTGCATTTAAATCATAGAAATACAAAATGTTGTCTTTAAATTTTTCGGTTGCTTTCAAAAACACATCGGCGTAGGTTCTTCTACCAGAAAGAATAAACGATGATTTATTTTTTTGAAGCGGACCCTCAATACTTAGTTTACTACTAATAAGCCCAAGGCCTCCATTAACTGTATAATTTTGATTGTTGCCTTCTTTCATTTTTACATCGAGTACAGATGAAAGCCTGCCACCGTATTGACTGGGGCTATTGCCTTTTATGATGGTCGCATCTTTAATGGCATCACTATTAAAAGTGCTAAAAAACCCAAGTAAATGCGTGGCATTGTATACGGGTGCTTCATCCAGTAAAATTAAATTTTGATCTGCACTACCGCCGCGCACAAAAAATCCGCTATTGCCCTCGCCCGCCGATTTTACGCCGGGTAACAATTGTATTGTTTTTAAAAGATCCTTTTCTCCAAAAATGACGGGCACTTTATTAATCGAAGACATATTAATGGTTTCGGTTCCCATTTGTGCCTTTGTTAAATTGTCGTTTTTTCTAGACGACTCCACCACCACTTCTTTTAAAACATTTTTTGTTTGTAAATAAAAATTAATGGATTGACTGCTGTCTAATTTTATTTTTTGAATCAGCGTTTCATAACCTACTTGAGTTACTACAACAGAGTAATTGCCTTTTGGAAGTGACAGGGAGTAAAAACCGTACTCATTGGAAATAATACCAGCACTCGGTAATTCCTGTATACGCACCACAGCCTTAATTAAGGATTCGCCGGTTTGTTTGTCGCGTACACTACCGCTTAAGACAAGGGTTTGTTGGGCGGTAGCAGTTGCAAAATCTGCCCCAAGGAAAATAAGAAAACAAAAAACATATATTTTATAACGCATAGATAATTGTTAAACAATAGAATCTTCAATTGGTTGAATACTATAACGTTTAGACCGTTCGTCTATTGTTCGGTCCATTCAATGGGAATAGCAATTTCATTGGTCCTTGCAATCATTTGATAAGGTGCATTGTAGCCTAGAAATGTATAAAGCTTTCATGTTGTTGTTTAATAAAATAACAACATATACTTAAATAGGTTCAAAATGGGCTAAAGCCCAATATCTTATAGGTTAATAACCCATTTAATTTAATGGTATATTTAAGTCCTATTTTGTGTAAGAACAGCGTGAACATGGTAAAAAAAATTGCAACCAATTTAACTTTTTGGGTATTATTTGCGATCACATCAGGAATACTTGTAGGACATTTTTTTCCTGAAACAGGCGTAGCCATGCAACCGCTTGGCAAGTATTTTATTGATGCTATAAAACTATTTATCTATCCCATTATACTACTAACGATCGTAACGGGTATTTGTGGGATGGGTGATTTAAAAAAAGTGGGAAAAGTTGGTGG
>JALQXE010000106.1 GCA_023263235.1 Sediminibacterium sp. | reverse complement strand
TACAAACCAAGTAGGTAAGCCAATTAAAATTGCTTTAATATATTTTTTAAATCGAACACTATTATTAAAAAACATTAAAAAATTTCCTTTGTCTATATGAGCCAACTTTGCCGATTCAAACATAAAAGATTCTGCTACACGTACACGAAGAATTAATAAAAAGAATCCAAGCACCCCGCCAATTTGATAACATAATCTCCAATCATTGGTAAACTTAAATGTAAAATAAGCAAATACGGCCCCAAATAGTCCAATTCCAGCAACCATAGAAGTTCCAATTCCTCTTTTGTTTTTAGGCAACATCTCGGATACTAGTGTAATGCCTGCTCCTAATTCACCGGCCAAACCAATTCCACCGATAAAACGGCAATAAGCATACTGATCAACATTTTGAACAAAGGATGTTAAAATATTTGCTAATGAATATAATAAGATAGACCCAAACAACACTTTTAAACGTCCTTTTTTATCACCTAACACCCCCCACAAAATGCCACCAATTAATAAACCAGACATTTGCCAGTTAATAATATGTGCACTATCCACAATTATTGTCTCCATGGTAGATCCAATACTTAATACACTGGGCTGACGTACAATCGTAAATAGGAGTAAATCATACACATCTACAAAATAGCCAAGTGCCGCTACAAATACAGGCAATGATAATAATCCAATTTGTTTTGGGGTGGTCATGTGTGAGCTCATAATAGTTCAAACTTGAAATGGTTAATTTTACTTTTGGAAGTTTTTTATAATTTACTAGAACGGTGTGTGATTACTTTAACAATTACCGGTGCAGTGGTCACAAATACTATTCCCAACACAATTACTTCTAAATGCTTTTTTAAATCAAATTGAAAATGATTTAAAATCCAAGATTGCAAAAAGTGTCCAGCACAAAGCATACTAGCCACCCAAGTGACACTTCCAACAACGTTAAAATAATAAAATTTCTTTTTATCCATTTGCACAATTCCAGCTACAATAGGCGCAAAAGTGCGCACAATTGGAATAAATCGAGCAATAACAATGGCACGACCTCCATGTTTTTCATAAAATTCCTGTGCTTGAATTAAATATTTTTGCTTGAACAACATATTGTCTTTCCAATCATACATAGCAGGGCCTACGTTTTTGCCAATCATATATCCCACAAAGTTTCCTATAACACCTGCAACCGAAATGAAAGAAAATAAAATAACCAAATTAAACCATTCATTTTGTGTCACATAAATTTGTGAAGCCAAAGGCATACTATATATACCTGCAACAAATAATAAACTATCTCCTGGTAAGAAAAAGCCCGCAAATAATCCAGTCTCTGCAAATACAACAAATAATATTAACCATAAACCTCCATGCTCAATATAAAACTGAGGTTGTAATAATTGACTCCAATGAAATACTTCTAATAATGTAAGCATGAAAATAATTTATGACTGTTGTGGAGATTCTAGAGATCCTTCCCATTTACTTACAACAGTAGTTGCTAAACTATTTCCCAATACATTGGTAGCAGTTCTGAACATATCGCAAAAATGGTCAATTGGTAAAATCAAAGCAATCCCTTCTGGAGGTATATGGAACATTGCACAAGTTGCAGTTACTACCACCAACGAGGCTCTTGGCACACCCGCAATACCTTTACTGGTTAACATTAAAACCAATAACATGGTTAATTGCGTACCCATATCTAAATGGATGCCATAGGCTTGAGCAATTGCCAAACTAGCAAATGTCATATACATCATACTTCCATCTAGGTTAAATGAATAACCCAATGGCAAAATGAAAGAAACAATTTTATCCTTACAACCAAAACGCTCTAACTCTTCTGTTAATTTAGGAAATACTGCTTCACTACTTGTGGTGCTAAAAGCAATTACTAATGGACTAGAAATATGTTTTAATAAACTTGGTACTCTTTTTCCTAAGATCAAGAAACCAACTCCTAACAAGACAATCCACAATACTCCAATACCTATTAAGAAATACAATAAATACTTTCCGTAAAATATAAATACTGCCAATCCCTTTGTTGCGATCACTGCAGCAATAGCACCAAAAACACCCAATGGCGCGAAGTTCATAACATACCCCACCATTTTTAAAATGATATGTGCAATGGTATCAAATGCTTTAATCAATCCTTTAGCCTTCTCTCCCAAAGCAGCTGCTGCAACGCCAAAGAAAATACTGAAGATTACAATTTGAAGAATCTCATTATTTGCCATGGATTCAATCATACTTTTTGGAAACACATGCTCCACGAAATTGAGCAAGCTAAAAGATTGGGTTTTACCCATCAAATCTTTGGCACCAGTCATGTCTGCATTAGACAAAGCAATACCTTCTCCTGGCTTAAAAATGTTCACTAAAATTAAACCTATTAATAAACTCATTAAAGAAGCGGAGATAAACCATAATAATGCCTTCCCACCCACTCTACCAACAGTCTTGATATCACCCAATTTTGCAATACCCACTACCAATGTAGTGAACACCAATGGAGCAATAATCATTTGTACCAACCTTAAAAAGATGGTGGTTAATAACTTTAAATTCTTTGATAAAGTTTCAATACTTGTAGCAGATTGTGTCTCGTGAATATAGTATCCTAAAATAGCACCTGCTATCATGGCGATGACTATATACAGCGTCAGTTTATTCGATTTTTTCATATGACTGTTAGTGATGCAATATAAGACTAGATTTTCATAAAAAAGGCGGGCTATTTTGCGAAAAAAGTCCTATTTTTCAACATAAATTGATTTAAAATCAAACCAAACATTATGAGTTTATTTAGAAAAAAGGATTTATCTGCCATGCTTGCTCAAGCTGAGGATGGTGGGAAAGGTCTTAAGCGTACTTTAGGTGCGGGTAATTTGATTGCCTTGGGTGTTGGTGCCATTATTGGTGCTGGCTTATTTGTAAGAACTGCTGCTGCTGCTGGACAAGCTGCTGGACCTGCTGTAACTATATCTTTCATAGTTGCTGCTATTGGTTGTGCTTTCGCAGGTTTATGTTATGCAGAATTCGCTGCAATGATCCCTATCTCAGGAAGCGCTTATGCATATTCTTATGTGACTATGGGAGAAACCGTAGCTTGGATTATTGGTTGGGCATTAATTATGGAATATGCATTGGGTGCAGCTACTGTATCTATTGCATGGAGTGAATATTTAAATAAGCTTTTGGGAGGAGGCATCCCCTATGAATGGAGCCATTCCCCTTTTGAAAGCATCACAGATACTGCAGGAGTGGTTCATCATGGTATTATGAATGCGCCAGCTTTGGTGATCTTGTTATTGTTGACTTTGTTATTAATTAAAGGAACGCAAGAATCAGCTATTGTAAATGCGATCATCGTATTTATTAAAGTTGCAATTGTATTATTATTCATCTTTATAGGTTGGAAATTTATTAATCCAGCTAATCATACACCTTATATGTTACATGTATAACACATTTCTCACCTGGAGTTTTCCTTGGAATCATCTGATTTGATTTTTGTTGAAAAGAGGAGAGTGTGGCATTTTGGAAGTGACTTCATGAGGTGTGATGAGAAAAATTATGGGAAGAAGC
>JALQXE010000062.1 GCA_023263235.1 Sediminibacterium sp. | reverse complement strand
ATACATTAGTAGATGATGTAAAAATGCATCCAAAAAGATATGTCAATGTTTCAGTATTCGGGAAAAAAGACAAATCCAAGCCATTAACTAAGCCACTTGCAGATACGCTAGACTAATGAGAAAAATTGGCTACCTAATTATATTATTTCTTTGTTCTTTGCAAAAGTCCAATGCACAAGCTGTGCTAGGAGGAACGAATGCCCCAATAGATAGCAATACGAAGCTAATTGAATTCTTGTCTGCAGAAACCTACAATGTAAAAAAGAAGGACAGCATGGATTTTTTGATCCTAGTAGGTCATGTTAAAATAAGACAAGGTACTACCTTACTATTTGGAGATAGCTTAATATTAAATAGCACATTAAATACATTAGAAGGATTTGGGAATGTGCATATAAATGACGCAGACAGTGTACATACGTATGCAGACTATTTAAGGTATATAGGGAATACCAAAAAAGCATATTTAAGAAAACATGTTAAACTCACCGATGGTAAAGGAGTACTAACAACGGATTCACTAGACTATGATGTTTCTGTAAAAATTGGAAATTTCAAAAAAGGAGGCAAACTCGTTCGTAATAAAACCACCCTTACCAGCAAAGAAGGCTACTATTATGGCGTAACTAGAGATGTTATTTTTAGAAATAAAGTGGTCGTGAAAGATCCAGAAACGAATATTTTCACAGATACTCTAGAGTACAATACCTATTCTCAATTAGCCAATTTTATTAGCCCCACTAAAATAATCACCGGTTCAAGAATCATTCGAACCCGAAATGGCAATTACAATACGGGAACAAGGAAAGGTTATTTATATGAACGAAGTTCTGTTGACGACAGTACTTATACCTTCATTGCGGACGAAATGGCCATTGACGACTCACTAGGTCTTGGTGAGTTTAGAGGCAACGCCATCTATAAGTCAAAGGATAGTTTAAGTTTTGACCTAATGGCCAATAATATCAAATCCAACCGTAAAAAAGATATCTTGTTAGCAACGGAGTTGCCCATTTTATTCATCAAACAAGCTAAGGATACTTTATATATCTCTGCTGATACCTTGTTTTCTGCTAAAGTATCTGAACTAAGTAGACCTCTTCCTAAAGCAAGAGATAGTGTTGGAAAAATGAAAGACTCCACTTTGGATAAGTACTTTGAAGCATTCCATAACGTCCGTGTTTTCTCTGATTCCTTACAAGCAAGATGTGACAGCTTATTCTATGCCTTATCGGATTCCACTATAAGATTATTAAACAAGCCCATTGTTTGGTCCAATAACAATCAAATTACAGGTGACACCATTTACATGTTATTGGAAAACAAGCAACCTCAACAATTAAAGGTTTTTGAAAACGCATATGCATCCAGCAAAATTGATACTACCCAATACTTTAATCAATTAAAAGGAATACGATTAAACGCTTGGTTTTTGGATGGCAATTTGAGTAAAATGCAGACGAAAGGCAATGCGGAAAATATTTATTTTGCATTAGATGATCAGCAAAATTTTATTGGCGTAAATAAATCCAGTTCACAAATTATTGAGATTAGTTTTGAAAACGGAGAGGCCTCCAAAGTTGTTTTTATCAACCAACTTCAAGGGAAAATGACGCCCATTAGACAAACATCTAAAGAAGAACTAAAGATGAGAGGATTTAATTGGCAGGAGGAATCAAGACCAAAAAGCAAATTCGATATCCTTTCTCCCAAAAATTAGTTTTCCTCCGACTCCGACATTAAATAAGCTTTAATAAAGCCATCTATCTCTCCGTCCATTACTGGGCCCACATTACCTACCTCATAATCCGTTCGATGGTCCTTAATCATTTTATAAGGATGGAATACATAAGATCGAATTTGACTTCCCCACTCTATTTTTTTCTTTGTTGAATTCGATGCATTTAAGGCTTCTTGTTTTTTTCTCATCTCTTCCTCATACAACCTGCTCTTCAACATTTTCATAGCGATTTCCCTGTTCTCACCCTGTGTTCTTGATTGTTGACATTCTACAATGATGCCTGAGGGTAAATGTTTTAATCGAACAGCCGTTTCCACTTTATTTACATTCTGTCCACCTTTACCTCCACTTCTGTAAAATTCCCATTCTATATCGGCTGGACTTACTGTAATTTCAATACTATCATCAATTAATGGATAAACATAAACGGAAGCAAAAGAAGTATGTCTTCTTGCATTACTATCAAAAGGCGAAATTCTAACTAAACGATGAACCCCTGATTCTGCTTTTAAAAATCCATATGCAAAAGGCCCATCAAATTGTATTGTTGCAGATTTTATACCAGCACCATCTCCCTCCTGATAATCCAAAGAGGTAACTGTCCATCCTTGCTTATCCCCATACATACTATACATTCTTAATAGCATTTCTGCCCAATCCTGACTCTCTGTTCCGCCAGCACCGGGATTAATTTGCATAATAGCAGGTAATTCATCCTCAGGTTTATTTAAAGTGCTTTTGAATTCGGCGTCTTCTATGAGTAAAACCGCTTTATCAAAAGCTTCTTTAGTTTCTATTTCTGTGGCATCACCACCTTTCCAAAAATCAAATAATACTGCAAAATCCTCAACACTGGTTTCAACATCTTGATAAAGATGAATCCAATATTCATTCACCTTTATTTCTTTCATGATACCTGTAGCGCGCTTGTTGTCATCCCAAAAACCAGGAGACAAGGAAATTTGTTTGTCTTGATCTACTTTTTGAATTCGATTGTCAACATCAAAGAAACCTCCTCAGGACAATTACCTGGTCCTTCATGCGCTTAATTTGTTCTATCGTCATGATCAGTTTTTAAATTTAAAAGTACTACAAGCCTCATAAGCCGGATTCTGTTTCTAAACTATCATTTATCTAGCCTCACCATTACTGATGAAGTCTTGCTGCCTACCCTGGAACTCGAACGAGTCGCTCTCAAACGTTCCTTTACGTGGCATTACAGCACCCAAGGTTTACCCTACAAAACAATTACTTGCTTTGTTCGTGAGCTCTTACCTCACGTTTTCACCTTTTCCTCTTGCGAGGTAGTTATTTTCTGTGGCACTATCTCTGCCCTCTTGCGAGGACGCCGGCTATTCACCGGTGGGTTACCCTATGCTGTCCGGACTTTCCTTGGTAATTGCTTACCACGATAGCTCGGGTTTGTAGTATTACAAAGGTAGTAAATAAGAATAATTAATAAACAATTAAGTATTATTGATTAATTATCATAATTGCAATAGTATTAGTATTCAAAAAATACTTCGGTAGCACCATATCCGTAAAATTCGGAATACTGATTAATGAAGCTTTTAACACCTGGCTTAACCTTTAATAAGTCGTGAATTTCTGCTTTTAATTTCCCCTTACCTACACCATGTATAATAATCATAGAAGGTAAATTATTAAGGCGCGCTAATTCAAACCATTTTTCAAATTCTTGCAATTGAAAATGCAATATTTCGGCATTACTTAAATGATTATACCTATCTATTATTTTTTCAATATGCAAATCAATTACAGAACGAGCTTGTTGTATATTTTGCTTTATTTTAGAAGCATCATATACTTTATATCCTGCATTGCGCAAAATATCAATAGCAATATGATTGTCCTCTTCTTTATCGGGATATGTTTCAAATAATGGATAACTAATAGTTGCTTTATCGTCTTCTTTTAAAATTTCTATTTTCTGAAATAATTGTTTGGGCTTAATTTTAACATTGGCCTCAAAATGGTCCGCTTTCTTTTTATGAGGATCAGTTAAAGAAAAATCAAGATGAAAACTTGGACTATCATTTACTTGAGCAAAGGAGATGTCATGAATATAAAAATCGGTAAAGGGTGCAATGCTAGATTCGATGGAAAAATTACTTTCTCCCCCAAAAGCCTGTTCATAAACAAAATTATAGCTAACTCTATTTCTATTAGATAAATATATTTTTAAATTATCAACCACCTCATCATTAAAGTCATCCAAACTAAATTTGGGTATAATATTTAACCAAACGCCTTCCTCCTCTTTACTATCATTTTTTTGCACTTTTTCCTTTGGAATTTGATCCACATAAATTTTTTGTGGTGCCGCTTTTTGAGGAAATAATTTCTTTTCAGTAAATCGTTTAAAATAAGGAAAATCAATTTGATCCATGTATGCCGGAAATTTTACACCACGCACTTCAATCATGACCATTTGATCGTTCATGATTTCAATGATGCGCCCTTCCTCATTGCTATGTAACACTAAAATTTCATCCCCAATTTGATACTTCATAAACTAACTTAAATAACTAGTTTCATTGAGTTTTGATTTTTTACTGCCGTAGAATGCATAAAATATCAGTCCAATACCCATCCATATAAAAAACCACAACCAACTAATAGGAGGAATTTCAATCATTAAATACAAGCAACACATAGCGCCAATAATAGGTATTACTGAATACTTTCGTAAAAAACTAAATATGGCAACGAGAACTAAAATAAATACAAAAACTAAATACAAAACTTCTTGATAACCTTCCTTGCCTAATGCCCCGAAGGCTGATTTAATTCTATCCTGCCCAAAATAAATAAATACCAATGTTAAAATTGGAATAATAAATTGACCATTAATAAAAGGTAACCTAAACGCTTGACGTTTTGTCCCCTCTGAGATTCTAGGCAAGACCAATACACCAAAACAAACCAGTACAAAAGCAAAAAGTGTTCCAATACTTGTTAAATCGGTCATTGAACTGATTGACATGAATAAAGATGGAATTCCTACAAAAATACCCGTAATGATTGTTGCGAATGCTGGCGTACCAAACTTTGGATGCACATTAGAAAACTTTTTAGGCAATAAACCATCTCGGCTCATACTCATCCATATTCTTGGTTGTCCTAATTGAAATACTAATAATACGCTGGTGGTAGCAACCACTGCACTCACAGAAATTAAATATCCAATTTTATGCAATCCAATTTTTTCAAAAACAAAAGCCAATGGATCATCCACTTTTAACGCTGAGTAATTTACCATTCCTGTTAAAACCAAAGCAATTAAAATATAGAGTATCGTACAAATTACTAATGAGTAAATCATCCCTCTTGGCAAATCACGTTGAGGATTTTTACATTCTTCTGCTGTAGTTGAAATGGCATCAAAACCTATATAGGCGTAAAATACAGCCGACACCCCTGCCAAAACACCTTTGAACCCATTTGGCATAAATGGATCCCAATTCGCCGTATCTACATAAAAGAAACCTAAAATGATTATGCCAATAATGATGCATATTTTAAAAATCACCATTGCATTGGTGCTCTTTTTACTTTCTTTAATACCTCTATATACCAACATGGTAATTAAAACCACGATAATGAAAGCAGGTATGTTTAAAATAATTTTCCAATTACCAATACGCGGTGCGTTAGTAATGGCATCATATCCTATTCTGGCTAGCTTGCTAAATGTTTGTTGTGTACCTCCAGCTTTCAGATGTGCAATGGCTTCGTTATAACCTTGATTGGCTTGTTCATAATTGGTAGATAACCAACCTGGTAAATGTATATGGAATCCCTCTAATAAATTAACAAAATAACCACTCCAACTAATGGCAACAACTATATTACCAATGGCATATTCTAAAATCAAAGCCCAGCCAATAATCCAAGCAACTAACTCCCCAAAAGTAACATAAGCATAAGTGTATGCACTTCCAGCAATAGGAACTCTGCTTGCAAATTCAGCATAACACAAAGCACTAAACCCGCAGGTTATAGCTGTAATTATAAATAAAAGGGAAATACCTGGACCGCCATGATAAGCAGCAGTACCAATCGTTGAAAAAATACCTGCACCCACAACAGCTGCAATTCCCATAAATGTTAAATCCTTAACTCCTAATTCTTTCTTTAAACCGCTAGCACTGTGGCCGTCCGTCATACCCAATGCAGCATCCTGCACAATTTTATCGATTGATTTTTTTCTGAAAAGATTCATGCTTTTTGGGGGATTATTTATTTCGGTTCATTAAATAGTTCGCAAGCTCAATAAGTGGCTGCTTGCGTACAGAAACTACAGCAATAGATTCTAAATGTTCAAATGCTTCTTGTAAATATTTTGCTTTTAAATTTTTGGCCCATTCACCAACACCACATGCATTAAAAATTTTCAATACCTTTTCCACTTTATCAGGTGCATTGTTTTTTAATAAATTATCTAATTGCACGCGTTGTTCGTTGTTGGCAACAGACAAAGCATGCAATAATAAAAATGTTTTTTTATTTTGTTTGATGTCTCCACCTACTTCTTTACCAAAGTCTGCTGCATTTCCATAGGCATCTAAATAATCGTCTTGTATTTGAAATGCAATACCAATTTTTTTACCAAACTCATACAAGTGTTGACAATTATTTTCACCTGCTCCGCCAATAATAGCTCCAATTTCCAAACTCGCCGCCAACAAAACAGAAGTTTTTAAAGTGATCATTTGGATATAATCCTCCAACGTCACCTTTTCCTTCTTAGCATAGTCCATATCTAATTGCTGCCCTTCGCAAACCTCTCTAGCTGTTCTATTAAATATTTTTAAAATTTTTGGCAAATAAGAAGGTTGAATATTTTGCAAAAATTCATATGCTCTTATCAACATCACATCGCCCACTAATAACGCAGTGTTATTATCATATTTTGTATGTACAGTTGGCATGCCTCTTCTTAAACTCGCCTCATCCATCATATCGTCATGCACCAAAGTGAAATTATGAAAAAGCTCAATAGCTCTAGCCACCACAAATGCATCAGGATGAATGTCGCTAAATAGTTCATTACCCATTATACACATAACGGGACGTATCCTTTTTCCTCCAATTGTTAAAAAATACTCACCTGGCGCATACAATGAACTAGGTGTAGCAGGAAAATGCTGGGTATCAAATTGTTGATTGAATTGTGACGATAATTCTTGAAAACTTAACATGTTACAAACTTACCCAAATTTTAGCATTTATAAAACAGTCAATTTTGTGAAATCCCCCTATTTTTGTACTCCCTCAACACTGATATTTTATGAAAATGTACCGATTCGTAATTTTATGCATCCTTACTGCAATCTCAAACTTCAGTTTTTCACAAGATTATACTCCCGATACCGTTATCAACAGACAACTACATTTATATGCAAGTCCTTATACAAAGGCTATTGGTGTTAAAATGTACCCTAGTGCTATTTCCTACAAGAAGTTTATAAAAACAAATACAGCCATGGAATTTTTGGGTTACTTTTCATTAGATGGCTTTCGTACAACCGCATTATACGAAAAATACATGCCTATAGATGGGAACGAAAACCTAACATGGTATGTTGGATACGGAGGTCATTTAGGATTGTGGAGCGAGGAATGGAAAAAGAATAATCCAAATCATTCAGCAGGCATTGCCTTGGGAGTTGATGGTATTTTAGGGCTAGATTATAAAGTGAAAAACGCACCTTTAAATATTAGCGTAGACTGGCAACCTTCTTTCAACTTTGTTGGGGCCAGTTATTTTGAAAGTGGTTGGGCTGGATTGGGTGTGAGATATACTTTTTAATATTATTTGTTCAAACTAAATAACGAATCTACAAATTCAGTTTTGTCAAATAATAGTAGGTCGTTGATTTGTTCACCCACTCCTATATACTTAACAGGAATTTTACATTGATGTGCGATGGCTAATACTACTCCACCTTTCGCAGTTCCATCCAATTTGGTAATTGCTAACGCATTTACATTGGTCACTGCCATGAATTGCTTGGCTTGCTCTAATGCATTTTGTCCTGTAGAACCATCAAGCACTAATAAAACTTCATGAGGTGCGTCCGGCAATTGTTTTTGAATAACCCGTTTAATTTTATTAAGCTCATCCATTAAATGTGCCTTATTGTGTAAACGACCTGCCGTATCAATTAAAACAACATCTGCATTTTTGGCAATAGCAGATTGAATAGTATCAAATGCAACTGCGCTAGGGTCGGAACCCATATTTTGCTTTACAATATGCACACCAACTCTTTCACTCCAAATAGTTAACTGATCAACAGCTGCCGCCCTAAATGTATCTGCTGCTCCTAACAATACCTGGTTACCGGCATCCTTGTAATGATGCGCCAGTTTACCAATGGTAGTAGTTTTACCAACGCCATTCACCCCTACCACTAAAATTACATATGGCTTTTTATTTGCGGGTGGAATAAAACCCATTTGATCCACGGGCGCATCCACTAATAAATTTGCAATTTCAGCCTGTAAAATAGAATTCAGTTCACTTGTTGATAAATACTTATCCTTCTTAACGCGTTCTTGTATTTGTTCAATAATTGCAAGTGTAGTATCCACCCCCACATCAGCACTAATGAGCGCTTCTTCTAGTTGATCCAAAACTTCATCATCTACCGATGTCTTTCCAATAATTACTTTAGAGATGCGTTCAAAAAATCCTTGTTTGGTTTTTTCCAAACCCTGATCTAATGATTCTTTCTCTTTCTTTCCGAATAATTTTCCTAAAAAGCTCATATTGCAAATTTAATGATTTCTGCATGGTAGTGGTATAAAAAAAGCCTCAACATGTGAGGCTTTCAATATTTTCTGTTACGAAAAGTATGTTATTGAATTACTTAGCTGCTAAGAATTCAGTTACTTTATCTTTATGAACAATATTCTCTTTAAAAGTATACGCACCAGTTTTAGGGCTACGTACTGCTTTGATTACTTTTGTCCAGTTTTTAGCTTCAGCAGAAGCCTTAAGATCTTTTACTTTCGCGTTTTTAGATGCTGATTTTGCCATGACTATTTAATTTCTTTATGTAAAGTTACTTTTTTCAAAATTGAGTTATACTTTTTGA
>JALQXE010000057.1 GCA_023263235.1 Sediminibacterium sp. | reverse complement strand
TTATAATTTTAGGTGGAAGTAATTTCCAAGAATATTATGAAAAACATACAAATAGTAAAGTTAAAATTTACAATGGCCATTTATTTATAAAACAATATGCAGATATGATGAGTGAATTGCCTATTGTTGGTAATTTAGGATATTGGGAAATGCAGGATTATATGACCATGGCTAAATGGTTTATTGCTAATGGGAATGCGGATCCTAAAAAAATAGCCATTACTGGATTTAGTTATGGTGGGTATATGAGTTGCTATGCCTTAACCTATGGTGCAGATGTATTTACACATGCATTGGCTGGAGGTAGTGTTACTGCATGGGAATTATATGATTCTCATTATACAGAAAGATTTATGGATACACAAAAAGAAAATCCGGAGGGATATAAATCGAGTAACGTCATGACCCATATCAAAAATTTCAAAGGGGTCTTGCAATTGGTACATGGTACAATGGATGATAATGTGCACATGCAAAATTCTATTCAATTGTTAAGTGCTTTACAAGACAATGGTAAAGAAGTTGAATTTATGTTGTATCCGGGCGGAAGACATGGATGGGGTGGTGCCAAAGGAAAACACTTTACAGACTTAAAAAACAAATTTATATACACGCATTTATTAGAAAAGCCTTACACGCCTGCTAAATAATGTTTGCATTAAATTTTATATAATTAAAAGCAAAGTTTAAAAATTAAATGTCCAATCCCAACTTAGATACTACTAATCAAAATTTAAATCCACAGGATCGTGAATTTGAGAATAGTATTCGCCCAACCGAAATAGATGCCTTTGCTGGTCAACCTCAGTTGATAGAGAATATTAGCATTTTTATTAAGGCAGCGAAATTAAGAGGAGAGGCATTGGATCATATTTTATTTCATGGTCCTCCTGGTTTAGGTAAAACCACTTTAAGCAGGATTGTTGCCAATGAAATGGGTGTGCAGATAAAAGAAACCTCGGGACCTGTGATTGAAAAACCAAGTGATTTGGCAGGTTTATTAACTAGCTTAGAGCCCAACGATGTTTTATTTATTGATGAAATTCACCGATTAAGTACAGTGGTGGAAGAGTACCTGTATGCCGCAATGGAGGATTATAAAATTGATATTATGATTGATAGCGGTGCAAATGCTAGAAGCATACAAATTAATTTAAATCCTTTCACTTTAGTTGGTGCAACTACAAGAAGCGGTTTATTAACAGCACCTTTACTTTCTCGTTTTGGAATTAAATCACGATTGGAATATTATCCTGCAACTGTTATTGAAAAAATAATTTTACGTAGTGCAGGTATTTTAAATGTAAATATTAACTCTGAAGCGGCAGGAGAAATATCTCGCCGTAGCAGAGGTACGCCTCGTATTGCCAATGGGTTACTAAGAAGGGTTCGAGATTTTGCACAGGTATTAAATGATGGTATCGTTGATATTGGCATCACCAAACATGCTTTACAAGCATTGAATGTAGATGACCATGGCTTGGATGAAATGGACAATCGCATCCTGCTCGCCATTATTGAAAAATTCAAAGGAGGGCCAGTAGGGATATCGACTATTGCTACAGCAGTAGGAGAAGAGTCCGGTACCATTGAAGAAGTTTACGAGCCTTTTTTAATTCAGGAAGGATTTTTACAAAGAACACCTAGAGGCCGTGAAGTTACCTATAAAGCTTATGAACATTTAGGTAAACGCAGGGGCGGTGCTAGCGAGAACCCTGAATTATTTAGATAGAATGAATAAAAAAAGCGCATCCATTATAGATGCGCTTTTTTAGTAATGTAACTTTTAAATGGTTTTAGGAATTTAATTTACAACAAGTCTAAAACCATTTCCGTGAATATTTACAATTTCAATTTGACCGTCTTCTCTTAAAAATTTTCTCAATTTTGCAATGTATACGTCCATGCTACGACCATTAAAATAAGTATCACTGCCCCAAATTTTCTTCAAGGCCTTTTCTCTGGTTAAAACATCATTCTTATGTTCGGATAACATTTTTAAAAGCTCATTTTCCTTAGGTGATAAAATTTGAACTGCATCACCATGCTTTAATTCACGCAATTTTGGATTAAAATGGTAAGTGCCTAAATCGTATTCTTGGTTATCACTAATTTTATTATCCTCCTCATTACGCTTAATAATTGCTTTTATTTTAAGCATCAATACTTCACTATCAAAAGGTTTGGTAATATAATCGTCGGCACCTAATTTGTAACCATGAATAATATCTTCTTTCAATGTTTTGGCACTTAAGAAAAACAACGGCACATCAGGGTCGATATCTCGAATTTCCTCTGCTAAAGTGAAGCCGTCCACATGTGGCATCATCACGTCTAATAAACAAAGGTCAAATTTTTCTCTTTGAAAAGCTGCAAGCCCCAAACGTCCATCACGTTCTAAAGTAACATCGTACTCGTCTAATTCCAAATAGTTTTTTAATACAGATCCTAAGTTGCTATCGTCCTCGCACAATAACACTTTGTATTTTTTCTTATCTTCCATAGTTGCTGGTTTTATTGATTGCTTTGTGTAAAGAAACGATTTTTAGTTTTTTTTCTAAAAAAAGCAATTCCAATGTTTTGTTAAATTTACCTAATCCTTCGTACTGTAACAAATGTCGCATATTCCACAAGATTTTGCCCCTTTTTCACCAAAGTATTTAGCCAAATAAACACTTCGGCAAATTTTGGGGGTGCCCTGTAAATAGCCTATAAATTGATTTATTCTTTCAATAAATGCTTTTTTCATAAGCTTATAATGGTCTAAATCAAGCTTCATATAGGAGGCGGCACTTCGATTCCATAAAAATTGAACAACTGGTTGATTTTGTTTTTGGTCAAAACTAATCATACCGTGCATTGATAATAACTGCAAATGCCTTACTACAAATGCAATATCCCTTTGTAATAATTCGGCCAATAGTTGTTCATTAATAAAATGAGGACTGTCTAAAATGCCTCCGTAACTGCGTAATAATGTTTGTAAAACTACCCCTGACTCTTTATGTGCCTCTTGGAAATGTTCAATACTGTTTCTATCTGCTATTACTTGGACCATGGAAGGAGTGAAAGCGGATTCGGAAAAACGAATATGTCCTTCTTGTTGAATCCAGCTTAATGCATTGCGCGCTATTATTTTGTCCCATTTGAATCGGGCACAAAAGCTTTCAAAATCAAATGGAAATTGTTGTTTCTCTCCCATGCCAACTGGAAGTTGAACAAAGTTGGCTAGGTCCTGAAATATTTTTTTGATGCTATCAATAGAAGGGTATTTTTTTTCCTGTAGCGCTATCCAATAATCCCAATCATTTTGTTGATATAATAATGTTGCTTCTGCGTATGCGCCGTCTCTTCCTGCACGCCCTGCTTCTTGATAATATTGTTCTAAACTGCCTGGAATATCGTAATGAATGACTGCACGTACATTCCCTTTATTAATGCCCATACCAAAAGCACTGGTACAAACTACTATTGGTGTAGTTTCTTGCATCCAATTGGATTGAACCAATTTTCTTGCTTCAATGCTCATGCCTGCATGATATTCACCTACTTTGTATCCATAAGCATTAAGTAATTGAGCGAGCTGCGTTACATTGCTTCGGGTATTACAGTAAATAATTGCATTGCCAGATAATGTGTTTAAAATATTTTTTAGTGAATGTATTTTTACGGGTACTTTTTGAATGCTATATTTCAAATTGGGCCTCAGGAAACTATCCGTTATGATATGCGTTTGCTTAAAAGCGAGTTGCTTCATAATATCCTCCTGTACTGTTGGGATTGCGGATGCAGTCATAGCCAGGATGGGAATATTCGGAAATAATGTTTTGAGCATATCTAATTTTCTGTAGGAGGGTCTAAAGTCATAACCCCATTGTGAAATACAATGTGCTTCATCAATTGCAAATAAGGTAAATTTAATTTCTGGCAGTGCCTCCTGAAAATCTTTTTGAGCTAGTTTTTCGGGGGAACAATAAATGAATTTATATTTTCCTCGAATTGCTGCTTTTATAATTTCATCCTGTGCTTCTTCGCTTAAATTTCCTCCTAATGCAATGGCAGGGATGTTTTTAGATTGTAAGTCCTTTACCTGATCTTGCATGAGTGCAACGAGGGGACTAATTACTAAACAAATACCATTTTCAAAAAGGGTAGGAACTTGAAAGCACAAAGACTTTCCTGCCCCGGTTGGTAATAAGGTAAGGGTGTCTTTTTTTGCTAACACCGTTTCAATTACTGCAAGTTGTTGGGGCCTGAATTCATCATACCCCCAATAGGATTTTAATATGGATACTAAGGATTTCAAAAAATGGTTACACTAGCTTTTTCTTAAATAATCTCAGCGAATTTAAGGCTAAAACCACATCACTTAATCCCATAATTAAAGCACCGTAGGTAGGACCCCATGTGCCTAATAATCCTAGTGCAGCAATCGGAATTGCTATAATGTTATAGGAGAAAGCCCAGGCTAAATTTTCCTTAATGGTTTCATAGGTGCGTCGGCCCAATCCCAATGACATTGGGAGATTTTTTAAACCCTGATTCATTAAAATAACCTGTGCGCTTTGAATAGCAATATGAGATGCATTGCTCAAGGAAATACCAATTGTAGCTTTAGCCAATGCGGGGGCATCATTAATTCCGTCTCCCACCATGGCAGTGGGTACTTTAGCGGTAAGGGCATCTAATTTGCTGAGTTTATCGGAAGGACTTTGCTCACTAATAATTTCTTGTATGCCCAATGCTTTTCCAACCGTTTCGCATTTTTCTTTTCTATCACCACTTAATAATATCGTGTGCACACCTTGTTTGTGTAGGGTTTCAATGACCTCTTTTGCTTCAGGTCTTATTTGATCGGTTACATCTACCCATCCTACTAGTACACCATTTTTTTGTATGTATACATTGTGTCCGTCCTCGGAATTTTGATCCTTAAGTGTTTTAAAGGAACCCGACCAGTATTCGTTACCTTCTTTGTCTGTTGCTTGAATACCCATGCCTTTTACTTCTTCAATCTTTGCCCAATTGATTGCATTATTTGTTTTCCAATGCGTACTAATGCATTTTGCAATGGGATGATTAGAATATCTTTCTAATGAATAAACCAGTGCTTTAAAATCATCCTCCTTCAAATCATTGACAGTGGATGCCATTTTAAATTGTGCAATTTCAAAATGACCCGTGGTGAGTGTTCCTGTTTTATCAAACACCACCTGTTTTATGTCTTTAAATGTTTCTAAACTTTTTGCATTTTTAAATACTATGCCATTGCGTGCGCCTCTTCCTAATCCAACTGCAATAGCAGCTGGGGTAGCCAATCCCATGGCACAGGGACAAGAGATTACCAACACCGCAATAGCTCTCAATAAACTTTCTCCAAATCCAATAGGATTTCCTGCTACATTGTGAGCGAAAAAGTAATTGCCAATTAAAGTGGCTAATGAAATGCTTAAAACAAGAGGAACAAAGATGGCAGAAATTTTATCGGCTAAAATTTGTACAGGTGGTTTTTCACCTTGTGCTGCTTTTACCATTTTTAAAATATTAGCAAGCACAGTGTCATTGCCCACTGCTGTTACATAAGCTTTCACAGTGCCATTTTCAATGGTACTGCCCCCTAATAATATATCATTCATCTTTCTAAATACAGGCACACTCTCACCCGTAACAATAGATTCATTTACATTGGCCTCTCCCCATAATACTTTGCAATCCATAGGGATGGTTTCCCCCGAATTAATTAAAATTAAATCACCCACTTTTAAAGTATCACTTTCTACACTGAACAAAATTTCCTTATGATTTTCATCAAACACAATCATATTGGCCATTACCTTTTGTGCTTTTACTAAATCTTTTAATGCACGTTGGGTAGATTCAATGGAAGCATCTTCTAAATAATTTCCAAAAAATACAAGGGTTAATATAGTAGCAGTGGTTTCATAGTATGCAAACTCCATGCCTTTCCCAATGAGGGTGCCATATAAGCTATATCCAAATGAAGCGAGTGCTCCAATAGTTACAAGCACGTTCATATTGGGGATTCCGTTGAGTAAACTATTCCAAGCACTTTTTCCAAAGTAACCCATCCCTACAATAAATACCGGTAAGGTGATGGCCAATTGTACATATGGATTCATGAACACATGCATTCCAGGAATTTGATGAATACCCGGAATCATATGCGCTACCAATGGAATGGTGAATATTAAACAAAATACTGCGCGCCCTTTGTTACTATCCAACCATTTTTTTGCAGGGGCAGCCTCTTCTTGTCCACGTACTTTATACCCCAAGTTTGTTATGCCTTTAACAAGGGTTTCTTTTTTAATTTCAGAAGGCAAATCAAATTGCACTTCGCCTTCCATGAAACTAACTTTGGGTTCAACTACACCTTGGTTTTGTAAATATTTATGAATGGAGAGTGCACAGTTAGTGCAACTCATTCCGTCTACTTTTAATTGAACATGTTCCATAGCGCTCTATTTCGGGTTGCTTGTAAATTAGCTTACACTACAAAGGTACGACCCTTTTAAGATTTCTCATTTTGGCTTTCTAATTGTTGGTGTATCTTTGAAGTATGGAAATGACCTATACATTAGATCAAATTGACAATGTTGCTGAGCAGCTATTAAGCCAATTTGGAAATAAACCAATTTGGGCTTTTTACGCACCTATGGGTGCAGGTAAAACTACTTTAATAGCACGTATATGCAAACTAATGGGTATAACGGATGCTGTGGCAAGTCCTACTTTTGCTATAATGAATGAATATGATGCTCAAGGGAAAGTGGTGTATCATATGGATTGGTACCGTTTGGAAGACGAGGCCGAAGCGCGCAGAACAGGGGTGGAAGCTGCAATGGATGAAGCAGATAGATGTTTTATTGAATGGCCCGAAAAAGCACCCAATTTGCTGCCAACGAATCATATTCGCATTCAAATTGAAATTTTAGATCCTGAACTTAGAAGGATTATTATAACTTCATAAAAATATTTTGACATGAGTTCCTTTAAGCCTCAAATTTCAAGTTCCTTTTCCTATGAAACCCAGGAAGAAGTATTGGATATTCCGCATAGGACTAAACCACTATTAATTGGTATCCCAAAGGAAATAGCGTTTCAAGAAAATAGAATTGGACTTATTCCTGATGCCGTTGGAGTGCTAGTAGCAAATGGACATGAAGTTATGGTTGAATCTGGAGCTGGCGAGGGCAGTAGATATTCCGATCATGATTATGCTGAGGCAGGTGCTAGGATTGTTTTTGAAAAAGAGGAAGTATATAAATGCCCCATATTGGTTAAGACGGCACCACCTGTGGAAGCCGATTTACCTTATTTGCAAATGCACCAAACCATCATTTCGCCCTTGCATTTGTCGGCATTAAAAAAAGAGTTGGTTGAAAAATTATTAGCTAAAAAAATCACGGCTTTAGCTATTGAAAATATTAAAGACGAAAACCAAAACTACCCAATCCTAAGAAGTATGGGTGAAATTGCAGGAAGTGCGGTGATGTTAATTGCGGGACAATACTTAAGTAATTTTAATCAGGGCAAGGGTGTTTTATTAGGGGGTATAAGTGGGGTGCCGCCTACAAAAGTGGTGATTATTGGCGCGGACATTATTGGAGAGTTTGCTACTCGCAATGCATTGGCATTGGGTGCGAGTGTTAAAGTATTTGACAACAATGTTTCTAGATTACAAAGGCTACAAAATAATTTAGGTCAAAGAGTTTGGACCAGCGTATTAGAACCTAAAATTTTAGCAAAGCAATTAAAAACATGTGAAGTAGCTGTTGGTGCGCTAAGAAATGAAATTGGAAGAGCGCCTATTGTTGTAACCGAAGAAATGGTGGCTGCAATGCGTCCTGGTAGCATTATCATTGATGTAGCTATTGATAGAGGTGGTTGTTTTGAAACCAGTGAACTTACCAATCATGAACATCCTGTTATTACCAAGCACAATGTAATTCATTATGGAGTTCCAAATATTCCTAGTGGTTTTGCAAGAACTGCTAGTCAGGCTATTAGCAATGTATTAATGCCTTTGTTAATCCAAGTTGGAGATATGGGGGGCTTGGAAGAAATAATTTGGCAACAAGTACATTTAAGAGAAGGAATTTATTTATACAAAGGGGCGCTTACCGATTTTTACATAAGCGAGAAATTCCAACTTAAGTTTACTGATTTGAATTTGTTAATTGCTAGTAGGAGCTAGTAGATTAATTTGTAGGCAGTGCCTATTCATTATTTTCAGCTACTTTATAATCCATCAAATTAATTTGATGTTTGCAGAAGGCATATTCCTGTGTATCATTACTACCTACGATAATTAATTTATGCAATGCATATTTATGAATTAATTCATCGTAAAGGGCATAACCTTCCTTATCTAAATTACTACAAGGTTCATCTAATAAAAGTATCGGAGACTCGGCAAAAATAGCCAATGCCAGTTTTAATCTTTGCTTCATTCCGCTACTAAAATATCTTATTTGCTTATGGGTTGCCGTCTTTAATCCAATCATCTCTATGATTTGCGATATAGTCAAATCCTTTCTTAAAGATTTGAAGCGCTCATGAAATTCAAATTGTTCTTGGGTGGTGAATTCCTCAACCAATTCCAAGTAGGGTGCAGCCAAACTTATTTGTTGAAATATATTTTCGGCGTTAAAGTTGCCCCAATCAATTTTTCCTTTTGATAAAGTGGCGTATCCTGAAATAGTTTGTAATAAAGTGCTCTTACCAGAACCGTTGTTGCCAATTAAGGCATAATGTTGCCCCATTTCAAAGGTATAGTCAAGGTCTCTGAAAATCCATTCCTTGTTAAATCGCTTACCCGCTTTTTGGAGGCTTATTTGTAACATAATTAATCTTCTTCTACAACACCTTTACCAAAACGTTTAATAATACCTCGACCACTTTCTCTAATAAAAGTTACAATTTCATCGCGTTCATCAGTTGCAGGCAATTCCTCTTCAATAAATTCCAGTGCTTGTGTAGTATTCATTCCTTTATTAAAAATATAACGGTAAATATCTAAGATGTGATTTATTTTTTCTAAATCAAAACCTCTGCGCTTTAGTCCAACACTATTTACGCCGCCATAACTCAAAGGATTGCGCACTGCTTTGATATAAGGAGGTACATCTTTACTCACCAAGCTACCTCCTGCGATATATGCGTGTTGTCCTATGTTCACAAATTGATGTACAGCACTCACTCCCGCAATCCAAGCATAATCACCTAATGTAACGTGGCCAGCAATTTGTACACTATTACTTAAAATACAATTGTTTCCAATAATACAGTCGTGTGCAATATGGCTATACGCCATAATTAAACAGTTGTTGCCCACTTTTGTAATCCATCTGTCTGATGTGCCACGGTTAATGGTAACAAATTCTCTAATAGTGGTGCCGTCTCCAATTTCCACGGACGTTTTTTCTCCGTTAAATTTTAAGTCTTGTGGATCGGCGCCAATTACTGCGCCAGGAAATATGCGACAATTTTTTCCAACTTTAGTGCCATTCATTATGGTCACATTACTGCCTATCCAAGTGCCTTCACCTATTATCACATCACCATGAATTACTGTGAATGGGTCAATTTTTACATTGGGTGCAATTTTTGCATTAGGATCGATATAAGTAAATGGATGCGTCATGTTTATAATTTTTTATTCTGCTCTTTTAACTACCTGTGCAACTAAGTCGGCTTCGGTAGCCACTTTGCCGTTCACATATACCGTGCCGCGCATTTCGCAAATACCACGACGAATAGGCCCAGTCATTTCCATTTTTAAAATTAATGAGTCACCTGGCACAACCATTGCTTTGAATTTTGCATTATCTATTTTTAAGAAATAAGTATCAAAATCCAAACCCGGTTCTTGCAAACTAATGCAAAGTATTCCACCACATTGCGCTAATGCCTCCAATTGTAATACACCTGGCATTACAGGATTTCCTGGAAAATGTCCCATAAAATGTGGCTCATTGAAAGTGACATTTTTTACTGCTACAATAGTATCATCCGTCATTTCTATTACTTTATCTACCAATAAAAATGGATAACGGTGCGGCAATATAGTTTCAATTTCTTTTGCCGTTTTAATTGGTGCTACATTTGGATCAGCAAGGGTTGTTGCATCTCCTACTTGGCGATTTTCAGCGACATCTT
>JALQXE010000167.1 GCA_023263235.1 Sediminibacterium sp. | reverse complement strand
AATTGATGCTATAAAGCAATCAAAAATATCTCCAGAATTATTAAATGACTTACAAAATACTGGCCAATTTAGCTATTATTGGGGTGGTATAAATGAAGGCACTGCGGGTCCAGTTTATGCAGGTATAATAATATTCATTTTAGCTATTTTTTCATTATTTATTATTAAAAAGCAGCATAGCATTTGGATACTATCACTTTTTATATTTACTGTATTATTAAGTTACGGCAAATATATGAGTGGATTTAATTATTGGATGTTAGATCACTTACCAATCTATAATAAGTTCAGGGCTCCAAGTATGATTAGTGTGATTCAGATATTTTTAACAAACTTTACTGCAGTACTTGGATTAATTGAAGTGACTAAAAAAGAAAATACAAATAAACTGACTCCTGCATTCAAAAAAACTATTTATGTATCAGGAGGTTTATTTATAGTAGTTATTTTGTTTTATTTCAATTCTGATTTTACAACTATTTTAAACAAAAAATTTGCAATTGAATCCAATGGTGTATTGTCTGGCTTTTTTAATGAATTAAAATCCGAAAGACAATCACTTGCTTTTAATAGTATTATCAGATCAATATTATACACTGTTATACTAATAACATTGCTATGGATTTTTATTAAGAACAAAATTGAGGCATTGAAATTTAATCCACTTTTAATAATTTTAACATTAATTTCTTTAGTTGACCTAATGGGTGTAAATAATCAATATTTAAACTCTGATAAATTTGTAGATAAAATGGAAGTTAGCGAGACTTCTTTTAGCCCAAGGTCAGTTGAAGAAAAAATCCAAGAAGATAAATCTGACTTTAGAGTAATTGATATGAGAGGAGATAGAGGACAATTTAATAGTGCAATTAGTTCTTACTTCTTTAATAATATTGGAGGATACAACCCTGCAAAATTAAGTTTATACCAGGATTTAATAGACAACCAATTTTATTCTAATCCAAATCCTAATGGCATATTTAATATGCTAAATACTAAATATTTTGTTTACGATGACCAGAATTTTAATGAAAACCCTAACGCTCTTGGTTCCGCATGGTTTGTAAAAGGCATACAATTGGTTAAAGATCCTTCCGCAGAAATGAATGCATTGACCAACTTGAATACCAAAGATTCCGCGGTAATGAATGTAGCAAACCAAGAAAGCTTAAAAGTAATTAATGGCATAGATTCAACTGCTACCATTAAGTTGACTTCAAAATCAAATGATGCACTTGCTTACCAAACCAATTCAAAGAATACACAATTAGCTGTCTTTAGTGAAATATATTACGATAAAGGCTGGAAAGCCTATATTGACAATAAGGAAGCTCCTATTTTAAAAGCAAATTATTTATTACGAGCATTGGTAGTACCTGAAGGTGCACATACCATTAAATTTGAGTTCAAGCCTGACGCCTATTATGGCTATATTAAATATGCTCAAATATGTGAGTGGTTGACCATACTTCTTATTTTATTATTAATTGGAACTTGGATAAAAGAATACAGATCCAAACAAACAAAATAAAATTTAGCAATTATAAGGCAATCCAGTTTTTAGGATATAAATGAGTAGCATCTCCAAAATGTGCTTTATACCATTTTTGAGGTGCTACTACTATTTTATTTACATTTTGGTTTAAGTAAGCCGCCCACCAACTAAATGTACTATTAGCAATAATTTGATGTTGACAGGATTGCATTAAATAAAAATCCTCGGTCGCATTTTTTGTCATTTGGGCATCTACAAAAATAATATCTGCTTCCACCTTAAGTAGTTCCTTGGCAAATTGGATTTCATCGGAGAAAACATAAAATGTAGGATGAATCAGATTCTGTTGAAAATACTCAATTGCCTTTTTATAATAATGCAAATCAAATGGCGCCATTATACTTGATAAAGTAGGATTTAAATAATCCCCTAACCTAATATGCAATGCCACAGCTTGGCTATTTGACATTGTTGCAGCTAAAGACTTTAATTGTGGGAACTGTGCTGTCTTTAAAATAAACTGCTCAAGAAGCGATTGCTTACAGTTGATAAAGTATAGCTCGGACTGAAAATAACCTCGTAAATAAATATTACCAGGAAGGTCAAAAAAAGATTCGTTAAACCCAGGCTTCTTTTCCCCATAAAATTTCTTTTTTGAAAAAGGTAGTATCTTATTCCAAGCATAGTCTATAAATCTAAATTTAAAAACCTGGTCAATTTCTTCTTGACTAGCTATTTCGTAGTCAATGGAGAATTGGTCTAGCGCAAAGGATCTTTTGGTGTCATTATTGTTTTCTTGAAAATATCTTATATCTATTTTAAGGGGCACTGTATGATGTAAAGCCAAAGCATAGCCAGCAGCATATTGAAAAAGCTGATTGGCCATTCCCCCATAAATTTTAACAATAATCATAATACTTTATATACGTTTCCAGTACGAAGTTAATGCTTAGGAAGCTGAGCGAACTCGATTATTTTAATTATTTTTACCAAGAATACACCTTACAATAACAATGAACAATATTGCCATTATCATCATCACTTACAATCGTCCCGACGACATGTTGGCCTTGGCTAAAAATATTGTGGATATGGATGATAAGGATCAATTTTTGGAAGAAGTGATAATGTTAAATAACAATTCCACTTCCGATTACACGGTTGTTAAAAATTTTATTAAAACCCACAAAGAAGTTCCTTTTAAATATATTGAATCAACTGAAAACCTGGGCGTTTCAAAAGGAAGAAACTTTGCTATACAACAAGCTACTGCACCATTGTTATTGATGCTAGATGATGATTGTGAACTGGTCGAAAAAAATGCATTACAAACAATCAATCAATTATTTGCCGCAAAACCAAAAACTGCTATTGTTTCTTTAAAAGTGGAATATTATCAAAATAGGCAAATACAAACAAATGCATTCCCGCATAAACAATTTGAAAAATACAAAAACCTTCCAAATTTTGAAACCTATTATTTTGCAGGAGGCGCTCACGTTGTAAGAAAAAAAGTAATGGAAGAAGTTGGCTTCTACCCCTCTCAGTTTTTTTATGGCATGGAGGAATATGATTTGAGTTATCGCATATTAAATGCAGGCTACCAGATTGAATACAACGCGGGTGTTACCATGTTACATAAAGAGTCCCCAGAAGGAAGACAGCCCAATATAGATAAAATTAAAGGCATGTGGCTTAATAAAACTATTGTAGCATATACCTATTTACCCAAAGGATATGTTGCGACCACCGCATTTATGTGGTCGCTATATTATTTGAAGAATAGCAAATTGGATATTATTGGATTTTTAAAAACATGGAAGGATATTTTCAGCATCCCCAATAAATATAAGAGAACAGCTTTATCTTATAGTACGCTTCAATATTTAAATAAGGTGAACGCAAGACTATGGTATTAGACCCATTAATATCCGTAATACTGCCAGTATACAATGCTGAGGAATTCTTAAAGGAATCCTTAAATAGTATTCTTGAACAGTCATATACCCACCTTGAAATTATCATAATCAACGATGGATCTACCGATGCTTCTCAAAATATTATTGATGCCATTTCGGATGCAAGAATTTTATGTATAAAGCATTCTAAAAACAAGGGTTTAATTGCCAGCTTAAACGAGGCAATCACAATTGCAAAGGGTCAATATTTAGTAAGAATGGATGCCGACGATATTGCATTTAAAAATCGTATTCAATTACAGGTTCAGTTTTTGATCGATAATCCAAATATTGCAGTTGTAGGTTCTCATGCTACTTTTTTTGAAGAGGACATTTTAAAACCTACTGCCAATTGGGAGCTTGAACTAAATACCAACACTCCACAAGAAATTAAAAAAGCACTGGTTTGGGAAAATTGTATCATTCATCCTAGTATATGTATGCGTGCCGAAATTGCAAAATCTTTATTATACGACCCCACGCAAAAAAATTACGAGGATTACGACTTATGGCTTCGCGTTATTGCGAATAAATACAACATCGCTAAATTAAATGAGCCATTGCTGTATTATAGGGTGCAATCAAAGTCAATTACACAAACTGCTATTAGAAAAAAGAACTTTTACTTTCAGCAAGCAGGTGTTAAATATAGATTTGTAAAAAAATGCATGTCAAATACAAAGTTTAGCAATTTTGTAGGAGCTGTAAGCCTTAGCATCATTATAGATGTGTTGATGGGTATTGGAAAGACACTAAAATCATTTAATAAAGCAAGGTAAATGAATTACAGTCTATATATATTAAAGCGAAAACTGGAAAACATTTTTATTTTCCCTTTTATAGTATTGGGTAAAATTGCGCATTTAGTTAAGGGGCAAAAAAATCAATATGATTTTTATTTTTTCTTTCCTTTTTTCCATTTAGGAGGTGCCGAAAAAATTCATTTACAAATAGCCCAACTCGCTAAAGGGAAAAAAGTAGTAATTGTATTTACTCGTATTTCAAATAACGAAGGATTTTTTAATGCATTTAAAGCAATTGGCATTGACATTGAAATTGCAAGTACTTTTACAAATAACAATATCATAAGACTCCCTCTTAATTTAATAGCACGTGGATATTATGCAGCGCGTATTAATAAAGATCAGGCAACCCTATTGAATGGTCAATCAAATTTTGGATACAAAATTTCACCATGGATTAGCAAATCATTAATTCAATTTGAACTCATTCATTCTTTTAATAGTTTTTCATGGATTCGCATACCCTTTGCCAATTATTACACAAAAACTATAATGATTAGTGAAAATAAAATTCAAGAACATATTGCACAATATAAAAGCATACAAGCGCCAAGCAGTTTACAGGAACGTATTGTTTATATTCCAAATGCAGTAGAATTGATTGGTGGCAAGAAAGAAAATTCAATCACCAAAAGTTGGGCTAAGCCATTTAAAGTGATATATGTGGGCAGAGGAAGTGAGGAAAAACGCATTTCCGAAATTATTAGTGTAGCCAAAAAAGCAAAAGAAAACAAACTTCCCTTTGAGTTTGAAATTATTGGCGATGTAGCGGAATATATCCCCGCAGATGCAAGCAACTATGTAACATTAGCAGGCATGATTAATGACAAGGAAATATTAAATGCCAAATACCTAGCAGCTCATTTTATCATCTTATTATCTTCCACCGAAGGTATGCCTTTGGTAATACTCGAGGCCATGCAAAACGGATGTATACCCATCGTTACAGAGGTTGGCGACCTTCCATTAGTCATAAATAACGAAAATGGCTTCCTGGTTCAAAACAATAATTTATCGGTAATTCAAGAAACATTTGACAACTTAGTGCGAATAAGTCAATTACCAACTATGCAACTTGAATTAATCAGCAACAATGCAAGGACATTGGTTTCGGAAAAATATAGCTTGGCACATTTTAATGTTAACTACCAGCAATTACTCGGGATTTAACATAGTCTTACATGCATGTTATTCCGTAATAACCAATTAATGAATGATTACTTACTTCTTAATTAATTCAAAAATGCCGCAACCATAGTGGCAACCATAATTATTGGCAATTCCTTCTTCCGTAATGGTCACCTGTCTATGAAAATCTCCATTATCATCTACTATTGATAAATGTTCAATTTTAAAATAAGTAGAGAGATACTCAAACAAATAGCTCAAAGAAAATACACGGTGTGCATTGTATTCAATTCTTTGGGGGCCAATAGGTACGGAGAAATAGAATCTGCCTCCATGTTGTAGTATTGCATGAATGTTTTCAATAGCTTTTTTATACCCAAAGTAATCTATTGGATCGCCGTAACGTCCCAATCCAAAATGTTCAATAGCATGCAATGAACTAATTGAATCAGTGGATGATATTAACTCATTGGGAAGCTGCATTAAATCGGCCTGATAAAAACGCATATTATGCACTTTTGAATCAATTGCACGAATATCCCATACTTCTATCTCTCTAAAAGCAGCCACATGCGCTACAAAACCATCTACTAACGAACCAATATCAATATGTCTTTTGGGATTATGCTTACAAATTTGCTGAGCAACAAATAAATCCTGATGAAAATAATGCCCATTTGCTACGCCCCCTTGTTCTTTCCACTCCCTAAGTTTTGGATACCATTTACCAAAAGGGAACAAATTGTCATTTCCTTTATGCGCTTTTAAGGTTTTATATTTGCGAAAATAAAAAGGCAGATCAGTTAAGTTTTTAAGCACTTTTACTAAATCCAACCCAATACTTTGCAAAATTTCCTCTATTCTCCTTAACATAGCATTCAATTATCTTACGAAAATAACTAAAATTGGACTGAATACTACTTTAAACAACCTTTGATATAAAAAATTTTCAATAATTTTAGACGGATAATAAAATCAAATGGGAATAATTCAAAAACAAGGCTCCAAATCGAGTGTATATATCTTTTTAGGATTTATCATTGGTGCCTTTAACATGCTTGTACTATTCCCTTATTTTTTAAATACAGAGCAAATTGGATTAACAAGGGCTATTTTAGATACTGGCTTAACACTTGCAGCCTTATGTACTTTTGGAACCGTACCCATAATTAACAAGTTTGGGCCCTATTACCAAAATTATTTATCAGATAAAAAAAATGATCTCCCAATAATTACATTTGTTATTGGTATTATTGGATTCTCTTTACTAATATTGGTAGGATTTTATAATAAAGAATTTATTATAAGAAAATTAGGTAAGTCCCCTTCATTGGTCGAGCATTTTAATGTGATTTACCCATTTACTTTACTATTCATAGTATTTACTTGGATGGAGGCATTTTCTTGGACCATCAAAAAAACAGTGGTTACAAATTTCATTAAAGAAACCTTGGTTAGAATATTAAATAGTGCATTGATTTTGTTATATGGGTTGGGCATTGTTAATTTTAAAATCTTTATCCTTCTTTTTAGCTTCACCTATTTATTGCCAGTAATTATTTTAGGTATTAGTTTGGTTAAATCCGGTGAATGGAGATTTAATTTAGTTGCTATTAGCTCCGTGACAAAAAGATTAAAAGGAAGGATGATTAATTTTTCATTGTTTCTTTTTGCTGGTCAATTTTTTAATATTCTTGCAAAAACAAATGACACTTTCTTAATTGTTGGACTCAAAGGATTAAGTGACGCTGGTATTTTCACCATAGCTGTTTACTTGGCCACCATCATAGAAATACCTCAACGCAGTATTCTATCCATTAGTGTGCCCATTTTATCTGAATCATGGAGGGTGAAAAACTTAAAAAACATTAATGACATATATACTAAAAGTGTTTCAAACCTTATGCTTATAGCATGCTTTTTATACGGACTCATCCTATTAAACATGTCAAGCTTAATTGAATTCATGAACTGGGTAAGCCATAAAAACGCCTCTAACTTTTCGCCTTTGTTTAATTTGTTTCTAATTCTTGGATTGGGGAAATTAATTGATATGAGTACGGGTATGAATGGCGCCATTATTGGCACTTCTAACTATTGGAAGTTTGATTTTATTTCAAACCTTGTATTTATTACCACTGCAATCCCTTTAAATTTTATCCTTATTAAACACTTTGGACTAACGGGGCTCGCCATTTCTAATTTAGGCACCCTTTTTGTATTTAATCTAATTCGCTTTTTATTTCTGTACTACAAATTTAAGTTTCAACCATATCAATTTAAACACCTCTTGTTGTTGATTTCATTTTGCATTGTTGTATTTGTATTAAGCCTTACGCCTCATTTGGAAAATTTTATTTTTGATGGCATATTGCGAAGTATTGTATTTATAATTGTTTTTTACGGCATGGTTTATTTTATTAAACCGGCTCCGGAACTTACCAATATGTTTTTTGATTTCTTGGAAAAGAAAAATATCAAGATTTTAAAGCGATTCTAAAAACAAGTTCATACCCGCTTTCATTTCACCTGTAAATGCATAACTTATATTTTGAGTATAATAAGTATGTAAATCATATACTTGCTCCGAAGCTGGTATCGCAGCAATCACCTCTTGTAAATTCGCTAAACCAAAAGCATTGGCTTTGTCAAAAGCTTCCATAAATGCGGGATGAATAGGTTTATTGGCAATCCATGTTGCAAAAACAAATGGCTTACCAGTATGCTGCACCCAGGCACCTGCTAAATCATAAATGTATGAAAAATGGGCTCGTGCAACTAACGCACGATCACCAATTATTACACCCGCAGTATTCCCTTTTATATTTTGTATATATCCTTCTTCTGCTTTAATAAATTCAACTTCTTTTTTCCAAAACTGTTGCAATAATATTCGCGCCAACTGCACCGAAGTTCTACTTTGATAATCTAGGTAAACCTTTTCTATTTGGTCCATGGGTACCTGGCTAAAAATACAAACACTGGCCACATCCCCCTTGGACCCAATACAATAATTAGAAACCAAATGTGCCTCCTTTAACAAAGGAATAATGGCTACCGGAACAAGGCCCATATCAATGGTGCCATTTAATAAATCCTGTGCGATTTTAGCTGGGTAGTCCTTTGCCAATTCAATCTCGGCCATTAAGCCAGACTGCTCTAAACCCAATAATAATGGACGGGTGTTTAAATAACTTACCGCCCCAATGCGCCACTTTCTCTCCAATTGAATTAACTTTGCGCAAAGATATCAAAAACCAATTGTTTAAAGCAATCAATATGTCACAACTTAGCGCTATCTCCCCAATCGACGGTCGATACCACAAACAAACGACCCAATTAAGTGCCTATTTTTCAGAATTTGGCTTAATTAAATACAGGGTGCTGGTGGAAGTCCACTATTTTTTGTTTTTAGCGGACAAGCAATTTTTTAAAGTAACCCCAACTTTAAGAAAAGCATTATTGGCTGTAGTTGATCATTTTTCAGAGGAAGATGCGAAAAAAATTAAAACCATTGAAGCTACTACCAATCATGATGTAAAAGCAGTTGAATATTTTTTAAAGGAAATTTTAGACGCCAATAAAGCGAGCGAGTTAAAAGAATGGATTCATTTTGGTTTAACTTCTCAGGATATAAACAATACTGCGATTCCATTAAGTTGGAAGGACGCTATGGAAAATAACACATTACCAGCTTTAATCAATTTGCAAAACCGATTATATCAATTTGCTAAGCAATGGAAAAAAGTACCATTATTAGCACGCACCCATGGGCAACCCGCTTCACCTACAACTTTAGGAAAGGAAGTAATGGTATTTGTTGAGCGCTTACATAATCAAATTGAATTATTTGCTGCCATCCCTTATGCTGCAAAATTTGGTGGTGCTACCGGAAATTTTAATGCACACCATATCGCATACCCAAAAAAGAACTGGGTTTCCTTAGGTAATGAATTCGTGGAAGATATTTTGGGTTTACAAAGAATGCAGTTTACCACGCAAATTGAGCACTACGATAACTTTGCCGCGCATTGCGACAATCTAAAAAGAATCAATAATATACTTATTGATTTGTCACGCGATATTTGGACCTATATTTCTATGGATTACTTTAAGCAACAAACTAAAAAAGGCGAAGTTGGTTCTAGTGCGATGCCTCATAAAGTAAATCCAATTGATTTTGAAAATGCCGAAGGCAACTTAGGCATTGCCAATGCTTTATTAGAGCATTTAGCTGCCAAATTACCTATAAGCCGCTTACAAAGAGACTTAACAGACTCTACCGTATTGAGAAATATAGGTGTGCCAGTGGGGCATATTGCGATTGCAATTAATTCCTTAGAAAAAGGATTGGGTAAATTAATTTTAAACGAGGATAAAATACAAGCCGACTTGGAAAATAACTGGGCGGTGGTGGCGGAAGCCATTCAAACTATTTTACGTCGTGAAAAATATCCAAATCCTTACGAGGCTTTGAAAGATTTAACAAGAGGCAACAATAAGATAGATAAAAAATCCATGCATAAATTTATTGATGGATTGAAAGTTACTGCTGCTTTGAAAAAAGAATTAAAACAAATTACCCCGCAAAATTATACGGGTATTACAGCGGAGTATTAGGCGGCGTTATTTTTTTGCGAGGCTCTTTCTTTTTCAAGATATGATGAATAGGATCCATCCCCTCTTTTTCAATCGCCATGGTAAGCACTTTGGCAGTTGCTTCTGCATCACCCCAAGCTCGGTGGCGACCTTCAATGCGGATTCCTAAATCACGTGTTAAAGAACCCAAGCCATATTTTAATAATCCTGGAAACACTTTCTTACTTAATCGAATGGTGCAAAGTTTAGGTGCAGACCATGCATATCCGTGATGGTTGAGTAAATAATGTACAAAGCCATAATCGAAACTCACATTATGGGCTACAAATACGCGTCCTTGTAATAAATTAAATATTTGGGGAGCTACTTCCTCAAACAAGGGAGCGGTGGACACCATTTCGTCACTTATACCAGTCATATTTACAATAAACGGGGGTATTTTTTGCTTTGGATTAATGAGGGTGACGTATTTACCTGTCACTTCCACCCCATTGTGAATAACAATAGCTATCTCGGTGATCCCATGTGATTGGGGCAACCCGCCAGTGGTTTCAATATCTACTACAGCAAATTCCATTGGGGGCCAAGTTCGGACATTTTTGTCAAAATAAGCTTGTGGCTTTTCCTTATTTTTGTGGCTCAATTTAGGTAAAGAAAGAAAGCATGGAACTGAGCAAAAATTACATCCCCGGTGAAGTAGAAACCAAATGGTATCAGCATTGGATAGACCAAGGTTATTTCCATAGTGAGCCCAATAACAAACCGGCTTATACGGTGGTCATTCCTCCACCTAATGTAACGGGGGTTTTGCACATGGGTCATTGCTTGAACAATACCATTCAGGATATACTAGTGCGTCGCGCTCGCATGCAGGGAATGAATCCTTGTTGGGTGCCAGGAACCGACCATGCTTCTATCGCAACCGAGGCAAAAGTGGTTGCCATGTTAAGAGAAAGAGGGATTGCAAAATCATCTTTATCTAGAGAAGAATTTTTAACCTATGCTTGGGAGTGGAAAGAAAAATACGGAGGCATCATTTTACAGCAGTTAAGAAAGATGGGCTGTAGTTTAGATTGGGATCGTACTTCTTTTACCATGGAT
>JALQXE010000159.1 GCA_023263235.1 Sediminibacterium sp. | reverse complement strand
GGCACCTGACGTGATCGTGTGCCAAAACGGTGCGGTCGATGTCGAGACAGGCCAGTGCGATGGGCATGATCCGAGCTTTTTGGCAAGGCACAAGACATCGTACTTCTATGATCCAGAGGCGACAGCTCCCGTGTGGGAGGCATTTATTGCCGACAGGTTTGCCCCTGATGTGGCCATGTGGCTTCAGGAATTGGAATAGATCGTTTGTGTATGATGATGTTAAATCAACCGTCTATTCAAGACGTATTGTTCTTCCCGCAAATGCGCCCAGAGTCCCATAAATAAATGCTTTTAGAAAAGTAAACTTTTATTTATTTCTTCTAGTATTTTTTGAAACATCAGATGCTTTTGCATCTTCGCCATATAAACGGGCGCAGTAACTAAAATAAAACCAAAAGGCCACTCAAACGAGTGGCCTTTTTTATCTTTTAATCAGTAAACTCAATCGAGATATTTAGTCGCGATAATTCAAAGCTGGTTTTATGTCGCCTAACAATGCTTTGTATTTATAATCGCCAATGCTTGCTTTAAATTCTTCATTTGCTTTTTGAATCAATGCAGGATTACTCATTAAATCAATTGCAGTTAAAGCCATTGTTTTACTCGCTACTAACATTCCTTTTGTCCCAATTTCTGTTCCACCACTTGCCACAGCTTGCCAGCTATGCGCAGGTGTACCAGGTACCCAGGTAGCAGCTCTTAACCCTACTGTTGGTTTTGCATAGCTAACATCACCTACATCGGTAGATCCATTGTTGCCTTCATTTACATAACTCAAAGGTCTAACGGTTCCTGCCGTAGCTACATCTACTGGTGCACCAATAAAGCTGGGCTGAATACTTTTAGCAAATGCTTTTTCTTGATCGGAATAAGTTACACCACCTACTTTTTCTAAATTGGATTGCATTACTTCGGCAAGCGATTTATTAATTAATAAATCATGAGTACCACCAATTATATCATACTTCATTGAAGTGCCTGTACCCAATGCTGCGCCTTCTGCTGCTTTTACCACTCTATCAAAAATCTCCACTACATCCTTGCGCTTTGGATGACGCACATAATAATATACTTCTGCAAAATCGGGCACTACATTTGGTGCTTTTCCACCACTGGTAATTACGTAATGAATTCTTGTTTCTTGTGGTATATGCTCACGCATCATGTTAACCATATTGTCCATTGCTTCAACTGCATCTAATGCCGATCTTCCTTGATCTGGCTGCGCTGCAGCATGTGCCGAAATACCATAGAATTTAAATTTAGCAGATTTGTTTGCCAATGCACTGGTGGTAGAAACTGCATTCACATCATCGGGATGCCAATGAATGACAGCATCTAAATCATTAAATAAACCAGCGCGTACCATAAATACTTTACCACTTCCCCCTTCCTCTGCAGGGCAACCATATACTTTAATGGTGCCTTTTAATTTTCCGCTTGCAATTAATTCTTTAATTGCAATACCTGCAGAAACGCTAGCTGTTCCAAACAAATGGTGACCACAACCATGTCCTGCATTTTTTCCAGCAATGCCCGATTTTTCAGGTACAGCGTTTTGTGCAAGACCTGGTAATGCATCATATTCTGCTAAAATACCAATAGCCGGACTGCCGGAACCATAAGTAGCTACAAAAGATGTTGGAATGCCTGCAACACCCGTTTCAACAGTAAAGCCTGCATCTTTTAAATGCTGTACATGTAAAGCAGCACTTTTATTTTCTTTATAACCTACTTCCGCAAAATCCCAAATTTGTAATGCAGTAGTTTTATCTGCTTCATAATTTGCCGTTAATGATTTCATAACGGCTTCTTTGTTTGCATTAATTGCAGCGGCATTAGGATCAAGTTTCGTCTTTTTTTGTGCATTGCTATTTAATGCAACCAACATTAACCCAAAAATCAAAAATTGTTTCATGTAAATAATTATAATGTTTGATAAAAATTTTATAAAAATAAATCGGTATATAATTGTGCGCCAGGTATTACTGAATAACCCGATAAATCGGTGATTCCTTCGGCCGCCATTACTTCTTCGTCGATAAATGTTTTACCCGTATAGGCTAAATTTTCTTTTGACAAAATATAAAAAGCAGCATCAGCCAGTATCGCAGGAGTGCGACTCATGTTGGCTAACATTTCACCGCCTAATAAATTTCTCACTGCAGCGGTGTCAATGGTAGTGCGCGGCCACAAAGCGTTTGAAGCAATACCATCGTCTTTTAATTCATGTGCCCATCCAATGGCCATCATGCTCATATCATATTTTGAAATAGTGTACGCAATATGTGGCCCAATCCATTTTGGATCTAAATTAATGGGGGGCGACAATGTAAGAATGTGTGCGTGTGTGGATTTTTTTAAATAAGGCAAAGCATGTTGCACAACCAAAAAAGTACCACGAACATTAATGCTATGCATTAAATCAAATCTTTTACTAGGCGTCCCTTGCGTATCTGTTAATTGAATTGCCGATGCATTATTAATTACAATATCAATACCTCCAAACTTATCTACCGTTTGTTGAATAGCTTTGGCAATTTGCGCCTCGTCTCTAATATCCACTTGTACTGCCAAAGCTTTTACACCTAGTGCCTCTACTTCAGCAGCGGCAGAAAATATCGTACCTCCTAAACGCGAATCTTCTTCAACCGATTTGGCTGCAATTACAATATTTGCACCCGCACTCGCTAATTTTAAAGCAATGGCTTTTCCAATGCCCCTGCTACCTCCGGTTATAAACACTGTTTTTCCTTGCAAAGACATAGTTGTAAATTTTAGTGGTAAATAATTATTTTGTGAAATCGGGCCCTAAAAAGTTCATTAATATGTTTGCCGTATCTGAACAAGCAGTTTCTAAAACATCATTTTTTACAACCTTATTAAACTGATTGCTAAAACTAATTTCATATTCGGCTTTATCAATCCTTGTTTTTATACTTTCTTCGTTTTCAGTTTTTCTATTTAATAATCTTTCTTTCAATGCTTCAATAGAAGGCGGCATAATAAATATGGACAAACTTTTTTCTCCTAATTGTTCTTGTACCCGAATCGCACCTTTCACGTCAATATCTAAAACAGGTACCTTACCTAATGCCCAAATACGGTCAAGCTCTGATTTTAAGGTGCCATAGTATACGCCTTTATACACTTGTTCATACTCTAAAAATGCGTTTTCATAAATCAGCCCCTCGAATGTTGACAAACTTAAAAAATGATATTCAACACCATCCTGCTCAGCACCACGTGGCGCGCGCGTAGTGGCTGATATAGAAAAAGCTAAACGCGGGAAACGTTCCAATAAATATTTAGTAATTGTTGTTTTTCCAGCCCCAGATGGCGCTGCTAAAATGATTACTTTTTTCAAACCGGTTGACATGCTCAAATTTAATTAAATTATGCCGTATATTTATCTATCATAATACTTACTATTTAAAAATTGAAATATGCAAAAGAAATTATGGCTTGCCTTGTTCTTAGTAACCAATTTGTTCGCGCAAGCACAAAGACCAAGCGAAGAGGGTGCAAAACCAGTAGCTAAACAAGAGGATAAAAATCCAACATTTAAAAGAGAGCTTTCCTTGGACGCCAAAACAGAAGCTAAAGGAGAGGTAACCATTAAAGGTCAAAAAGTACCTTATAAAGTGGTTTCGGGTACCATTCCTGTTTGGGACGAGGATGGCAAAGCCATTGCTGGATTGTATTATGTATATTATGAAAGAACGGATGTGGTAAATAAAGATGAGCGCCCTTTAATGATTTCATTTAATGGTGGTCCGGGTACTGCTAGTGTATGGATGCACTTAGGATACACAAGTCCTAAAAAATTAAAAATAGATGACGAAGGATATCCAATCCAACCATATGGTATAGAGGATAATAATCAATCTATTTTAGATGTTGCCGATATTGTATACGTAGACCCAGTAAACACAGGATTTTCTCGAATCGTGGATAAATCTGTTCCTACTTCTAAATTTTTTGGAGTGAATGCCGATGTAAAATATTTAGCAGATTGGATTAATACATTTGTGGGCAGAAATAAAAGATGGGCTTCTCCCAAATTCTTAATTGGAGAAAGTTACGGTACAACACGTGTTTCTGGCTTGTCATTAGAATTACAAAATAAACATTGGATGTTTTTAAATGGAGTAATATTGGTATCTCCAACCGATTTAGGCATTAAGCGTGAAGGCCCTGCTAGCGCTGCATTACGCGTTCCTTATATGGCAGCAACTGCATGGTATCATAAAAAATTACCTGCCGATTTGCAAAGTAAGGACCTGACTGCATTTTTACCTGAAGTGGAATCGTTTACATTAAATGAATTGCTGCCTGCAATTACAAAAGGGTGGAATATTGAAGCAGATCAAAAATTAGCAATTACCAAAAAATTAGCAAAATATATTGGATTAAGTGAAACTGCAGTAACACAACAAAACTTAGAAATTCCTTTTGATTTTTTCTGGAAAGAGTTGTTGCGTGATCAAGGTAAAACAGTGGGTCGTTTAGATTCACGTTATATTGGTATTGATAAAAAAGATGCAGGTAATGGTCCCGATTATAATGCCGAGTTAACGAGTTGGGAACACTCTTTTACGCCAGCTATTAATATATACCTAAGAGATATTTTGGGTTATAAGACCGATTTGAACTATTATATTTTTGGACCTACTTTTCCTTGGGACAATACCAATAACAAAACCGGAGAGGACCTTCGTTTGGCAATGATGGAAAATCCATACTTGCATTTACTAGTGCAGTCGGGATATTATGATGGCGCTTGTGATTATTTTAATGCAAAATATAATATGTGGCAAATGGATCCAGCTGGCAAAATAAAAGACCGTATGAGTTGGGAAGGATATAGAAGTGGTCACATGATGTACTTACGCAAGGAAGACTTAGCAACAAGCAATGAACATTTAAGATTGTTTATTAAAAAGAGTATTCCAAAATTTGGAACTCCTGCAAAGTTTTAAATCGTAATAAAATTTTAGCTCTTTAAAACTTTCAATAAATATTTTCAAGATGCCCAATACGGGCCTCTTCTTTTATAATTGAACACATGTATTAAATAATTTTATATTATATTTATATAAATTAAAAAACCATGAACAATAATTTTTTTGAATCCAACAATTATTTTATTGACGAGAAAGTTAACTTTTTCAAGTTTGAAAATAGTTATAAAGTATACAATGATCAAGGGGAGCAGGTGGGCATGATTAATCAAAAGTTAACAACAGGACAAAAACTATTAAGATTGTTTTTAAAGAAACCGATGCTTCCTTTTTTACTTGAAATAAAAGACATGCACGAAAACGTGGAAGCCACTATTTCTCGTGGATGGACTTTCTTTTTATCAAAAATTACAGTAACCAATAGGGATGGTGATGTAGTAGGAATTATTAGACAGAAATTCAAATTATTCAAACCCACTTTTAAAATATACAGCGCTTCTGAGGAGTTATTAGCAGAAATTTCTGGAGATTGGAAAGCATGGAATTTTACAATTCAAGACGCCTCAAATAATCAAATAGGAACCATTACCAAAAAATGGGCTGGTGCTATGCAAGAGATTTTCACTTCGGCCGATAAATACAATGTAAATATCAATACTAATTTTTCAAGCATAGAAAATAAAGTTGCTGTTCTAGCAGGTGCAATTACTATTGATATGGTTTTAAAAGAAAGCAAATAAATTTTACTTATGAACAACTTCAAGAGGCCCCTTAAATGGGGCCTCTTTTTTAGTATCTAATATCTCTTTTTAAAATTTCGGTTATTATTATTTCTTCCACTACCACCGCCAGGTCCACGTCCACCACCTTGTCCGCCTCTATTGCGATTATTGTTTTGCCATCTTCCACCTGCTGGACGGTAATCATCACTAAAGTTTTGATTGCGATGTTTTATATAAGGTGTGTTGCTAAATTCAAGACCACCTCCAGTAATTGCATTTAACTCACTACGAATGGCATCATCTTGTACTAATTCTTTATGCCAGTTGCTGTAAGCCAATTTCATATAGTGCGCAATGCTGTTAGCGAATCCCGCTTTCTTTTCCTCATCTGTTTCAGCCATTGCTTTATCAATCACCAATTCTAAATTCTTACCTAAGTGCGCATATTTAATCTTGCGTTTTGGATATGGTAAAGGATCTGGTTTTTGCTTGTAGGTTTCCTTAGTAGGAATTGGATATGGGCTTTCTACGTCTAATTGAAAATTGCTCATAAAAAATAAGTGATCCCATAATTTATGTTTGTAATCTTCAATATT
>JALQXE010000149.1 GCA_023263235.1 Sediminibacterium sp. | reverse complement strand
TAAAATAAGACTATGAGTACAGATAATCTACCAAAGTGTCCTGCCTGCCAGGAAGATATGACCTACCCCGATGGGGAGAATTATGTTTGCGCCCAATGTGGCCATGAATGGCCTATGGCTGCAGCCGCAGAAGAAATAGAGACTGGATTGATCGTGAAGGATGCCAATGGCAACCTCTTAGCAGACGGCGATACCGTAACCCTCATTAAAGATTTAAAGGTTAAGGGCTCCTCTACAACTCTCAAGGTTGGCACCAAAATCAAAGGGATTCGTTTGGTCTCTGGCGACCATGAAGTGGATTGCAAAACAGAAGCGGGAAATATGCTCCTCAAAGCCTGTTTATTGAAGAAAGCCTAGATCTAGTTTCAATCTAGGCTTTCCATCTGAATTAACTTAAGTACTCGCCTTTTTGAGGACTGCGTAAATCTGGTCCTTCAGTAAAAGCTTTTCTTTCTTCAAAGTCTCAATCTCTTCTTGGGTGCTTGGCTCTGTATGAGCCTCCATTCTTTGGATCTTTTGGTCCAAATTATTGTGCTTATCAAACAAATGTAAGAAATGACGATCTGACGTTTTCAACTTGGTAATGAGTTCACGGTATTCAGGAAACATAGATCCTCTTCATGTTTGGTTTATCAAAACTACTTAAACTTAGTTTAGCAACCCTCTATACCAAGAACAATCTTTTTTGACATCTTTTTGTTTTACCCCTGCCCCTTGTAATTCGCGGGAAAAACCCCATATAGGAAAGGCAAATTCCCTATGGAAATTGCAGTAATATCAGCTAGTGCACTAAGCACAATAACTACCAAAAGAAGGGTAATAGACCATGGCTACAAAGAAGTCTCCAGCAAAAAAGAAAGTAGCTACCAAGGTGGTAACAAAAGCCCCTGCAAAAAAAGCTGTCAAGAAAGTTGTCACTAAGAAAGCAGCTACTGGTATTAATATCCCAGTAATTCCATCTCGTTTATCTATATTAACAAAGAAAATAAATGATGAGCGTGGTGTATGTTTTTATTGCGGTCAATGTAATCGTTCTTGTAAAGTATACGGTGACTTCTCCTCTTCTTCTGTATTGGTGAAGCCAGCGATTATGACAGGCAATGTTGATTTGATTACTGGTGCTATGGCACGTGAAGTGTTAACAGACAGAGAAGGAAAAGCAACAGGTATTTCTTATGTAAACAAAAATGATAAGCAGGAATATCAAATTAACGCTAAAGTAGTAATTCTTGGAGCGAGCACTTGTGAAACTGCACGTTTATTATTAAACTCAAAATCACAAAAACATCCAAACGGTTTAGCGAATAGCAGTGGTGTAGTAGGTCACTATTTACACGATTCAACAGGTGCTGCAATGGGTGGTGTGATTCCAAGTTTATTTGGCCGCAAGCGTTATAATGAAGACGGAGTGGGTGGTATGCACGTGTATACTCCATGGTGGTTGGATAACAAAAAATTAGATTTTCCGCGTGGATACCATATTGAATATTGGGGTGGTATGAGCCAACCTAGTTATGGCTTTGGTATGGGTATGCAAGGATTAAATGGCAAGTTCCAAGTAAACGGAAAAACCAAAGAAGAAGGTGGATATGGTGCTTCTTTAAAAGAAGACGTTCGTTTCTTTTATGGCGCCAATGTAGGAATGGGTGGTAGAGGTGAAGCCGTTCCTCGTTTTGAAAACCATTGTAAAATAGATCCAGATGTAGTTGACAAATATGGTATTCCAGTATTGAAATTTGATTGTAAGAATTCAGAATATGAAATCAAGCAAGCAAAGCACATGAAGGAAACCTTCCGTGAAATTATGCATGAAATGGGCGCCGTAATTACATGGGGCGATTCTGACGATGCAAGTAATAATTACGGATTGTCTAACCCAGGAAATATTATTCATGAAGCAGGTACTGTAAGAATGGGTAGTGATAAAAAAACATCTGCACTAAATGAGTGGGGTCAAGCACATGATTGTAATAATTTATTCTGTGTGGATGGATCGGTTTTCACTTCTCAAGCAGATAAGAATATCACTTGGACCATTTTGGCATTGTCAATGCGTACCTCCGAGTATATTTTAGATCAGTTAAAAAAACAAAATATTTAATCTGAAATAAAACAATTGTATCTATTCAATTTTATAATTTTTAATTTAAAATATTATGGACAGACGGAATTCGATTAAAGCCTTGTTTTTCACTTCATTCTCTGCAAGTGTATTAATGGCAATGGCAAAAGATCCCAAAACCACAGTTGCATTGGATGAAGATAGAATGCAAGAGGAAAAAGATTATTTAGCAAAAATAAAAGCAGGTCCTAAATTTTTTGATTTGCATGAAATGGCCACCATTAAAGTGTTGGCAGACATTATTATGCCAAAGGACAGTGTGAGTGGTTCAGCATCGGATGCGAAAGTGCCAGAGTTTATTGAGTTCATTGTAAAAGACATGCCTGAGCATCAGGTGCCTGTAAGAGGGGGCTTGAAGTGGCTAGATCGTCATAGTAATAATAAGCATGGCAAACAATTTATTGCTTGTACACCCACTGAGCAAATTGGTATTGTGGACGAAATTGCCTATCCTAAAAAAGCGAAGCCTGAGGTTTCTCAAGGGGTAAACTTTTTTAATAAAATGCGTGATTTAGTAACTACGGGTTTTTATACTTCTGAAATAGGTGTGAAGGATTTAGGTTATATGGGTAATATACCGAATCAATGGAATGGTGTACCTGCCGACGTATTAAAACAATACGGATTAGCCTATACGGATAAAGAAAATAAAGAGTGTATTAGTTATTCTTAGTTTTCTATAATCATATATTATATGTATGATTGCTTGCTTGTATAACAAAGGCCCCAAATTTTGGGGCCTTTTATTTTTTTAATATTAGTTAAGTTAAGCAATGGTGCTACCCGCAGCAATGATTTCATTTGGATTTACAAAGAATAATTTACCGTTGGCATCTTCGGCCATTAAAATCATACCCTTGCTTTCAATACCGCGCATTTTACGTGGCGCTAGGTTGGCTACAATGGTTACTTGCTTGCCCACAATATCTTCAGGATTAAAATGCATGGCAATGCCCGATAAAATAGTTCGCTTTTCAAAACCTAGGTCTACCAATAATTCCAATAATTTATCGGCCTTTTCTACTTTCTTTGCTTCCACAATGGTACCTACGCGTAAATCTATTTTACCAAAGTCGTCAAATACAATTTCTGGTTTTAATGGGGCGATACCCTTTTCAGCATTGTCTTGAGCAGCGGTTGTTGTATTTTCCATTTTTATTTTTTTAGCTTCCGCGTTCGCTTTAAGTTGTGCTAACTCGGCAGCAATTTCATCGTCTTCAATTTTTCTAAACAATAATTCTGGGGCACGTAAACTATATCCTACTTTTAATAAATCAAATTTTCCAGCATTTTCCCATTCCAACATTCTGTCCACCACTTTCATTAAGTGGCACATTTTTTTTGCGGTAAATGGCAAGAATGGGTTTATTAAAATGGCCAAGTTTGCAGATAGTTGCAAACATCCATGCATGCAGTTATCTATCTTAGCCTGCGCTGTTGGATCGTTTTCAATATTTTTTGCTAAAATCCATGGTTCTTTCTTTTGCATGTACTGGTTACCCAAACGTGCTAAATTAATTACCTCAAATTGCGCATCTCTAAATTTGTATTGCTCTAGTAAAGAAGTTACTTTTTCTTTGGTTTCTTTAACAGCAACTAATAATGCGTTGTCTTCCTCATCCAAAAACGCAGTATGTATTTTAGGCACTTTACCGTTTGTAAGCTTATGCATTAAAACCCATGTTCTGTTTACATAGTTTGCAAAAATGCTAACCAACTCTCCATTTACTGCATCCTGAAAACCTTTCCAAGTGAATTCGCTATCCTTGGACTCCGGGGCGATAGCGTTCAAATAAAAACGTAAACAATCCGCTAAGGATTCTCCTCCATTTTCTTTCTTAATCCATTTGTTGATATAATCATCCATTTCAATACTCCAACCTCTCGAAGTACTCATCTTATCACCTTCTAAATTCATGAACTCATTGGCAGGTACATTTTCTGGTAAAATATTACCATGTAATTTTAACATCACTGGGAAAATAATACAGTGAAATACAATATTATCTTTTCCAATAAAGTGCACCAACTTTGTTTCAGGATCATTCCAATAGGGTTTCCAGTCCTTTTGATTATTCAAAGCCCACTGCTTTGTAGCGCTAATGTATCCAATAGGCGCATCAAACCAAACATATAAAACTTTGCCATCACCACCTGTAACGGGAACCTTAACACCCCAATCCAAATCACGTGTTACCGCGCGCGGTTGCAAGCCGCCTTCAATCCAGCTTTTACATTGACCTATCACAGCAGGTCTCCAATCATTGGTATGTTCTTCCAATAACCATTTGCGTAAAAAATCCTCATGCCTATTTAATGGTAAATACCAATGCGTGGTTTCTTTTTTAATTGGTGCATTACCACTTAAAGTACTCAATGGATTAATTAACTCTTCGGGGCTCAAACTCTTGCCACATTTTTCACATTGGTCGCCATAGGCTTCGGGATGTCCGCAATTGGGACAAGTGCCTTTAATATAACGATCAGCTAAAAAGGTATTGGCTTGTTCGTCAAAATATTGTTCGCTTGTTTTTGTTTCTAAATCACCGCGGGCTTCTAAATCTTTAAAAAATTCACTGGCGGTTTCATGATGCAAAGGATCGCTGGTGCGATGATAAATATCAAAGTGAATGCCCAGGTCCTTAAAATTTTGTTCAATGATAGGATGGTACTTATCAATAATGGCCTGTGCAGTAGTACCTTCTTTGGTTGCTTGAATAGGGATTGCCGTTCCATGCTCATCACTACCACAAACAAAAACCACGTCTCTTTTTTGTGCTTTTAAATAGCGCACATAAATATCGGCAGGCAAATAGGCCCCCGCTAAATGACCAATATGCTTTAAACCATTGGCATAAGGTAGCGCAGCTGTAATCAAATATCTTTTAGGCGTATTCATTCCTGCAAAAGTACTTAATATTGCGGTATGATTCAACCTCAAAACCTACAAGCTGGCGACCTTATTGGCATGGTTTGCCCGGCCGGTACCATTCCATTGGAAAAGGTACAAAAATGCGTTGAAACCCTTACTAGCTGGGGCTATACCGTAAAATTGGGTACAACTGTAGGGGGCAAATACTTTACTTATGCAGGCACCGATGCAGAACGTACAGCGGATTTGCAAGAAATGATGGATGATAAAAATGTAAAAGCAATAATATGTGCCAGAGGCGGTTATGGTTTAAGTAGAATTATAGACAGTTTGGATTTTACCAATATAATTGCTCATCCTAAATGGGTGGTTGGTTTTAGTGATATTACCGTTTTACATGCTGCTTTACAGAAAAAAGGAATCATGAGTATACATGGTCCCATGGCGGCCGCTTTTAGCAAAGGACCTGAAGGTGAACCGTATATTCAAGCATTAAAGTCTATTTTAAGTGGACAAAAAACTAGTTATGAAGCCTCAGCACATAGATACAACCAATTTGGCATGGTGAAGGCTCCTATCATTGGGGGTAATTTATGTTTAATTGCACATTTAATTGGTTCTCAAAATAGTTTAGAAACCCAAGGTAAAATTTTGTTTTTAGAAGATATAGGAGAGTACCATTATAACTTAGACAGAATGGTAATTCAAATGAAAAATGCAGGTTTATTGAATGGATTGGCAGGGCTCATAGTAGGCGGATTTTCAGAAATGCGTGACGAGCCCACAGATTTTGGTGCAGGTGCATTTGAAATTATTCAATCTCATATAAAAGAATATACTTACCCAATTTGCTATGATTTTCCCGTTAGTCATAGCCTTCCAAATTATCCATTAAAAGAAGGTGCTGTTTACACATTACAGGTACAGGCCGATGGTGTTCGCTTGGTCGAAGATTAATTATTTTTTATAATATTTAAAAAGGCGTTAATATTCAATTAAAAATAGGGCTAAGCTAATTTATGTACTAAATTTGTCGTATAAAATTTATTTCTATGCAAAAGTTATTATTTACGCTGTTAGTGACATTTACATTGGGCCTTCAGGCTTCTTTTGCACAGTCTTACGTTTTGTCTGGAGTTGAAAAAACGGACAAGTCGGCTATGCAATATGAGATCATTGGAAAAGTAGCCAATCAGTATTGGATTTACAAAAAAAATGAATCTGTTTCCACCATTGCATTGTACAATGCGCAAATGCAGTTAATAAAACAAAATGATCTTGCTTTTATTCCAGCCAGTATTAGAGATATACAATTTATTAAGTTGGAAGACAAGGTGACCTTGTTTTATCAATTTCAAAATAATACCACTGTATATGCCGCCGCTGCTGTATTGAATAGCGAGGGTCAATTAATAGGTCAACCCAAAGTGGTTGATACTGCCGAAAATGTACGCCCAGGTTCAAATGCCAAAGTGTTTAATTTGATAGAGAGTGATGATCATACGCAGTTAAAACTTTTTTCAGTAAATACAACAAAGGCTAATTCTTTAAAAGTTAAAGTAGTTTCATTAAGCAGACAGTTTGAAATTATTAATGAAGCAACGGTAAATGTAAATGCGAAAAATAAAAAAAGCATTTTATCAGATTTTGCTTTGGACAACAAAGGAAATTTATTCTGCTTAAGGAATATGACACAAGAGGGGGCTGCACCTGCGGTTAGTTTATTGTATCTGGCTACCGATGGGTCCGAGGTAGTTGAGTCGCCCATTATTAACAGTACTTTATTAATGGATGACATTCGTGTAAAAGTAGACAATGCGAATGGACGTGTAATATTAAATTCTTTTTATGCTGTTGAGAAAAAGGGAAACATTGAGGGTATTTTTACTTATGTATGGGACGTTAATACTAAAAAAGAGATAGCAAGTAATGCAAGTAGGTTTACCGACGCCTTAAGAAAACAGGTTAGTGCAAAAAGAAATTTGAAATATGTATTTGATAATTTTTATTTAGATAAGATAAATATTCAAGCCGACGGCAGTATTGTAGCAATTGCTGAAGCAGCAGATACATACAACAATAGGAGTGCTTTCTCAAGATGGGATTATTTTTATGGAGGACCTTTTTATAATCCGTTTATGTTCAGTTTTTGGAACCGACCCTTTGGGTTTTATCCATGGGCAAGATTTGGCTGGGGAATGTCTCCATTTATGTGGAATCCTTGGATGAACCCATATGCGGGCTATGGCTTTAATACAGTAACGTATAAAGCAGATAAAATTGCTTTAATTTCTATTGATAACCAAGGAGCAGTTCAGGGAGTTAAAACAATTGAGAAAAAGCAGTCTGATATGAACGTAGATCAATTTATTGGGTATGGTGTTTTAGAAAATAACAATGCAACCACTTTTGTATATCAGAAAAAAGAGAAAGGATTGAGTCAGTTTTTTGTAAATGTATTAGGCAAAGACGGTAGTTTAACAAAAGGCACCAATGTAGTATTGGCCGAAAAAAATTACGAATGGATTCCTCGCTCTTTAAAACAAACTGGCGAAAACGAAGCTATCGTACCTTATCAATTTAAGGATAGAATTGGCTTTGCAAAAATTCAAATTAAATAATCGAAGTGGTTTTTTTATTCAGAGATAGGTCCGATATAAATTTACTATTCTTAGTATTATTAAGTGTTGGGTTGCACTTTCACAATTGGGTGACGCCTCCAATGGTGATTGCCAATGCCTCAGATGGATTGTTGCCTTATATTTTGGTACATTATATAAGACCCCTTTCGCCACTAATTTTAATTATTTTATTTCAAGTCATAATTTTAAGCCAGGCTATTCGCTTAAACATTTTAATGAGTAAACTTAAAATGTTTCAACATGTAAGCTACTTGCCTGGCTTTACTTATATTATACTTACAGCACTATTTCCTTATTGGGATGTAATTAGTTCTGGATTGGTTGCCAATTCATTGGTGATTTGGATTTTAGTAAAATTATTGCGCTTGTATGATCAAAACCAGCCCAAGTCCTTAGAGTTTAATATTGGTTTAATATTGGGAATCTCAATTTTGTTATACTCGCCCATTGCCATTTTAATTCCAGTTGTATTGTTTGCATTAACTATAATCAGACCCTTTAAATTAGCAGAATGGCTTGTATTGTTAATGGGTATTTTACTTCCATTTTATTTTATTTTCACCTTCGTTTATTTAACAAGTGGTGTGCAAGAGTTTACGCATTATTTGCCTAGATTGGATTGGAAAAATCCACTTATAAAACCAAATTTGAAAATCCTTTTAACACTTGCTTTAATATTGGTGCAATTTTTAGCAGGGCTCTATTATTGGCAAGAGCAACAGTCTCGTTTCATTATTCAGGTACGTAAATATTGGGGGGTATTATTATTGGTACTTATATTAACCCTTTTTCAACCCATTATTTTTTCGACACAAGCCTTGTATGCATCGGCGATTGTTTTAACACCTTTGGCTTGCTTTATTAGCTTTGCCTATTCTGTGCCTAAAAGCCTATTTATTCCCAATATTCTATTTTGGTCGGCTATTGCCGTTATTGTGTATAACCACCTAGGTTAGGTGAAGAATTTACCCCGTATTTTTTAGGGGTTTTTGGTACCTTTGGCCTTCAAATTTGACTTACTCATAAACCGTACAATCATGAAATTTGGTGTAGTTGTTTTCCCTGGTTCTAATTGCGACAGAGACATGCAGGATGCTTTAGAAAAAGACCTTGGCTATCCTGTGGAAATGTTATGGCATAAGGACAGTGATTTATCTCATTTTACAACCGAAGATTGTGTAGTACTTCCAGGTGGTTTTTCTTATGGTGACTATTTGCGTTGTGGTGCGATTGCAAAATTCAGCCCCATGATGCAATCTGTAATTGAATTCGCAAATAAGGGGGGTAAAGTATTAGGGGTGTGTAATGGGTTTCAAATTTTATGTGAAAGTGGATTGTTGCCAGGTGCTTTATTGCAAAACGAGAATCAACAATTTATTTGCAAAAATGTATTTATAAAGAATGCCACAAGCGAAGCTTTGCAAATACCTATAGCGCATGGTGAAGGAAGATATTATGCAGACGAAACTACTTTATTACAATTAGAAAAAAACAATCAAGTGATTTTTCATTATTGTGATGAAAATGGAAATATAGGTGGTACAGCCAATCCCAATGGATCTACACATCATATTGCAGGCATTTGTAACGATAAAAGAAATGTATTTGGAATGATGCCACATCCAGAGCGTGCTACCAATAAGGCGTTAAGTAATATTGATGGAGTTAAGGTATTTGAAATTTTAGGTTTGAAAAAGTAATTTAGCATCTTATGAAAAAAGTATTCGTTTTTTTATTTTCTCTTGCAATTGTTTATAACGCCAATGCACAAAAACTAAATCCAGTAAAATGGACATTCGAAGCTGTAAAAAAAGGAGATAAACAATATGATATCACTTTTTCCGCCAGCATAGATGCACCATGGCATATGTATTCTCAATTTGTGAAAAAAGGACCAGTGCCCACTTCAGTTCAAATTAAGAAAAACCCATTGGTACAATTAAAAGGTAGTGTGAAAGAGATAGGTACTTTAGAAAAGAAATTTGATAAAAACTTTGGAACGGATATTGCTTATTTTAGTAACAAAGTTCAGTTTGTTCAATCGGTTACTTTAAAGGTAACAAGCAAAACAAAGTTAACAGGTGAAATTGAGTACATGGTTTGTAACGACGAACGTTGCCTACCACCTACTAAAGTGCCTTTTGAAGTAACTATCCAATAGTTGGGAAAGTTTTGGCAAGCATTTAAAACGTATAAATATTTTTATTTTGAATAATTTGCTCCGTGTATTGGTCGCTTTCTTTTTATGCTTTTTCTTAAGTAATCATTCTTATGCACAAAATGATAGCTTAGTTAAAGTTGTTACCACTGTAAAGCCTATCAACGACAGCACTTATCAATTACAATATACAATTCAGACAAAAGAAGGATGGAGAGTGTATGGTCAAACTATTTCTCCTGAATCCAAAACAGATACTTTTACAACAGCTCCTCATTTTTTATTTTCTTTAGAAACCATTAAAACAAAAGGAGCAACGCTGTTTGCCACACCGGCGACAAACCAAAAGGATGAACTGTTCGAAAATGCTTATGTATTTCCTGCAGGAAGTCTTAAAGCAATAGATACCATAACCATTAATGGTTTTCAGCCCGATACGGTAAAAGCAAAATTGCTCATATCAATTGCAAAGGGCAATGAATTTTATCAGCAGGAAATTCCAGTAAGTTTCTTTTTAGCCAATGGTAAAAAAGCGGAAGCCTTTCAAGTTTTATTGCCAGCAACAGCAACCAATGCACCTGAAGGTGCTTGCGGAGAAGCCGCTGGTGATAACAAAAATGCAAATGGATGGTCGGTATTTATTTTAGGATTTTTAGGGGGTTTAATTGCTTTAATCACACCTTGTGTATTTCCAATGATACCTGTAACGGTTTCATTTTTCACCAAACGTTCTAAAACAAGAAAAGAAGGAATACGAAATGGGTTGTTATATGGCCTATGCATTTTTTTAATATATGTTTTGGCAAGTTTGCCATTTCATATTGTAGGAAATGTACAACCCGAAATTTTTAACAGTATTTCAACCAGCCCTGTTTTAAATATTATTTTCTTTATTATTTTCATATTCTTTTCCATTTCTTTCTTTGGCTATTTTGAAATCACCCTGCCAAGTGGTATTGCTAATAAGGCCGATTCAAAAAGTGGATTGGGAAGCTTAGGCGGCATTTTTTTTATGGCCATCACTTTGGCAATAGTATCTTTTTCATGTACAGGCCCAATATTGGGCACTTTATTAGTGGGTTCATTACAAGGTGGTGCTTGGGCACTAACTTATGGTATGGCAGGATTTGGATTTGCATTGGCGTTGCCATTTACTTTGTTCGCCATATTCCCTCAATGGTTACAAAGCCTGCCTAAATCGGGTGGATGGTTGGATACCGTTAAAAAAGTACTGGCCTTCTTAGAATTGGCATTGGCCTTTAAGTTTTTGTCAAATGCAGACTTAGTGCAACATTGGGGATTGTTAAAAAGAGAAGTATTCTTGGGACTATGGGCAGCCATAAGTATTGGCTTGGCTTTATATTTATTGGGTAAATTACAATTGCCACATGACAACAAGGGGGCGAAGATCTCAAATGGTAGAAAGTTAGGGGGTGTATTAGCTATTGCGTTTTCAGTTATTTTAATTGCGGGCATATTTCCCAAAAACGCTTATTTATTAAAATTCTTAAGTGGATTCCCACCACCAAGTCAATATAGTATTTTAGCAAAGTCAAGCGATGACAATAGAGGTGTTCATGCTAATGTAGTGAATGATTATGCAAAAGCACTTGCTTTAGCCAAGGAACAAAATAAACCTATCCTTATAGACTTTACAGGTTGGGCATGTGTGAATTGTCGAAAGATGGAAGAAAACGTGTGGACCGATCCAGCAGTAGCAACTTATATCAAAGATAATTTCATCCTTGTTTCTTTATATGTAGACGATAAAGAAATGTTGCCTGTAGAAAATCGTTTTAAATATACTAGCAAAGTAGGTACTGAAAAAGATATTAATAGCGTAGGTGATTTATGGGCAACCTTCCAAGCAGAAAATTTCAATCAGGTTACACAACCTTTGTATGTTGTATTGAGCCCTGATCAAAATTTATTATCTAATCCAGTGGGATATACACCTAATGCAAATGATTATTTGAAATGGTTGCAATGTGGTGTGGCAAAAGGCAAGCCTTAAAAGCTCATTCCACGCTCGTTCATCATTTTTCTTAAATTAATTAAGCCATAACGCATTCTTCCTAAAGCTGTATTGATACTGCAGTTGGTCATTTGTGCAATTTCCTTAAAGCTAAGGTTGGCATAGTGTCTTAACACAATTATTTCTCTTTGCTCCTCAGGTAATAAATCCACTAACTCCTGAATATTGCGATGCGTTTGTGTGCGCGTCATTTTATAGTCAGCAGGATGATCGGAGTGTTTAATAATCTCAAATAAATCTTGGTCATCGCTCGTTTTTATGGTAGGTGTGCGTTTTACTTTTCTAAAATGGTCTACACAAAAGTTATGTGCAATACGTAAAGCCCAAGGTAAAAATTTACCTTCGTCGTTATATTTATTTTGCTTAAGGTTATTGATAATTTTTATAAAAATATCCTGAATAAGGTCCTCGGCCAGGTAACTATCTTTTACCATAAATAAAATAGCATTGTAAATTCTTTCTTGGTGACGATCAATTAAAGCATCGAAGGCACGGGTGTTTCCTTCTTGAAATTGTTGAATTAATTCGTTGTCGTTGAGTTGTACGGTTTTGTTCATTTATGTTTTTTATAGGTCTTCGAAATCTAAGTAAGGGTGAACTTAGTTGGGTTAGTAATGGAAAATTACCCCCTAATACAATTCATTTTTCATTTGTTGAAAACGAAAAATGAAGCGCGAGGATATCCACATTCTCAATCCGCTATCATTTTAAAAAGAATATCGTATTTGGTACAACCAATTAACAAGGAATATGTTATTTTGCTATATGGCTGTAAGTAAAAAAGGAAAGGATTCCATTGAAGTTGTGGGTGCTAGGGTACATAATTTAAAAAATGTATCGGTAAATTTTCCACGTGACCAATTTATAGTGGTAACGGGGGTTTCGGGAAGCGGTAAGTCCTCTTTAACCATTGATACTTTATTTGCCGAGGGGCAGAGACGCTATGCTGAAAGTTTGTCTTCCTATGCCCGTCAATTTATGTCCCGTATGGGCAAGCCCGATGTGGATTATATAAAGGGATTATGTCCAGCCATTGCCATTGAGCAAAAAGTGACCACAAGAACCCCTCGTAGTACAGTGGGGAGTATGACAGAGATTTACGATTACTTTAGGGTGTTTTTTGCGCGTATTGGAAAAACCTATTCACCCTTTAGCGGTCAGGAGGTAAAAAAGCATGATGTGCAGGATGTGCTTGCCTACATGCAAAAAGGAAAGGCCGGCGACAAAATGGTATTATTGGTTCCATTTAAACAACAAGCTAAAAGAGATATTGCAGAGGAGTTGAACATACTTGTTCAAAAAGGTTTTACGCGTATCTATTTAAGAGCTGCAAAATCGGAACCTGAAATTTTAAGAATTGAGGATGCATTGGCGCTTTCAAAAACAGAGCTGAATAAGAAAATAAAAGCTCATGAGGTATATGTATTAATAGATAGAATTATTGTAAAAGATTTTGATGAGGACGACATTCACCGATTAACGGATTCTATTGGTACTGCTTTTTATGAAGGTGAAGGTATTTTATGGGTAGAAAAAAACAACAATACTTTAAAAGACTTTAATAATAAGTTTAGTTTGGATGGTATGGAATTTGACGAGCCAACACCTAATTTATTTTCATTTAATAATCCCTATGGTGCTTGTCCAACCTGTGAAGGGTATAGTCAGGTTTTGGGTATTGATGAAAACTTGGTGATAGCTAATCCTTTTTTATCGGTATATGATGGTGGTGTGGCACCATGGAAAGGCGAAAAATTAAGTTGGTGGAAGGACCAGTTTGTAAAAGAAGCCGGCAAGACGGGATTTCCCATTCATCAACCAATTAATAAACTAACTAAGGCGCAGTATTCGCAGCTATGGAAAGGAACTGGAAAGGCGTTGGGTATAGATGATTTTTTCAAAGACGTAGAAGCGCATTTATATAAGGTACAGTTCAGGGTTTTATTAAGTAGGTATCGTGGCCGCACCAATTGTCCAGAATGCAATGGATATCGTGTACGCAAGGAAGCTTTGTATGTAAAAATTGGTGGTAAGCATATTGGTGAGTTATGCGCGATGCCGGTGAGAGAACTGCAACAATGGTTCAAGGACTTGAAGCTTTCGGCTCATGATACAGAAATTGCAAAAAGAATTTTAGTAGAAATAGAACAGCGTATTCAAACCTTAATGGATGTGGGTTTGGGTTATTTAACTTTAAGCAGGTTAGCGAATAGTTTGAGTGGAGGAGAAAGTCAACGTATTCAATTAACCAGATGCTTGGGAAGTAACTTAACCAACTCCTTATACATTTTAGATGAACCGAGTATTGGATTGCATTCAAGAGATACAGAAAGGTTAATAAAGGTATTACAAAACCTAAGAGACCTAGGAAACACGGTTGTGGTAGTAGAGCATGATGAACAAATTATGCGCAAGGCCGATCATATTATTGATATGGGACCGCTAGCAGCACACCAAGGCGGAGAAGTAGTAGCGGTGGGCAATGCAACGGAGCTCATGAAGGATAAAAAAAGTTTAACGGGTAAATATTTAAAGGGAGAATTATTTATCCCAATACCGGCAAAGACAAGACCTGCTAAACATTTTATAAAATTAGAAGGAGCGCATTTGCATAATTTACAAAACATAAATGTGGATTTTCCATTACAAAGTTTATGCGTAGTAAGTGGAGTGAGTGGAAGTGGTAAAACCACTTTGGTAAAGAAAGTATTGTACAATGCTTTATTAAAAGCAAAACAACAACCTACTGAATTGGTGGGTGGTTATGCGGATATTAAAGGAGACTTGCATTTAATTGATGCCATTGAAATGGTGGATCAAAACCCAATTGGTAAATCATCTCGAAGCAATCCAGTTACCTATATTAAAGCATACGATGCAATCAGAGACGTTTACTCTAAACAAGCACTCTCTAAAATAAGAGGTTTCCAACCCAAGCATTTCTCTTTTAATGTGGATGGCGGACGCTGTGATACTTGTAAAGGCGAAGGGGAACAGTTAGTGGAGATGCAATTTTTAGCGGATGTGCATTTAACCTGTGAGGATTGTGGAGGTAAGCGTTTTAAAGATTCGGTATTAGAAGTACACTATAAAGGCAAGAGTATTCATGATGTTTTAGAAATGAGTGTAGATGAAGCCATTGAATTTTTTAGTGAAGAAAAAAATATAGTACTGGCCATAAGTCCTTTACAAGAAGTAGGCTTGGGCTATGTGAAATTGGGGCAAAGTAGTAGCACATTAAGTGGCGGTGAAGCGCAACGTGTGAAGCTCGCTAGTTTTTTAGGCAAAGGAAAGGCCAATCAAAAAATGTTATTCATATTTGACGAGCCAACCACCGGATTGCATTTTCATGATATCCATAAATTATTAAAAGCATTTAACGCTTTAATTGACCAAGGCCACTCCTTAATTGTGGTAGAACATAACACCGACGTGATTAAAGCCTCGGACTATGTGATTGATATGGGCCCAGAAGCCGGCGATGCAGGTGGAACGGTAGTATATGCCGGAATCCCAATCGGATTAGCTAAATGCAAGTCCTCGCAGACAGGGAAGTACCTATCTTAATCTATCTGCACTCTTAACTAATTGCTCGTCCTTGTAAATTTTAACCATCGCTAAAATTTGTAGGATAGGCATTGCAAATAAAGCAATAGAGAATAGCGTAAATCCACCTCCTGGATTAGCGACACGAACACGATACACTAAAAAGCCAATTGCTGCAGACAAAAGGAAGTTTACAATAGTTACTTTAATTTGTAACATGCGGTTGCTATATAAAAATATTGTTATCGCACTTAAACAAGCGCTAAATGCCAGAGTAATTAAAGTACCTGTTGAGCTGCTACCCGAAATTTCTAATGCGTTAGGCGTTGGGGTATAATAAAAAGGGAAACGCAATACAATAAATGCAGCTGCGCTTGCTAGTAATAACCAAATGCTTTGTATTCTTTGTATCATCGTATAAAGTTAGGAAATTTTATTATCAAATGAAATAGCCCCTCCGTTGGGAGAGGCTATAGACTAATATAAGTTCTTAAATGAATTAAACGCCTAGTTCAGGATACAATACAAATTGCTCCATAAACTTGTTTACTTCTTTTCTTGTTTCTGCTAAAATAGTTTCATTGTCGGCATTCATTAACACTTTGTCAATTGCATCTACCACAAATGGGATATGACCTTCATTCATTCCACGTGTTGTAATGGCTGCAACACCAAAACGAATACCTGAAGTTACAAATGCGGATTTATCATCGTAAGGAACCATGTTTTTATTTGCAGTAATATCTGCATGCCCTAATACTTGTTCTGCTTTTTTACCACTAATATTTTTGTTGCGTAAATCAATTAACATTAAATGGTTATCGGTACCACCACTAATAATTTCATATCCTTTAGCAACAAAGGCTGCTGCCATAGTTTGTGCATTCTTTTGAACCTGCTTTGCATACACTGTAAAATCATCCGAAAGTATTTCACCAAAAGCAATTGCCTTTGCTGCAATCACATGCTCTAAAGGCCCACCTTGTGTTCCAGGAAATACAGCCATGTCAATCACATTGGACCATAATCTTAAATTTCCTTTAACGTCTTTTAATCCTAAAGTATTTTCCCCATCCTTTGCCATCATAATTACACCACCACGAGGTCCACGTAAAGTTTTATGTGTTGTAGATGTTACAAAATGACAATAATTAAATGGAGAACTTAATAATCCTTTAGCAATTAATCCTGCAGGATGTGCAATATCGGCAAGTACAAATGCACCTACTTCGTCCGCCACTTTTCTTATTCTTGCATAGTCAATATCG
>JALQXE010000126.1 GCA_023263235.1 Sediminibacterium sp. | reverse complement strand
TCTAAATCCTCGGCACTTGCATCCTCCATAGTTCTAAATAAATCGGCTGGCGTTGGATGCTTGAATGCCCAACGTCTTGCATACTCTTTAAATGAATAATCAAATAATTCACGGCCCATGATGGTCTCACGTAAAATATTTAGTCCAGTACCAGGTTTAGCATATGCGTTTGGACCAAATCCAATGATGTTTTCACTGTTGGTCATGATTGGCTCTAATTGATCCTTAGGCAATTTCATATAATCCACAATTGTCCAGGCTGGCCCACGACGTGTTGGGAATTTATTATCGTATAACTCTTCGGTCAAATACTCAACGAATGTATTTAAACCTTCGTCCATCCATGACCATTGACGCTCATCAGAGTTAACAATCATTGGGAAGAAGTTGTGTCCTACTTCATGTATTACTACACCCAACATTCCATTTTTAGTTGCTTCGGTATAGGTGCCATCTTTTTCGGTACGACCATAGTTAAAGCAAATCATTGGGTATTCCATACCATTTGCAGCTTCAATACTTTGTGCTACTGGATATGGATAAGGGATTGAAAATTTAGAATAAGTTTTAATAGTATGTGCAACTGCTTTGGAAGAGAACTTGCGATATAAACCATAAGCTTCTTTTCCATAAGCACTCATACTCATTACTTTTTTACCTTCAACATTGGTAGCCAAAGCATCCCAAATAAATTTACGGCTACTTCCAAATGCAAAGTCACGTACATTCTCTGCATTAAAAATCCAAGTTTTGGTAGTAGTTACTTGCGTTTTTTCTGCTTTCTTTGCTTCCTCTAAAGTAACAATTTCAACAGGCTCTGTAAAAGAAGTTTGTGCTTTATTCCATCTAGCTAATTGATCGGCGCTTAAAACTGCTGGATAATTTTGACATTGTCCAGTTGCCATAACAACGTGATCACTTGGAACAGTGATAGCTACTTTAAAATTACCAAAAGTTAAAGCAAACTCACCTCTTCCAGTAAATTGATGATGTTGCCACCCTTGAAAATCTGAATACACACATAAACGAGGATACCATTGTGCCATTGTAAATAAGTAGTTGCCATCTTCTGGAAAAAACTCATAACCACCACGTCCAGCAACGGTCATACGATCGGTAATTTTGAAATTCCAATCTACTTTAAAAGTGAATTTTTGACCTGGCTTTAAAGGAGTTGGAAGCTCAATACGCATCATTGTTTTGTTCACTGTATATTTTAAACTAGCTCCTAATGCGTCTGTTACTTTAATAATATTATCACCTAATCCATTGTCTTTTGAAGCATTGGCTAAATCGTCAAGTGCCGCAGGTGTCATTCCTCTACCTAATGTACTTGCGTCCTCGTATCCAGCATTCTTAACAGAGCTATGCTCATTCTCATCCAACTGTAACCATAAATAAGTTAATACGTCGGGAGAATTATTATAGTAAGTAACGGTCTCCGCACCTGTTAATAATAAGTTCTTTTCATCTAGGGTTGCTTTAATGTCATAGTCGGCACGTTGTTGCCAATATTTAGGACCTGGTGCTCCACTAGCTGTACGATACTCGTTTGGTGTAGGCAAAATAGTTCCTAACTGCTCAAACTTATTTCCATGATTGGAAGTAGGATTGTTGCGAATGTCCTGTGCTACAATTATTGAGCAGGTACTCAATAAAAGAAAAGACAGCGAAAATAGTTTCTTCATTTGTGCGTTTTTTCTATTTAATAATCGGTAAGATTTTTTCTATTACCATATAAAGGGAAAAGGCAATTGCTATTCCAGAACCTATCTGTAAATAAAGCAGTCTTCTCACTTTAATAAGGGATACGAATATAAATGAAATAATTAGAATTATGCCTACTATCAGTAGCTGTCCTAGCTCTAAACCTACATTAAATGTGAAGAGCGGTCCTAAAATTGACTGCTCCATACCCAACAAGCTTTTGAGGTAGGAACTGAAACCTAAACCATGAATTAAGCCAAAAAATAGGGCTAGGAAGTAAATGAGGGGGTATTTTGACTTAAAATCGAAGGTTTTTACCCAGAAATTAGAGACAGCGGTCAATAAAATGGTGATTGGTATCAGCATTTCAATAAGATCCGAAGAAAAATCAATCCAATTAAGGGTGCTTAATGCCAGTGTTACAGAATGACCAACGGTAAAGGCGGTAATTAACACTAAAACTTTTTTCCAATCCATCCATTGGTAACGTATTGTCAAAACCAGCACAAATAAAATATGGTCCCAGGCTCCCCAACTAATGATGTGCTTGAAACCTAAATGTAAATAAATACCTAAGTCGTTCATAAATGAAATTTAATTCTAATAATTATTTAGGACATTTGCGATAGACAAATATAAACATTATGACTTGGATAGGATATAAACCACTTGCCACCTTATTAATTTCGCTATTACACCCATTTTATGTTTCGGTGATTGATATTAATCATAACAATAAGGAAGCAAGTATAGAAATAAGTGTGCGTACTTTCACCACCGATATTGAAAACAGATTAGAGAAAGAGTACAATGTGAAATTGGATTTATCTGACCCAAAACAAAAAGCAAAAGCAGAAACTTATATTAATTTATATGTTCAAAAAAGATTAGCGTTATCGGCAAATGGAACAAAAGCAAAAATGGAGTTTGTTGGATATGAGATTCAGAAAGAAAGTACATGGAGCTACTTTGAAATTAAAAACATTACACAATTAAAACAACTTGATGTGTTTTGTGAAATCCTTTTCGGTATTGATCCTTCTCAAATAAATATAATACACGCAAAAACAAATGGCCAAACCAAGAGCTATGAGTTAGCAGCGCCTAAAAATAGAACCAGTTTTACTTTTTAAGTTCTAACACTTCATAGGGTGTTAATTCCTTTTCCCTTGTAGCTGGATTCAAGAAAGGCAAACTCAACATGGTAACATGATAACGATCCGATTTATAATGTTGTATGCTTTTTGGAAATTGAACCTTTAAACTGCTGTCATTTACTAAATCTGTAATTACCCAATCCCCTTGCTTTAATTTTAGGCTGTCTTTTTGAGTAGGGAAAACAAATTTTCCATAAAAGTGCAAAGCATTGCTATTGGGAATTTTATACAATACTAATTTTTCTTTATCCCACCCTTTTTGCTGAATAACCCCTGCCAACTGATTGCCCCATTGATACTTTAATAAGTTGGGATAAAAATGAGTATTCATAATTGTATTTACAAAAAGCATGATTGCAACAGAAATATAAAACCATTTATGCCCCATTGATTGCTTGGAAAAAAATAAAAAAGCAATTAACCCAATTGTTGAAACAACGATTAAATAGCCCGTCCAATGAATGGAACCAAAGGGTAAAAACGCAATAAGTAACCCTACTGTAATAAGGATTGTAAAAATGAAAAGATGGAACCCATAAAGTCCTTTCAGTAAATTATTTGCTGTTTTGGTGGACCAAATAAATTGATCCCAGTAATTAGCTGTTAAAATAGCGGCTAAAGGAAAAACAACAAATATATAATGTGGCAACTGCGCCTGACTTCGAGACAATACTAAATAGGTTAAAACAAATCCATAAAAGCTAACGCGTTCGTTTTGAGATGAAAATAACCCCTCAGTGATGATTGAATACCCTTTAGCGATTAATGCCCATAAAAAAACAAATATCCATGGCAAAAAACTCCAAAACATATTCTCTAATAGGAAGGTAAAATAGCCCATTTCCTTGTAAAAGTTTTCTCCTGTATACCTGCCAAAACTCTGTGTCCAATAATAAAATTCTAAACCAGATTTTATGGGTCTTTCATTAATTAATTTACCAGGATGTAAGTCGTATTGTTGATACAAACCCCAACTCATAGGCAGTAATAACAATCCAAGTAATATGAGGCCTGGTATATAAATGGGTTTATAAAAAAATTGCCACTGTTTATTACTTACCCAATGAGGCACTATGGCTAAAACTGATACCACTAAAGCAATGGGGCCTTTTGTCATCATGCCTCCCGCGATAGCTATAATTGCAAAAAAGAAATATTTTGCAGCACCCTTTACTTTAGCCGTATCATCATGCGACCATTTTGCAAGTAAATAAATACTTAGCATCACCCAACCAACCAACATGGTATCTGTTCTTACATCATGTGCGATTAAAAAGAAAGCTTGTGAACTTGCTAAAATAATGGTTGCCAAACGAGCAACCTGTGTACTATAAAATAATGCTGCAAACTTATAAGTTGAATAAAGTGCAACCCCCAAAAATAATAAGGAAGGAATTCGATATGCCCAGTCATGCACACCCATTATTTTCATGGACAGCGCCGATAACCAAAACAACATGGGTGGCTTATCTAAATAATCCTTTCCTAAATCAAATACTTGTAAAAAACTATTGCGTGCAAGCATTTCCCTACTAATGGAAGCGTATTGAGAAGCGTCAATGTCCATTAAGGGAATTGTAAAACTCCCTACCAAATAAACGCCAGTGCAGGCAAATAACAATAAAAGAAAAGTATTTTTACTCATTATGTTTAATTAAATGGCAGAAATTACTGTACAACAGCTAAGTTTTTGTTTTGCCAATACTTGAATAATTTACCATTATAATATCCTACCAAAATTCCAATAATAGTACCGCCTAAAATATCCAACGGATAATGAACTCCAACATATACCTGTGCGTAAGCAATTACTGCTGCCCATATTAAAAATATAAATCGGTAATTTTTAAACAGGGGCTGTAATGTGATTATGATGAATAGGGCAATGCCAAAATGATTGGCTGCATGAGAGGATGTAAAACTAAATCCACCAGAGCAGTGTTCCAATAGTAGCCTAGATTTATGCATTAAAACCGGATCTAAACAGGGTCTTACTCGCTGAAAAAGTGGTTTGAAAATACTGCTACTTATTTGATCCGTTAGGGTAACATTGATAGCAGCCAATAATATCCATTTCCAAGCATTTTTCTTCCATTTATAAATAATGAAACCTAATAGCAAAATATACAAAGGAAACCAATTGTTTGAGGTCCGCACCCAAGGCATGATTTTGTCGAAAAAAGAGCAGGTCCATTCCCCATTGATCATAGAAAATAAAGCCTTGTCTTTTGTTAATAAATCTGCCCAAAAAGATTGCATCATAATATAAAGATACAAGGAAGTGCAAAAATTTAAAGTAAATTTGTAAATCCTTTTAAAAAAGTAAAAACAAGCAATATGTCTCTTATAAAAAGCATCTCTGGATTTAGAGGTACTATTGGTGGAAAACCCAATGATAACTTAACTCCTATTGATATTGTTAAATTCGCATCGGCCTATGGAACCTGGTTAATAAATAAGTCGCCTGGAGCAAAAAAAGTAGTGGTAGGCCGAGATGGCCGAATGAGCGGGGAAATGGTGGAAGCACTTGTAGAACAATGTTTGTTGGCATTGGGTATTGACGTAATTCATTTAGGCTTGAGCACTACACCCACTGTTGAAATGGCAGTGGTTTTTGAAAAAGCAGATGGTGGCATTATTTTAACGGCGAGTCATAATCCTAAGCAATGGAATGCACTGAAATTGTTAAATGAAAAAGGTGAATTTGTAAGTGCCGAAGAAGGTAAAACAATTTTAACATTGGCGGCAAATGAAGATTTTAATTACGCGGCAGTGGATGATATGGGGAAAATTATTTCAAATTCGGATAGTTTAGCAAAACATATACAAGCCATTGTAAACTATCCATTAGTTGATGTTCATGCCATTAAAGCTGCTCAATTTTCGGTTGTAGTAGATGCCATTAATAGTAGTGGTGCTTTTTCGGTACCTGCATTGTTAAACGCAATTGGTGTTTCTACCATAAAAGTGCTAAATGAAGAAATGACGGGCAATTTTGCGCATAATCCTGAGCCCTTGAAAGAACATTTAACAGACTTATGCAATACGGTAGTTAATGAAAAAGCACATTTAGGAATTGCAGTTGACCCAGATGTAGATAGACTATGTTTCGTAAGTGAGGACGGAGAATTATTTGGTGAAGAATATACTTTAGTAGCAGTAGCAGATTATATTTTACAAAATATAAAAGGAGCTACCGTAAGTAACCTTTCTTCCACAAGAGCTTTAAGAGATATTACTGAAAAACAAGGCTGCAAATACTTTGCAAGTGCAGTTGGGGAAGTAAATGTTGTTACCATGATGAAGCAGGAAAAAGCAGTAATTGGTGGCGAAGGCAATGGTGGTATCATTGTTCCAGACCTTCATTATGGAAGAGATGCATTAATTGGTATAGCTCTATTTTTAACGCATTTAGCTAAATCAAAAATGACAACATCAGCACTCAGAGCAAGCTATCCCGCATACTATATGAGCAAGAAAAAAATGGATTTGGATGATCATATTTCATTAGATAAAATCTTTGCTACCTTGGAAACCAAATTTGGGCAATTCCCTATCAATAAAGTAGATGGCTTTAAAATAGATTTTGAAAACACCTGGGTACATTTAAGATCAAGTAATACTGAACCTATCATTCGCATTTATACCGAAGCACCTTCACAAATTGAGGCCGACAAACTTGCCGATGAGATCATTGCTATTATTAGCACAATTCAGTAATTTAGCAAGTATGGAAAGAATCTATTTTGACAATGCGGCAACAACTTCTTTAGATCCATCGGTTCTAGAAGCCATGATGCCCTATTTGACAGAAAAATTTGGGAACCCATCCTCTATATATAGCTATGGCAGAGAATCCAGAATGGCTATTGAACAAGCGCGCAAGTCGGTAGCCAATAATTTAGGTGCAAAACCTTCGGAAATATTTTTTACAAGTGGCGGCACTGAAAGTAGTAATACCATATTACACGCCGCCATTTACGATTTAGGATGCCAACATATTATTAGCTCCCCCATTGAACACCATGCCACTTTACATACGGTTGAACATTTGGCGAAAACAGCAGGTGTTGCACTTAGTTATGTTAGCATTTTACCAAATGGTCATGTAGATTTAGAAAGCTTGGAACTATTACTTTCAAATAACCCTACCAAAGCCATAGTATCCATTATGCATGCCAATAACGAAATTGGCAATATGATTGATTTGCATAAAGTGGGTGAAATTTGTAAAAAACACAGCGCTTATTTCCATAGTGATACCGTTCAAACCGTGGGGCATTTTCCTTTTAACTTAAAAGAAACACCCGTTGATTTTATCACCGGCGCTGGTCATAAATTTCATGGACCTAAGGGCGTTGGTATTTTATATATCAATGAAAATATTAAAATTAGTCCCCTTGTTCATGGAGGCGCACAGGAACGTAATATGCGTGCGGGAACCGAAAATTTATACGGTATAGTAGGATTTGCAAAAGCATTGGAATTGGCAACTGAACATTACGAAAAAGACAGTGCATACATTAATGAACTTCGTAAATACATGCATGATGAATTAGTTTCAAATGTTCCCGCGGTAAGCTTTAATGGTGATACTTTTGGAGATAGTTTATATACCTTACTTAGCGTTAACTTTCCAAAAAATGAAAAGTCCGAAATGATGTTGTTTAACTTAGACATCCATCATATTTGTGCAAGCGGTGGAAGCGCATGCTCAAGTGGCGCACAGCAGGGCTCTCATGTAATAAGAGCCTTAAATAAAGGAGAAAATATTGCAACCATTCGTTTCTCTTTTTCAAAACAAAATACAAAAGCAGAAATAGATAAAGTAATTGCCACTTTAAAAGATTTGCTTTAAAAAATTAGATAATAAAACAAGAAGGCCTCGCTTTTGCGAGGCCTTCTTGTTTTATATAAGTATACTTAAATTTATTTTACACCAAATTGCGTCGCCATCACCTCTAGCCTGTTTTTAATATCAAGCGCCGATGCAGCATCTTGTAGTAATGTCATTTGCTTAGGATGCTGTTGCTCATAATCTTCTTGTACAAAGACATTTGGCTTTTGGTCTATTGCAGCTTGTAAATTTTGAATGAACTGCTTATCACTCATGTTGGCGCCTAGTGAATTATAATATTTTAATTGTTGGTCAAGGTCATTAACAATTGATTTATTAATTTTTTTCGCTAATTCTAAATCGCCGGCAGCATAACAAGCTCTTAAGAACTCAGATGCAATCCTGTTGTCCTGGTTGCCACCTCTATTTGAAACCATACCGTATGGTAAATTCTTTTCATTGGTTTCATTGTGTATTTTTCTTAATAATTTTTTAGCTTCTTCTTTTTTGCCTTCTACTACTAAAGAAAATGCAACCTGCGCAACTGCCATTCTCAAAGAGTTTAAATGGCGTCTGTTTTCTTCATCAAAATATACATCAGGATTTTTTGCATTTCCAAAGGCAAATTTACTCATCATTGTTTTGTAAGCAGCCTCCGTATTTACAGGATTATCAACTTTGATAGGAACCAACTCATATGCCATACCTCTTAATCTTACATATTTATCCAATCCCAATTCAGATAATTCTTGTGGAGATGTAAAGCAAATGGGTCTTTTAAATTGTGAGGTTGCAATAATGGCAAACATAGCCAACTCATTTTTCACCATATAATTTCTTTTTGGTGCTAAATCTATAAGCATCTCATCTACAATGCTATCAGTGGGCTTCACAATGCCAGAAGCAATTGCATTTGCCTTATTAACGGGCACTTTAAATTTATGTGTTGGGAATGTATTCATTGGACCACCTTCGGTTTGTTTTGCAAACTTTCCAGTTGGATCCCCTATTACGTTTCTAAATACAGAATCTAAATTCTGGTAGGCTGCCTCAGCATCTTTATTAATAGGTGAATACAATACATAATTTAACTTATTACCTGCCACTTGATCTTCACTAAAAATCACATCAAACTTATCACTATTATTAACTTTGTACCTAAGTTCTTTCATATACCAATCGGACCCCAATAAACTATTCACCACTACGCGAACATCGGGACGAATTCCCTCTACTTCCTGTGCATACCACAAAGGATAAGTGTCATTGTCACCGAAAGAAAATAAAATTGCATTTGGCGGGCAGCTTTCCAAATAGTCACGCGCTAAGTCCAAAGGCAGTGTTTTTTTGCTACGGTCATGGTCGTCCCATTCTTGCTGCGCCATTAAGCTTGGCACTGCCAAAAAGCATATTAATGTTGCTACTATAGCTGCAACTCTTGGTGTCATAAAATTTTTGAACCAATCAATAATTTGTAACACACCTAGTCCTATCCAAATTGCGAATGCGTAAAATGAACCTACATAAGCATAATCACGCTCACGTGGTTGTAAACTTTGTTGGTTTAAATAAACAACAATTGCAAGACCAGTGAAAAAGAATAAAAGTCCCGTTACTAAAAAATCTTTTTTCGTCTTTGTTAATTGATAAACAAAACCCATTAAACCCAAAATTAAAGGCAACATAAATAATTTATTATTTGCCTTATTATTTTTTTGAGCCGAGGCAGGCATTTTGGATTGATCGCCTAAATACAAATCATCTATAAATGGAATGCCTGTTATAAAATTGCCATCGCGCACATTGCCAAATCCTTGAATATCATTTTGCTTGCCAGCAAAATTCCAGAGGAAATAACGCATGTACATAAAACCAATTTGATAATTCGTAAAGTAGCGAAGATTATTGCCAAAAGTCACATCTTCACCCTCAACAACACCACCAAAATTTTTATACGTTTCTAGCTGCCCTCTGTCATTCTCACTATCCCACATTCTTGGGAATAAATGAGAAGATGGAGCAGAACCCCAGTCTCTCTTTAGATTCTTACCTGAAAATTCGTAATTTTTTTCTGTTTTCACATATTGATCAGATCCTTCAATGGTTTCTACCTGATCCACAAAGTCAGGACCATATACGATAGGCCAATCGCCATATTGTTCTCTACCTAAATAACCAACCAAGGTTACCGGATTGTCCACATTGTACATATCTACAGAAGGGTCTGCATTGGAACGTATCATTGTGGTTACATAGCTTGTGTAACCTAGTAAGAAAAATATAGTTGACCAGATACCTAATTTTAAAAAGTATATCCCTTTTTTATTTGCATAATGAATTCCAAATGCCAAAATAACTGCTACTAAAACAAAGAAGGCGATAAATCCACTAAAAAAAGGAAGCTTGAATTCATTTACGAACATAACATCAAATGCACCTGCCCATTTAACCGTGTATTGAATTAAAAACACTTGAATAAACCCTGTTATTACTACCCCAATCATAAATGCGATAAATGCTCCCCAAAAACTTGCTTTATAATTACGGAAATAATATACCATTACAATTGCTGGAATGGTTAGGATGTTTAATAAGTGAACTCCAATTGAAATTCCCATCAAATAGAATATGAAAATTATCCATTTGTCGGCACCTGGTTGATTGGCTTTATGTTCCCATTTTAAAATTGCCCAAAATACCAAAGCGGTAAAAAATGAACTTAATGCATACACCTCACCTTCAACAGCACTGTACCAAAATGAATCTGAAAAAGTATAAGCAAGAGCGCCTACAATACCTGCACCCATAATTGCAATAATTTGAGCATTACTTAATGCCTCCGTGCCCTTTTGTACAATTCTTTTTGCAAAATGGGTGATGGTCCAAAACAAGAACATGATAGTGAACCCGCTAGCTAGGGCACTCATGATATTAACCGCCTTTGCCGCTGTTTGCGGATTGTCTCCAAATAAAACAATGAATAATCTACCCAATAATACAAACATAGGCGCCCCTGGCGGATGCGGAATTTGTAATTTATAAGCACTACTTATAAACTCACCACAATCCCAAAAACTTCCAGTAGCCTCGGTAGTCATAACATATACAGTACAAGCAATAAGGGTAACAATCCACCCTGTCCAATTATTCACTTTTTTAAAGTCCATTTTGACAATTTTAGTAGTTGCAAACTTAACTTAATCTTGTCAAAAAGGAAAATTAAGGCCTTTATTAAGATTATTTTAAGATTTCCGGGTTCCCCCTAGGTTTTTTATCTTTGCACCCCATGAGTAATCAACGTTCGGTCGCTTTTCATACTTTAGGCTGTAAGCTTAACTTTTCGGAGACTTCTACCCTTTCCAGACAATTGGAACAAGAAGGCTTTGAAAAGAAAGCATTTACCGATAAAGCAGACGTTTATGTAATTAATACCTGCTCAGTT
>JALQXE010000089.1 GCA_023263235.1 Sediminibacterium sp. | reverse complement strand
TTAATGAATGTAAAACATGATGTAAATAAAGCTGATCAATATCTTTTCTAGAAATCACATTAATCTGACTATTCCACTCTTTATAAGCAGCTTCTAAGCCCATCAATTGATTCAATTGCGTTGGTGTAAAGTCGGCAAAGTATTTTGTAATTAATTCCAGTTTTTGTTCGGTGCTTTCCATACGCTAGGCAAGGTAAATATGTAATAAAATACAGACCATATGTCAAATAATATATACCATGGCCATAAGTCTAATTCGTTTAATTTTTTCATAGTACTTCTTAGTACAATACCCTGAATTAAAAAACGCACACTCCACAAGCTAACTATTAATATGTATTGTTTGCTAAACAATAAAGCTGCAATAAAAACAGGGTAAACTAAAAACTGACTAAAAGCATATAAAGCTAATAAAAACGAATGATGTGTTTTATAATACTTGCTGGTGGTGTAATGTCTATATTTTTGATTCATCCAGTCGTTGAATCGCGTCTTAGGCTCACTAATCGTATGCGCTTCCTTATCAATTACAATAGCGGTATTCTTTTTGTTGGCTACTTGATTTATAAATAAATCGTCATCGCCACTAGGCATTTGATTAATGGAAGAGAAACCTTTGTTTCTAAAAAACACATCTTTTTTGTAAGACAAATTACGCCCAACTCCCATATATGGGATACCTGCAAGTGCGTATGAGAAATATTGTAAAGCAGTTTGGAATGTTTCAAAACGAATTAATTTATTAAGAATACCTGGCTTCTTTTTATAAGCACCATATCCCAATACAATTTCAATATCATCACCATAACCATCTTGCATTAATTGCATCCAATTTTCACTTGCTGGAACACAATCGGCATCTGTTAACAATAAGGTTTCATATTTTGATGATTTAATGCCCATAGATAAAGGGAATTTTTTTCCATTAATCATTTTGGCATCCTGAGAAAGGGTAACAATATTTAAGTTTTTAAATGATTTTCTAAATTCTTCTAATAAATATTTGGATTCATCTTCAGAATTATCATTTACTAACACAACTTCATGTGTTGTGCTATATTGCTGTACTAAAACACCAGGTAAAAAGTTAGCTAAATTTTCTGCTTCGTCGCGCGCACAAATCACCACTGAAATAGGGTGCTCTACATGAACTGCTTTTTTAGGCTTTTTATAAATTGCCAAGCGCAGGAAAAAAAATAGATAATAAAACAACTGAATAGCTATTATGCAAGCGAATGCACCTATCAGGATATTTGATACGGGTAGGTTAGTAATCATAGTACAAAAGTAATACTATTTGACCTTACCTTTGCCTCATGGCTGCATTAGCATTTGAATTAGTACATAGTAGTAAGCAGGGAGGATCCCGAGCTGGGACCATTACCACCGATCATGGGGTTATTGAAACACCTATTTTTATGCCAGTGGGCACCATTGGTTCTGTAAAGGCGGTTACGCAACAACAATTAAAAGCCGATATAAAGGCACAAATTATACTAGGAAATACTTATCATCTTTATTTAAGGCCGGGTACTGAAGTATTGGAAGCCTCAGGGGGGCTTCATAAATTTATGGGTTGGGACCGACCTATATTAACGGATAGTGGTGGTTATCAAGTTTTTTCCTTGGCCAACAATCGAAAAATAAATCCAGAAGGGGTAGTTTTTCAATCTCATATCGACGGAAGTAAACATTTATTTACTCCCGAAAAAGTAATGGATATTCAAAGGAGTATTGGAGCAGATATTATAATGGCATTTGATGAATGTCCGCCTATTCCAAGTACTTACGAGTATGTTAAAAAAAGTATGGATTTAACACATGTTTGGTTAGATAAATGTTTTCATCGTTTAGCGGAAACGCCAGATTTATATGGTTACACACAAAACTTATTTCCAATTGTACAAGGTGGGTTAAATAAAGATTTGAGAAAGGCTTCCTGCGAATACATTAGCTCCAAAAATGCAGTTGGTAACGCCATTGGGGGTTTAAGTGTGGGAGAAACCGAGGAAGAAATGTATGAATTTACTGCACATTGTTGTGAGCATTTACCAGCGGATAAGCCAAGATATTTAATGGGTGTTGGAACCCCTTGGAATATTTTAGAAGCCATTGACTTAGGAGTAGATATGTTTGACTGCGTAATGCCAACGCGTAACGGCCGTAATGGGATGATTTTTACGTCACATGGAGTTATCAATATTAAAAACAAAAAATGGGAAAAGGATTTTAGTCCATTGGATCCTGGCATTCCAAATGAATTAAGTCAATATTATACAAAAGCATATATGCGTCATTTATTTCAGGCAGATGAAATATTGGGATTGCAATTGGCTAGTATTCAAAACCTATCCTTTTATTTATGGTTGGTGGGAGAAGCAAGAAAACATATTATTGCGGGAGATTTTAGCAGTTGGAAAGTGGGCATGATTCAACAACTAAAAACACGATTGTAAATTTAATAGAGTGAAAAAATTAGATTGGTACATATTAAAAAAGTTTTTGAGAGTATTTTTCTTCTCTATTTTTTTATTTGCAGTCATCGCTGTGGTGATAGATGTGAGTGAAAAGACCGACGATTTTGTGCGCTCAGGATTAAGTGGGCCAGAAATTTTCACACATTATTATATTGGATTCATACCGCATATTATTGCGCTCTTATTCCCTTTATTCGTATTTATTGCCGTTATTTTTTTCACTTCCAAAATGGCGGGTCAAACCGAAATTGTGGCCATACTCGCAAGTGGAACTACTTATAATAGATGGTTGCGTCCATACTGGATTGGTGGAATTTTATTAGGTTTATTATTGTGGTTTTCCAATCAATGGATTGTTCCAAAAGCAAATAACATACGTGGAAGTTTTGAAGCGGCCTATGTAGATGCACACTCTACTTATAATGCGCTATTAACTACTTCACCAGACGTTTATTTCAGAATTGATTCTTTTACATATGCCGGTATCTATGGTTATGACACTGCCAATAACAGAGGTAGAGGGTTTTTTACATATAGAGTGGAAAAAGGGAAGGTGGTAAATAATTTAAGAGCGGATAATATTATATGGGATACGACCACTAAAAATTGGAAATTAACAGATATCGTAGAACGTAAGGTTTTAGATGATAAGGAATTTGTAAGTTATACAATGGAAATTCGAAAAGCTTATCCCTTTAAACCTGCAGATATTAAAAAAGATAAATACACAAAAGATAAACTCACTACGCCTCAACTAATCAACCAAATTAAAGTGGAGGAATTAAGAGGTTCTGAGGGGTTAAATGAATTAAAAATTGAAAGGTATCGTCGCGATGCAACGCCCATCACTGTATTGCTGTTAACCCTTATTGGGGGCATTATTGCTGGAAGAAAAGTAAGGGGTGGGAGTGGTTCACATTTAGCACTAGGTTTTGTAATTGCAGCCTTGTTTATAATCACAGATCGTTTCTCCACAATATTTTCGACAAAGGGAAATTTACCTCCATTATTAGCTGCTTGGATACCTAATATGATTTTTGTTTGGGTAGTGTATTATTTGTACAAAAAAGCACCTAAATAAGCCATTTTTAGTTAACTTTACGCGTCATTTTAAAAAATGGCAATCATCATAAACTAAAGGGTTATTTATGGAAGCAATTAAGGACTTGTTCAGCGTGAAATCATCTGCTGCTGCAACTGAGATAAAAGAAATCATTAAAACACACGGTGATAAAAAAATTGGTGACGTAACACTTGCGCAAGTTTACCAAGGAATGCGCGGCATTACTGGATTAGTTACTGAAACTAGTTTATTAGATGCGCAGGAAGGCATACGTTTTCGTGGATTTTCAATTCCAGAATTACAAGATAAGTTACCAAAAGCACCAGGCGGAGATGAACCATTACCTGAAGGTTTATTTTATTTGATGATGGTGGGTGAAATTCCATCAACAGATGATGTTAAAGAAATTACCAATAACTGGCAAAGAAGAAGTCATGTTCCTTCACATGTATTTGATGTAATTGATGCGTTTCCAATTAGTGCACATCCAATGACAATGTATGTTGCTGCTGTGATGGCATTACAAACAGAAAGTAAATTTTCTGCCGAGTATGCAAAAGGAATGAACAAAAAAGATTACTGGCAATTTACGTATGATGATTCAATGGATTTGATCGCAAGATTGCCCAGAATTGCAGCGTATATCTACCGTAGAAAATATAAGAATAGCGAACACATTCATCCAAATGGTTTGTTAGACTGGGCAGGTAATCTTGCTTACATGATGGGCTTTGAGGATGAAAGTACAAAAGAGTTAATGCGTTTATACATGACCATTCATGCGGACCATGAGGGAGGAAACGTTTCAGCACATACTACACACTTAGTAGGTTCTGCATTAAGCGATCCATACTTAAGTTATGCTGCTGGTATGAATGGTTTAGCAGGTCCTTTACATGGATTGGCAAATCAGGAAGTGATCAAGTGGATTTTTGAAATGCAAGAATCACTTGGTACTGACGCACCTACTTCGGAGCAAATAGCTAACTATGTACAAGAAACGTTAAGTTCAGGAAAAGTAGTTCCTGGTTA
>JALQXE010000005.1 GCA_023263235.1 Sediminibacterium sp. | reverse complement strand
ATGGTTTTTGACATCATTTATCCGAATGGCATTATTGAAGATTGTACTTTACTAACGCCCGGTTTTCATAAAATCTTTTTGAGATAGGTCCGTACGCTGGATCATAACGTAAAGCTAAATCGGTTGTTAACATAGTGGGTGCATGCTTTAATGAGGCATCATGTGCATCGGGGACTGTTCCAGCACCAGCACCTGCTTTAGGCTTCCACTGATGTGCACCTGCAGGACTCTTAGTTAATTCCCACTCAAATCCAAATAAGTTTTCAAAATAATTATTACTCCATTTAGTTGGTGTGGTTGTCCAAGCACCTTCCAACCCACTTGTAATTGTATATACTCCGTTACCAGTACCAAAAGTATTTTTCCAACCCTGACCTTGTTCTGCTATATCTGCAGCTGCAGGTTCTTTTCCAACATATTTTCCTGGATCCGCAGCACCATGTGTTTTACCAAATGTGTGTCCACCAGCAATTAATGCAACTGTTTCTTCGTCATTCATTGCCATACGTGCGAATGTTTCACGAATATCTTTTGCAGACGCAATTGGATCAGGATTTCCATTAGGACCTTCTGGATTCACATAAATCAATCCCATTTGCACAGCTGCTAATGGATTCTCTAAATTTCTATCGCCTGTATATCGCTTGTCACCTAACCACTCACGCTCATTACCCCAATACACATCCTCTTGTGGTTCCCAAACGTCTTCTCTTCCACCCGCAAAACCAAAAGTTTTAAAACCCATTGATTCTAAGGCACAATTCCCAGCTAAAATCATTAAATCGGCCCAAGATAATTTTTTACCATACTTCTTTTTTATTGGCCATAATAATAAACGCGCTTTATCCAAATTGGTATTATCAGGCCAGCTATTTAATGGCGCAAAACGTTGCATTCCTGCACCTCCACCACCGCGTCCATCGGTAGTTCGGTAAGTACCAGCACTATGCCAAGCCATACGAATAAATAAAGGTCCATAATGTCCATAATCCGCAGGCCACCAATCTTGAGATGTGGTCATTAAGGTTTCAATGTCGGCCTTGACTGCTTTTAAATCTAAGGAATTGAATTCTTTGATATAATCAAAATCAGGCTCCATTGGATTGGTCAAATTAGAATGTTGACGCAATATGTTTAAACGTAATTGATTAGGCCACCAATCTTGGTTTCTAGTTCCTGTAGCTGCATTCCCTACTTTTCCTGGAGTGGCTACAGCACCTGTAAAAGGACATTTTGCTTCTTGATTATTTTCCATATTATATGATGATAAATTTGAGTTACAAAAATACTTAATCAAAAGCTCAAATACTTATAATAGACGGAAAAAATAGCCTGTTTAAGAGAAGTAGGGCTAATAAAGATTAGATTTAAACAGAAAAAGGAGAATTGTTAGTCATCGCTGACTATTTTACTGGTACTACGGTATAAATAGTTTTCGTAAATATGCCTTCTAGCAAAACGATCAGGAGTATCGGAATTGATGAGTTTAACATAAATAGCCTTAGGCACACCATAATATTCATATTCATTTCCGTCTGAAAAAACAACGCGTAAAACTTCGGATTTAAATTCAAAATCATCAATGCTTGCTTCTGAAATGGTTGTGGTATAGGCTTCTTTTGTAGCTGCGTGTGTTTCGGCATGAACGCTAACCAAAAAATGATAAGATGCAATTAATTTAGTAGATTTTTCTTCAGCCATTTTTTTTGACTCCTCACTATCCTGAAATTTATCGGGATGCCATTCCATCATAATCTTTCGATAAATCTTCTTCAAATCACTCAAGGTGGCTTTATCGTCTACTCCTAAAATGGCTCTATGGCGTTCTATTCGCTTCATAATGTCTATTTAAGGCAGCGAAAGTACACATTTATTGACAATTCGATTTAATGAACTTATCAGCCTCACTATAACCATTTGCTTTAGCAGCATATAAAGCAACACAACCAAGATCCTTTTTACCCGAGTTGATTAATGAAAGTCCTTTATAAAATTTAGATTTACCAGTGTTGTTTTCAGCAAAACCAGCAGCTTTATCAAAATAATATATACAATCCTTAAAGTTGTTAGCTGAATACAAACAAATCCCAGCATTTTCATAATGGGTATAATTACCAGGCTCGAGTTGTATGGCTTTCTTGTAATTTTCTGCAGCTTCCAAATACTTTTTACTTTGAAAGTATTGTAATCCTAAAACAGCAAATTGATTGGTGGTGGGTCCAATAGCACCATTACTATTTATTAGTAATCTTGTTTTACTAAAATCCTCCTTTGGGAATTTTTTAGCTGCTGTATCCAACAAAGTATTTAATTGAGCAATTGTTTTACTTCTTAATTCAAAGCAACCTTTTACATATTCTTCATATGTTAATGCTGTATTGGAATATTTAACCGAAGTATCAAAGGCTTTATTTAATTCAATGCTATCTTTTTTACGTACTGCAGCAAAAATCATATTCTTATAATAACTAGTTGCTCTAGGCCAATTATAATAGGCCTTTTTTGCATAATAAAAAGTACTATCATAATTATTCAAAGAAGCATAAACACTCGTCAATAAAAAGTCATTGTAATGTATAAATGGATTATCATTATAACTTTCTTTAAGTAATTTAATGGCGGCAGGAAAGTTTTTATCTCTAATATGATATCTAGCAATTAAGGCTTTAATTGGCAAAGCAGAAGTTGATAAATTAGGGATTTTCGGTAACCTTAATACTGAATCCGTAGCATATAGGGGATTGGCATTAATCTCCCCCATCACGTACTTTTGTATCTTAAAGGAAGCATAAACTTGCTTAGATATATAAATAGAGGGAATGATAAATGCAAATGCGAATACAAAATATAATATAGGAATAAACGAAAACGATTTCTTTTCCTCATCATTTGTTGCTTTCACTAAGAAGTAGGGTGCCAAAACCAGCGCACTACAAACCGTAAACATAGTTTGCATTGCAGGACGCTCAGCAGGAAAGTTTAAAAAAGCATCCACGAAATAACAGGTTATGCCCAAAAATGCGAAGCCAATTAAATGACGATACTTACTATAATTTTCATTAAGAAAAGAATGAATGGTGAACACAAATAAGAAAATAAAGAGTCCTAAAAAAGATAAGCCTCCAAATAACCCAAGATCGGCAGCATTTTCTATAAAGTCATTATGAGAATGATATGGTACAAATAGTTCGTTGGCCCTTTCTTTTTCATAGGGGATAGAAGCTAACTTCCAGTTACCATAGCCACCTCCAATAATTGGATGTTTTTTAAAATAATCATATGCAGTGCCCCATAAATGAATACGACTACTTTCATTATCCTTAATATTAATTGTTTTTAATCTATCAGAAACTAAACCATAACCACCCGAGGTTTCTTGCATGCTTAATGCATTTTTAAGTAATTCATTCGCAGCAAAATAAGATACCACTAAGGGAATTATAAAAAAGGAAACACGTATTATAATATTATTGACTTGTTTTTTACCCAAACTTAAAATCGTAAACACTATAAAAAGAATGCCTATCAAGAGAATAGCCACAAAAGTTGACCTTGTGTTTAAAACAAATAAACTTATAAAGCCAAGCAATAAACCTATCACACCAATTACCTTACCTCCTACATTACTATTTAAAACCACATAAAGACAAAACGGTATCTTAATTACTAAGCTGGCTGCCATTACGTTTTTATTTCCGTGATTACCCATTAATGCCAAAATATTTTGATCCAAATTCATGGTCTCTAAATTTTTAGAGAAATTAGATAACACAAATAGAGCATCATATATTAAAATAGCAGTAATCACATACGCTATAGATTGGAAAATCCAATTATAATTCTTTTTGTAAAATAAAATGGAGAGATTGATGAAAATGATAAAGGTAGAAACCAAGCGACCTAAACAAACCAAGGATTCCGTTGGATTAATAGCATAAAAATAAGATCCTAAAGCCCACAATACAAAAAAGGTGTATAATAAGGTAAATTTATGTTGGAATATTATTTCTATAGCATTTGTATAGATTTTTGCATTTAGAATAATATACGCCAAAACCAATAAATCGAATGTTCCTGTGTACAACCACTGTGCACCCATAACATCGGCACCACCCCAATCTGAAACAAAATGAACAAATAAGTATATTGCTGCAAAAATTACCGAAAGCACTTCGCTTGAGCTAGCATTTTCTTTATGCTCAGTATTTTTATAACTGTTACTCGTTACAGCAGTTTTTACTGAATCTCTATTATTATTTCGCTTCATTAAACACCAAATTTGATGCCTAAAGGTATTAATTTATTAGGTTATAAATGCAGCCTTCAAAGAGAGAAAAGTTATTTTAAATTTAATAGGTACTATGAATTTTAATAGTAATTTTTTTTACCGTATTTAAGTTTCTTAGTATTTAAGTCATATATACCATTTCTGCTCACATATCTCCCACCGTTTTCGTGCCAACTTGTGTGAATTTGAGCTTTGTCTCCATTCAATTCAAAAATTTCAAAATCTACATTTTCAAGTACCCCTGTTTTTAAATTAAAAATTTGGGCATCACCGCTGCTTCCATGGTGAACTGACATTATATAATAATTTGCATTTGCAAAAATGGTAAAACTCCATCCTCCCATAAACACTATTTTAATACTGCCGTTATTGCTAATTACGTTAGGTCTCAAATTTGAAAGATTATCTCCAGTTACATCTTCTAAATCATACTTAAAATTTGGAAATTTAAACAAAGCATTGTCATAATTTTTGGTATCGAACTTAATTTGATTAAAGTCAAATTTATAATTACTGCCAGTAGTTTTTTGAAACCACTTGTTAAATGTATCTGGATTTTGGGAAAAGCCCTTAACCACAGTAAACGAAATTAATATTAAAATGAACCCTAATTTTTTCATAATAAACAATTTTTACAACAACAATATATTAAATATACATCTAATATTCATTTTTTGGACATAAAAAACCCTTCGAATACGAAGGGTTTTTTATTTTAAGGATGAATGTTATTTTTTCGATATTTTAATGAAGTAAACGACCCCGTTATGTGTCATATCTGTATTTAAAATTACCTGTTGTTGACGCCCCGATTTTTCAGTTATAAACATAACAGCCGTGTTAGGTGGTTCAGAACCGAGATTTTCAGCGACAATAATTAATTCATTCAATTTCGAATCTTTACTTACTTTAAGTTTAAACTGGATTGGCTTATTCACTTTTAACTCTTGTCTATCAACTACAATTCTACTATTGTAAATTACAGATACCGAATCCTTATCATGTACGGCATTGTCGTAAATTTCAACTGTTACTGAATCAGAAGAAACATATACATCAATAGGCTTGTTGTTAATTCTCAAAGTAAGATAGTTGACAATTCTTTCTTGTTCTAACTTAAGTTTTGCTAATGAATCAAGTGCCTTTACAATTTGTTCTTTAGACAATTGATCTGAATTTATATTGGAAGATTTCGCAACAATGGTTTTAATATTTTGCTTCGCAGATTTTAAATTTGTATTTAATGCACTATCAATTACAACTTTTTGAATTTTACTTTCTTTGCTTGCGACTGTATCCTTCTTAACCACTGGTGCAATCTTAACCTTAGCCACAGTATCTTTCTTAGCTACGGCAGTTAATTTAACCTTAGCTACCGTGTCCTTCTTAACCACAGGGGTAACCTTAAGCTTAGCGACAGTATCTTTCTTAACTACGGCAGGTAATTTAACCTTAGCTACCGTGTCCTTCTTAACAACAGGTGCAACATTAACTTTAGCCACAGTAACTTTCATTGGCTCCAAAACTTTATTCACTCTTACTACTGAAACCTTTTGAGCAATTGACAATTGCTTAGCTAAAGGTAAATTCCTTGTAGGCTTTTTAAGATTATTGGCATCATATATTGTATAATAATTAGGGCCTCTTTCATTCTCTAATTTTGCCCAAGTTGTTTGAGTGGTCTCACTCAACACAATTTCTGAACGTCTACTAGTTTGTTGACTATCTTTTAAAGCTTTATTAATTTTTGCATATTTAGTTGAACAAGGAGCTAAATTGTATTTCTTAGAGTATCCAGTAATTACAATATTCTTTTTCTCTACCCCATTTTTAATTAAATAAGCAACCACTTCTTTAGCTCTGTTAACAGATAATCGATAATTGTAATCATAAGAACCAATGCAATCTGTAAAAGACCCCACTACAATTTTGGTATTTGATAAATGAGCTAATTTATTGATTAAACTATCTAAAACCAATCGCTCATTAGATGTTATACTGTGTTTATTAAATTCATAATGTACTACGAATTTGCTATTTAGCGTATAATTATTAATACTATCTTCAATTCGTTTTTGTGCTTTTACTATATATGCTCTTATAGAATCTGACTTTTGTTTTATACTTGTACCACCTACTTTAATTGGGAAATTATATTTAAAAGCATTCTCCTTTTGCATAAGTTTATCTGACGCTAATAAGGACTTTGTTTGATCTGTATTTACAATGAATGATTCAATAACTCCATTGCCATTTACCGTTAACATTTCATAGGTCCTATTGGGTTTGCCATTAAATACATAATTACCTTGCTCATCCGTTTTAATCTTTTCAATTATTTCTCCTGTGTTTTGATCTTTTATAGTTAAACTTTGAGAAACGAAAGAAGTACTATCTGCCGAAAAAACAATATTACCTTTTATAGTAAAATTAGAAGGCTCGTGCTTTAATTTAATAATGTCAAAATTGCCATTTCTATTACTTGATAAATAAAATTCATTATCGAACTTTTTAACACCAATATCATCTGCATTTGTGTTAATTGGATATCCCATATTTTGAACTTGGCTATTATGTGTTGACACATAAGCATCAAACCCACCAAGTCCCCCCTCTTTATTAGAACTAAAGAAAAAAGTGTCATTGATAACGGATGGCATGATATCATCTGCGATGCTGTTTAAGCCTTCTAATGCTATTGGATCTTTGCTAATGGTATTTTTATCAATAGGAACGTAATACAAATCATACCCACCTTTACCTCCAGTTATATTACTTGCAAAATATAATTTTGTACCTTGCTCATTTATAAAAGGATGTAAATAATCTGCCAATCTGTCTCCAAAATTTAACCTTGATTTATTTCGTAAAATACCGTTAGTCAAAGTAGCTTGCCAAAGCTCCCAATGCTTTACTCGACTAAAAAGACGGCCACCTTTTTTTGCATAAATTATTAAATTTGTTCGTTCATCATATGCAAATACCTGTTCGGTAGAAAAATCCAAAAATGTCATTTCAATATCATTAATATTTTGATCCAGTTTTTTATATCTCACCAAAATATCGTTATCATTGCTAGTGGGTGCTGTAAAATCATCCGATTTACCTTTACGATAATATTTTAAAGCAGTATCTTTTTTAACCTCTTTATATAGTGCACTATCCACAATGTTGAAATTAGGATCTTTTGACCAGTAAACTTTATTAAAAGAAGCTTTAAGTGAAGGAATTGGCTTATTTGAAATATATAATAACCCCCCTTTAAAAGGTATAGGGCTAAATTCATTACTAGTGGTATTAATTGACAATGGTTTATTTAAATAATCCAAGGAGTCTCTAACAAGTATTTTCTTTTCAAATGACAAGGTATCCTGAGCAAAAATGCTAGTGAATGGAATAGTTAAATTTATAAAACCAAAAACCATTAATTGTAAAAGCTTTTTCATCATGCTAAAAAATCTTAATGGTTTTACTATTAGGGAATAATTTTCCAAGTTCAAGTCTTAAAAATAACTCATTTGTATTTGGTGTTTTAAATGGCATATCATAAGCATAGCCAATCCTAAACTGAGGACTTACTTGCACCTCAGCCATACCTAATACAGACTCACCTGTTCGATAAGATGCACCCAAACCAATGGTATTCTTTAACCAAATATTTGTATTAAAATCAATTTGTATTGGTGCACCACTTACTAATTTAACTAAA
>JALQXE010000120.1 GCA_023263235.1 Sediminibacterium sp. | reverse complement strand
CATTTGAATATGGCCAATATACAAGACGATTTACAGACAAGATGGTGGAAATTAGAGAAAAAATTGATGGATCAGTTTGGGAAAAAGCCCGATACGGAGGCTGTCTTATTTTTGATTGGATTGCAGGAAACTGGATTTATTCGTGAAAAGATAACAAAAGAGCAAAAGCAGGACCTCATGCATATTGCTATTTGTACCATTTTGTCACCAAGCGGGTATTATTTATTGGAGGGCAAAGACGAAGAAGGTTGGCCCCACTTTAAGCAACTAAAACAATTACCGGTAATGAATTTAATGGAGCAGGAGGTTTTTTTAAAAGACCATATTTTACTTTATTTTGATAATATTAGGTATTAGCAGATTGGTTTTTTAGGGATTTTATGGATATTTGCAATAATAAAAAATCAAACTATGCAATTTCCTGCCGACTTACGTTACACAAAAGATCACGAGTGGATTAAAATTGAAGGTAATACTGCTACTATTGGCATTACCGATTTTGCTCAAGGTGAGTTAGGTGACATCGTATATTTAGATATTAATACCGTAGGTAAAAGTTTAGAGGCAGAAGCTGTATTTGGTACAGTAGAAGCTGTTAAAACAGTAAGTGATTTATTTCTTCCTATAGCAGGTACTATTGCAGAAGTGAATCCTGCATTAACAGCAAATCCAGAATTAGTAAACAGCGATCCATATGGTGCTGGTTGGATGGTAAAAGTTACCGTAAACAATCCTTCCGACATGGACCAATTAATGACTAGCGAAGCGTACGCAAGCTTAGTACACTAATTATAATCAATGAAAACAAGGCTTTGGGTGATTGCAGAAATTGTAATCATATTTGTTTTATTGAGTTTACCTAGCAATAAATTTCACAGTCCATCCAAATGGTTTGGTTCCCTTCCTATTGACAAAATAGTGCATATAGGATTGTTTGGATCCTTGGCCTTTTCGTTTTTTTATCATTTTGAAAGTTCAACAAATCAAAAGTATAAAACGGTAAGGGTCAAAGCCTATGTACTCATTTTTTGCATGCTTTATGGTATAGCAATGGAATACTATCAAAAATATTATGTTCCCAGTCGTGGTTTTGAAGTGGGAGATATGTTGGCTGATACGGTGGGTGCTATTATAGCTTTGCCTATATTTACATGGTTAATAAACAAATCCATAATAAAGCGCAACCGATAATATGGGTATAGAAAAAGACATACAACAGGCAAATTTCAGAAACGAGTTTCAGAAAATGGGGATTAATATCATTTTCACTGCCAACTGGTTAAATGAACATGTTGCCACTTTCTTGAATAAGGAAGACCTTACGGTTCAACAATATAATATACTTAGAATATTAAGAGGAAGTGATGTGCCCTTAAGTACATTACAAATTAGAGAGCGCATGTTGGACAAAATGAGTGACACCAGCAGAATTGTAGATCGACTGATTGTAAAAGATTTAGTACAAAAATCGGCTTGTAAAGCAGACAAGCGACTTGTGGATATTACTTTAACTGAAAAAGGATTGCAACTCGTTACAAAGTTGGATCAATACAACGATCAAATTGACGCAAACTTAAAAGGTGTTTCGGAAGCAGAAGCAAAAACCTTAAATGAAATTTTAGACAAGTTACGCAAGGCAGCAAATAACAAATAATTTAACTCATACTTATGCGATTTTTAATAAGCATGCTATTGATTGGATGTAGTATTATGGTAATGGCACAACCAAAACTAGAAGATAAAAATGTATTTGAATTTAGAGGTGTGTGGGTAGCTTCTGTGATTAATATTGACTGGCCAAGTAAAGCAGGCTTAAGTAATGAAGCACAAAAAAATGAATTTATTGCACTATTAAACATGCATCAAAAAAATGGCATGAACGCCATCATCATGCAAATACGCCCCTCTGGTGATGCATTGTATCCTTCTACTTTAGAACCTTGGAGTGAATACTTAATGGGACAACAAGGCTTGCCTCCAAGTCCCTTTTATGATCCCTTACAATTTATGATTACAGAAACCCATAAACGTGGGATGGAGTTTCATGCTTGGATTAATCCTTATCGTGCGGTGTTTAATAATGAGAAGTCAAGTATTGCACCAAATCACTTAACAAAGACTCATCCGGAATGGTTTGTGACTTACGATAATAAAAAAATATTTAATCCTGGATTACCAGAAGTATGGAAGCATGTAAATAGAGTGGTTGCAGATATTGTTACTCGTTATGAGGTAGACGCCATTCATTTAGATGATTATTTTTATCCTTATAAAGTACCAGGAAAAGAATTTAACGACGAAGCAGCCTATAAAAAATATAGCCGCAATTTAAACAAGGAGGATTGGAGAAGAAGTAATTGCGATACCATTATTAAACAAATGTCAGCAACCATTCATAACATTAAACCCGGCATTCAATTTGGCATAAGTCCCTTTGGTGTTTGGCGAAATAAATCTCAGGATCCAGATGGAAGCAATTCAAAAGCAGGCGTAACTAACTACGACGATTTGTATGCAGATATCATGTTGTGGGAAAAGAAAGGATGGGTAGACTATGTAATTCCCCAATTGTATTGGGAGCATGGTCATGCTTTAGCCGATTACGATGAACTTATCAATTGGTGGGATCAACACAGTCATAATAGAAATCTTTACATTGGACATGGTATATATCGTGCAGGCACAACGCCAAATTGGAAAAGTAGTGAAGAGCTCCCCCATCAAATTAAAAGTTTAAGAAGCTTAACAAATACAAGGGGTAGCGCTTATTTTAGTAGTAAAACATTTATAAGCAACCCCAATCATTGGAACGACACCTTGCAAAATAATTATTACCGTAAACCAGCATTGCAACCTACGATGCCTTGGTTGGTGCAATATGAAGTTGATGCTCCAATTGTAAGTAAAAAAACTGATCAAGTATACAATATTGAAATCGCTGAAATTTCAAAAGTGAAGCAATTTGCCATCTTAAGTAAAGCTGGAAACGCTTATGCAGTTGAATCCATAGTAGCAAATACAAATAAGCAAATTGATTTCAATAAATTAAATATCAGCAAGCAAGCCAATACTCAATACTATTTAGTAGCCATTGGACTTCAAAACCAGCTTAGTAAAATGGTTGCTTTATAATTAAGATTCATAAACACGCTTTAACGGCGTATTCTGATTGGCTTTAATAATAAGTGGCACGTGTTCAACAACGGTCATGTCGTTGTCTAATCCAAATGCCTTTTGGTCACTTTGAGCCAACTGTTTAATATTAAAGTAAGCATCCATAATAAAGTCCTCGCGAATACTTAATTCGTTTTCGATACTAAAGAAGCTTTCTATAATTACATATGTAATGTCGGCATGAAAATCCTTACTCTTTAAGGATTCATACTTACTATAAATACCCAATTCATGGGACTCATTCAATTCCTGCATTACTTTTTTAAAGAGGATATTAATTCTAGGTTGAATTCTAAATCCTAATTTAAAATCTACGCGCATTACTTTGTCATCTACCAACTCCCGGATACTATATTCCATTCCATAAGGGGAGTCGGTACGATCTATATGAATAAACCAATAAATATCGGCACGTTTAGGTTTGCGGTTTAGAATAGAATCAATAATTCGGTGTTCTATCTCCCTATGGTTATTGGCTTTTGTTAAATACACTAAATGGGTTGCATACTTAGGCATATCCTTGTCCGAACTCAGTTCTACCAATGGATCTAAGTAATCCTTTATTTTTACAAAATCCAAATATCTGTTGGCAATTTTTCTTGCTCTATGCCAAATCATCATCACAAAAATCATACTTAAGGAGAAAACAAAAGTGATATAGGCTTCCTTAATTTTTACAGCATTTGCAACAAAAAATGAAATTTCAACAACAGTGAAAACAGCTATGATAATTGCCACTGGCAAATGTCCCCACCTGCGTACGTTCAACAAATAAAAATTCATTAATATAGTTGTTGTAATCATAGTAATGATAATTGAAAATCCATAAGCCGCCTCCATATGCTCGGTCTTTCTAAAAAACATAATCATGGTAATACAGCCCAACCATAATAAAAAGTTTAAAGAAGGAATATAAATTTGACCTTTTTGATCGGTTGGAAATTTTACCGTTACCCTTGGCCAAAAGTTTAAGCTAATGGCTTCATTGATTAAGGTAAATGAACCACTAATTAAAGCCTGACTTGCAATAATGGTAGCCAAAGTTGCAATGGCAATACCAACAAGTAAGAACCAATGTGGCATAATTTCAAAAAATGGGTTCATATTAGAAGCACTTTCTCCAAGATGTTGAATAAGCCAAGCCCCCTGTCCCATATAACTCATGACCAATGCAAATTTCACAAACATCCAACTTACTTGAATATTTTGTCTTCCGCAATGTCCTAAATCACTGTACAATGCCTCTGCCCCAGTGGTACATAAGAAAACAGCCCCTAGTAACCAAAAGCCCTGTGGATAGTTCACCAATAAATCATATGCATAATAAGGATTCAATGACTTTAATATTTGTACATGATCTATCACTTGAATAAATCCCAAAACAAAAAGCATTGAAAACCAAATAAGCATAATGGGTCCAAAAGCGAATCCAATTATTTTAGTACCAAAACGTTGAAAGAAAAAGATGAATGAAATGATACCAATTACAATGCCCACTGTTAAATTATTGCCGGGCACAAAAACTTTTTCCAACCCTTTTACGCCTCCCAAACCTTCAATAGCTGAGGCTACAGAAATAGGTGGAGTAATCATTCCGTCGGCAAGTAACATGGCTGCACCAATAATGGCTGGCACATAAATCCATTTTACATATCTGCTAATTAAAGCATAAAGCGAAAAAATTCCTCCCTCCCCTTTGTTATCTGCCCTAAGGGTTAAAAAAACATATTTAAATGTTGTTTGTAATGTAAGGGTCCAAAAAACACAGGAGATGGCACCATAAACCAACTGCTCCGTGATGACTCTGTTATTAACAATTGACTTGAATACGTATAATGGAGAAGTCCCAATATCTCCATAAATAATTCCAAGGGTAACAATCAATCCTGCAACAGAAAGTTTCTGCGCCTGCCTACCGTTTGTGTGTGCCATGAAGCAAATAATAAATTGACAACAAAGTTTATGCTTTTTAGCATAACTCAACACAAATTTTCAAAGTATTTTAAAAAATCTTTGATTAAATACTATGGCTTGTAAGTTCCGAAAAGCTTTTCAACTGCCTGGAAACGATAATCAAAAATTCCCTGAAGTTGCTTTTTAACAAGCATCCATTGTGCGATATCACCCAAAAAACCCAATGGAATTTTATAATGGACAATATCTTCCATGCAAACTCCTCCTGGGATGGCTTTAAAATGATGTTGATGATGCCAAAGACTATAAGGTCCAAAACGCTGCTCATCTACAAAAAACTTTCCCTCCTGCACATGCGTAATTTCGGTCATCCAATACATTGGGATGCCTAATAGCGGACTCACCGTATATTCAATAATTTGACCTGGATACATTTTCTCTCCATGGTGCTTACTAATAATGTTGAAACCCATATGCTGGGGTGTAATTTTTGCCAAATTGGCTGGGCTACTAAAAAAATCCCAGGCTTGGTCTAAAGAAATAGGTAAATTTTGAACTGTGTGTAAACTGTATACTTTTGACATATAAACATAACAAGGAATGGTCGCTTTTGTTGTAGAAATTCGCTAGAAAGCCTTTAATTTTATAAAATGATGAACAAATTGGAACAAGCAAAGGCTTTTGAAACAGTTTATGAAGAATTAAACGAACAACAAAAAATTGCCGTAAACACAATTGAAGGTCCCGTGATGGTAATCGCTGGACCAGGTACGGGTAAAACACAAATTCTAGGAGCAAGAATTGGTAAAATATTATTGGAAACCGATACAGCTCCCGAAAATATACTTTGTCTTACTTATACCGACGCAGGTGCTATTGCCATGCGTAAAAGACTGGTCAGTTTCATTGGCACAAGCGCCTATAAAGTGAATATTTCTACTTTTCATTCGTTTTGTAATGACATTATTCAGGATAATTTATCCTTATTTGATAAAACCAGTCTAGACCCTATTTCAGAACTAGAAAAAATAGAATTACTTAAAAAATTAATAGACGGTTTTGATAAAAACAATCCCTTAAAAAGATATCGAGGAGATGTTTATTTTGAAATGAGTAATCTGGCCAAACTATTTAGTGCCATGAAAAAAGAAGGCTGGACCAGCAGCTTCCTCATTGAAAAAGTAGATGAATACATAAAAGAAATTCCCTTTCGGGATGAATTTATTTACAAACGAAAATACAAGCAATTTGAAGCGGGTGCTTTAAAACAGGGTTTGGTAGACAATGAACTTGAAAAAATGGCCAAGCTAAAAGCAGCTGTTCAAAGCTTTGACGTTTACCAGCAACTAATGAAAGAGCGAAATAGATATGACTTTGAAGATATGATCAACTGGGTAATTAATGCATTCAAAGAAAATAAAAATTTATTGGCTCAATACCAGGAACGCTTTTTATATATATTGGTAGATGAATTTCAAGACACCAGTGGAACACAAAACGAATTAGTACAGTTGCTAGTAAATTATTGGGACCAACCTAACTTATTTGTGGTAGGTGATGATGACCAAAGTATTTTTAGATTCCAAGGTGCCAACATTGAAAACATGTTGCACTTTCAAAATCAATATGCACAGGATATTTTAACGATTGTGCTGGAGAACAACTATCGATCAACGCAACCTATATTAGACGCTTCTACCATTGTAATTAATAATAATCAAGAAAGATTAGCCAATAAAATACCGGGTTTAGAGAAAAAATTAATTGCCGCACATCCCAACAATCAAAACATTTCTATTGCTCCAAAAGTGGTAGCATACCAATTACCAGAAGAGGAAATGATAGATATTACGGAGCAAATTGTACAACTTACTCAAAAAGGAATTGCCCCAAATCAAATAGCAGTTTTATACAAAGAGCATAAATACGGTGAAGAGATTGCACACTATTTGCAACAAAAAAATATACCCGTTTATACTAGAAGTACCGCCAATTTACTAGATCAAATTTTAGTAAAACAAATTATAAGTATTTTGGATTACTTGGTTTGTGAATTGGACCAACCTTATGAAGGAGCAAATCTACTATTTGAAATTCTTCACTTTAAATGGTGGAATATATCTCCTATAACAGTTGCCAAGCTTACATTTGAAGCGAACCAATTAAAGTATGGCAATCCAGAAAATTCATTTAGAAAAGTATTAGTAGATAAAACACAGCAGGTACAAGGTAGTTTATTCCAAGAAGGCGGTGTACCTGAACTGGCAAAGGCTGTGCAGGTATTAGAATCTTTAATTAACGAAGTGCCCAATGTAACCCTCTTGAATTTGGTAGAACAGGTGTTGCAAAAAACAGGCATCATTCAATCCGTATTACAATCTAGTAACAAAGGTTTTGAGTTGGAAGTAATTACCAAGTTTTTTGACTTCATCAAAGAGGAAACGCATCGTCGTCCAAGTTTAAATTTAAAAGACTTGGTAACCATGCTTGAACTGATGCAAAAGGAAGGCATTCGATTACCACTACCAATCACTACAGGCGGTGTGAGTGGCGTGAATTTACTTACCAACCACGGAAGTAAGGGATTGGAATTTGAATACATATTTGTTGCAGGAACCAATGCGCATTTTTGGGAAAAGAAAAGAGCAGCTAATAGTATTGGATATAGTTTGCCAGACACTGTATTAAGCACTTTAGAAAATGTGGACGACAAAGAAGAGTTAAGAAGATTATTTTACGTAGCCCTTACCCGCGCAAAAAAAGAAATTCAAATTTCTTATGCATTAAATCGTGCAGATGGAAAAGTAGCAGAACCTAGTCAGTTTATTATAGAACTGATTGATGGAAATGAAAAAAATATAGTAGAAAAACAGCTTGAAGAAAATATAAAAATACAATACAAATTACTCCATATACAAAGTACAGTATCACCAGAAATTAAACAACTGGAAGATGATTTTATTGGTCCTAAAGTTGAACAGTTCACAATGAATGTGACGGCATTGAATAACTACTTAAAATGTCCATTACATTTTTACTATAATAGCTTGATACGTGTTCCTTCAGGAAAATCCGAGGCCACTACTTTTGGATCTGCTGTGCATGATGCATTGAATAAGTTATTTAAGAAAATGCAGGAGCGCGATAATGTATTCCCTGATAAACAGGAATTAGTACAAGACTTTAACTATCATATGGCTAGGCATCGTGAAGCATTTACGCAAGTAGAATACAATAGAAGAAGAGAGCAGGGAGAAATTGTGCTTACTCAATATTATGATCAGTATATTCAAAATTGCAATAAAGTAGTTACTACAGAATATAGAATCAATAATGTGATCCTAAATGGCATTCCTTTAAAAGGAGCAATTGATAAAATTGAGTTTAATGGAAAACAAGTAGTGGTAGTGGACTACAAAACAGGAAGTGTTGAAAATGCAAAAGAAAAACTATTCCCACCAAATGAAAAGTATCCCAACGGAGGAGATTATTGGAGACAAGCGGTATTTTATAAAATTCTATTGAATCATCATCCTAAACAATGGGAAGTAACCATTGCTGAATTTGACTTTATAGAGCCCAACAAAAAGAAGGAATTTGAAAAGGTGGCTGTTTCTATTAGCGATGCTGACATTACAACAGTTACGCAACAAATTCAAACAGTTTGGGAAAAAATACAACAAAAGGACTTTTACACAGGTTGTGGTAAACCAGAATGTCATTGGTGTAATTTTGTAAAAAACAATGACTTGACGGTGGCCTTGCATCAAATCCCGGGCGGAGATCTGGAAGAATCTGATTAAGTTTGCAACTATGAAAAAGAGATTGATCTTAAGTTCCTTCATCATTAAAACACTAATTACATTATATACGACATCCACTTTAATGTCCTGTGCCAATATTGTACCCCCAAGTGGCGGTCCACGAGATAGTATTCCCCCCTATCGGATTAAAGCAAACCCAGTAGATTCAGCAATCAACGTACAGCCCAAGGAAATATTAATTCAGTTTAACGAATACATCAACACAAGTAACTTACAGGAAAACGTAGTGGTTTCTCCAAGTATGAAAACGAATCCACTTATAGAATCAATTTTAGATAAAATAAAAATTCGAATCAAGGATACATTAGCACCCAATACAACTTATAGTATTCAATTTGGCAATGCCATAAGAGATGTAAACGAAGGAAATATTGCACAGGATTACAGTTTTGTATTCAGCACAGGTAATTATTTGGATAGTGGTAAAATACAAGGCAATGTTATACTTGCTGAAACGGGAAAAATAGATAGTAGTTTAATTGTAGTGTTGCAACCTAGTGATAATGATACTGCCATTTTTAAAAATAGACCTTTATATTATTCAAAAATAAATGGCAAGGGAAAATTCGTATTCAATTATTTACCTTACAAAACATTTAATGTTTTTGTTTTACCAAACGACTATACCAAAAAGTATGATGATAGTACTAAATTTTTTGCTTTCCTAGATGCCCCCGTTAAAGTAAATAGCAAAACAGATTCTGTTCATTTATTTGCTTTTCAGGCATTTCAAAAAACAGAGAAGAAAAAAGTTTCAAATAACAAGGCGCTTAAACGCAATACCCCAAGCTTAAATTATACAAAAAGTTTAGATGGAAAAGAGCAAGACTTGCTTCATCCACTCGTTTTTACATTTGAAACTCCCGTGCACTTAAATGATAGCTTTCCTATTGTTCTTGCCGATACACTAAATAAAGCCCTGAAAGGCTTTACAATAAAGGTAGATTCAGCTGACGCACAAAAAGTAATCGTGCAATACCCATGGCCTAGTGAAACTAAATTTCATTTGATCATACCACAACGTGGGATACAAGATTCCCTTAGTAACACCCTAATTAAAAATGACACACTTGTATTTTTTAGCAAGCCCAATACTGCCTATGGGTCTTGTGAAATTAAAATAAACGGTTATGAGAAATACAATAACCCCATTTTACTATTAACACAGGATGAAAAAATAAAATTTAGTTTTCCCATTAATGAAGCAACTTTAAATATTGCGCAATTGCCTCCAGGAGATTATCAACTTAAAATCTTAGAAGACGAAAATAAAAATAGCAAATGGGACACGGGTAGTTATGGTTATGGAAAAACAAAAAAACAACCTGAAAAAGTATGGAGCCTTCCCCAGCGATTAAATATTAGAGCAGACTGGGACAATGAGTTGAATATTACAATAAATAATTAGTTTTACAAATCATTTATTCCTATGCAATTACCTTCTTCCTTACTTGAAAATGCTGTCGCTGAATTTGCCAAGTTGCCAGGTATTGGCAAAAAAACTGCATTGAGATTGGTATTGCATTTATTAAAGCAGGATAAAGGAGTTACCACCCTATTTGGTGAAACACTCCAAAAAATGCGAAATGAAATTCAGTTTTGCCAAAAGTGTTACAATATAAGTGATGGAATGATTTGCTCGATTTGTGCTAATTCTGGAAGACAAAAAGATACCATTTGTGTGGTTGAAAATATAAGAGACGTTATTGCGATTGAAAACACACAACAATATAGTGGCACTTATCATGTTTTGGGAGGTATCATTTCACCATTGGATGGCATTGGTCCAGAACAATTAACCATTGAACCCCTTATTGAAAGAGTTCAAAAGGATAAAGTCACAGAGTTGGTTTTTGCCCTAAATCCAACCATTCAGGGAGATACCACTATTTATTATATACAAAAGAAATTGGCAGGCAACCCTTGTCGTATTACCACCATTGCTAGAGGTATTGCCTTTGGAGGGGAATTAGAATATGCCGACGAAATGACCTTGGGTAAGAGTATTTCCAATAGACAGCCCATTCAACAATATATAAAGTAGATTGTTATAATTAAAATGACTATATTTGATGTTGAAACATTGAATAAATACCTCTTTTATATGAAAAAAATATTCACCCTTTTTTGCTTGAGCTTTTTAATGGGATTTAATGCCAATGCACAAAGAGCTTTTGAAACAAAGAATGCAATTGTTCGCTTTGTTGCAGTAGATGATAATGACATAGATGCTGTAAATCGTGAAGCCACTAGTCGCCTGGAAGCCAATGGTGTACTCACTTTTAATATGTTAGCGAAGGGCTTTCATTTTGGTATTAAAAAAATGGAAGAGCATTTTAATTCAGAATATATTGAGAGCCATAAGTTTCCTCGCGTTACTTTCTCTGGTCAAATCACCAATTTCAATACAGTTAATTTTGCGAAAAACGGTAAATATCCCGTAACCGTAACCGGCACGATGCAAGTTCACGGCAAAAACAAGGCCATTCAAACCAACGGAACCATCGAAATTGTAAATGGGATTCCAAAAGCTACTGCTCAATTCACTGTGCGTTTAAAAGATTTTGGAATGGATGGAGTGCTTATCAGTTTTGTTGCCGATAAAGTGAATGTGGAGGTAACTGCCAACTACTAATTAAGTCTTATTTTAATATCTAAGCCCCATTATTTGGCTAAAAGCCAATACTAACCTAACTTTGCACCGCATTGCAGGTGGATTTGTTTATTGTTCAACCTGCCATCCGAAAGGAAAAAAGAACTAATAAACGATACAACCTATCGCCCCTTCTATTATTAGTTGACCTATTGCCCTTTTGGATGTTGCATAAAAAAATATTTATGTCAATACAAGAGACGCTAAAGAAAAGAATTTTGGTGATAGATGGTGACGTTGTCAATCTTTTGCAGATCGCGTTCAAAGCGTTTGCAGTAGCCGCAGTTGGGGTCAGCGAAG
>JALQXE010000184.1 GCA_023263235.1 Sediminibacterium sp. | reverse complement strand
CACAAATACTTCTTTCAATTGTTGAATTGTTTTATCACCAATAAACATGGCAATCATTGGCAATTTTTGAGTCAATCTATTTCTGAAAAAATCATCTAATTTGGTATCAATCACTGGAATCAATTGATCCAATTGTTTGGGTAAATGATCTGCAGGTATTAATTGCTGCCATTCTATAGTTTTAACCCATTGAAGAATTGGAGCTTCCCAGTGGATTCCCAAAATATGAATGGATTTTTTAGGATAAAAAAGTATTCCAACCATACCCCAGCTAATTAACCATGCAAAGGCTGCGAACATGATCAGTAAAAAAACAAAAAGCGCCATAATATTGATTTAAAGAAAAAACCCATCCCGAATTACGGGACAGGTTTTTAGGGGGAGAGTAATGGGTCTCGAACCCACGACCTACAGTGCCACAAACTGTCGCTCTAACCTACTGAGCTACGCCCTCCATTTAGGGTCGCAAAAATACACTAATTCGGTAATCTTTAAAAGATGTTTTACATCTTTTTATAAAATTATGGTAAAATAAAGCAGATTATATCAATTTGGAACCTAGAATAGGCTTTTTACGCTATTTTTGAAATACTTCATGCGCACATTTATGACATACGTTAAAGAAAACAAGTGGAAATTTTTTGCCACATTGGTATTGGTTGGAAGTTTAATATTTGCATTTAAGAGCAATTCTGATGAGACTCCAGACATTCGTCATCGAAAATTATTATCAGCAGTAGGCAGTTTATTAGAGCGTGAGCACTATGATCCTAGAAAAGTAGATGACCAATTTTCGAAAGAAGTTTTTGACAACTATCTAAAATCCTTAGATCCTGAGAAAAATTTGTTTTTACAAGAAGATATTGATGCACTAAAAAAATATCAAATCACTATTGACGATGAAATTCACGGTGCTAAAATTGAGTTTCAACCAGCAGTAAGTAAATTATACGATATTAGGTATAAAGAAGTGAAGCAAATTGCTGATTCTATTTTTAAACAGCCCTTTTCTTTTAATATTGACGACTCTGTTTATGTTGATGCCGATAGTTTAGCTTTCCCTAAAAATAAGAATGCGCGTTATGAAAGGTGGTATAAACTAATTAAATATAAAACTATAGAAAAGTACGTTTCATTAATTGAGGAAAGAGAAGCACAGGAAAAGAAAAAAAATACAGATACTTCAAAAACAGCTGCAAGCAAATATGAATTTAAATCTGACGCGGCATTAGAAATTGATGCACGCAATGCGGTAGCAAAATCTTATCGTAAAAAATTCGAGTCTTTAGACAAAACCTATAATGATGAAAAAAGGTTTGATGCATTTTTAAATGCAATTACAAGCCTAATGGATCCGCATACTGATTATTTTGCACCGGTAGAAAAGCGTTCTTTCACCGAACAAATGAGTGGTGTAATTTTTGGTATTGGGGCACAATTAGCTGCCGATGACAATGGTGTGAAAATTGCGAGCATCACGCCTGGTGGACCTGCTTGGAAATCGGGACAATTGGTTATGAATGACGTGATAACTAAAATTGCACAAGGCGATCAGGAGCCAGTGGATATTGCCGGCTATGAGGTAACTGATGCTGTTAAATTAATAAGAGGCGATTTGGGCACAGAGGTAAGATTAACCGTAAAAAAATTAGATGGGACTGTTAAAGTAGTTGCCTTAAGAAGAGAAAAAATTGTATTGGACGAAGGGTACGCTCGAAGTGCCGTGATTACAAGAGGTGCCGACAAAATTGGATACATCATGTTGCCTGATTTTTATGCTGGATTTGATTATGAAGACGGAGCAAGATGTTCAAAAGATGTTGCTGCCGAGGTTGAGAAATTAAAAGCTGAAAAAGTAAAGAGTATTATCATTGATGTAAGGTACAATGGCGGCGGTTCATTATATGAAGTGGTTCAAATGGTTGGATTGTTCATTAACAAAGGACCTGTTGTACAAATTAGAGATAAGGAAGGTCGCTCTCAGGTATTGGCCGACGAAACACCAGGCACTATATATGATGGACCATTAGTGGTAATGGTAAATGAATTTAGTGCATCGGCAAGCGAAATTTTTGCAGCTGCAATTCAGGACTATAAAAGAGGCATCATTATTGGTAGTACTTCAACCTATGGAAAAGGCACTGTTCAAAGAAATGTTGCATTTGGAAGACCTTTGGATTCCTTAGGTATTCAAACTGAATATGGTGCCGTGAAATTAACATTCCAAAAATTCTATCGTATTAATGGTAGTTCAACTCAACGCAAAGGGGTAGCGTCTGACATAGTTTTGCCTGATGAGTACGAATTTTTCAAGTATCGTGAAAAAGACAATCCTTCGGCTTTGGCTTGGGATCAAATACAAAGTTCAAAATATCAACCATGGGTTGGCGCATATAATATAGATGCCATTAAACAAGCAATGCAATTAAAGCAACAAAAAGAATTGGATAGCAACACTATTAAGTTTAATAATAATTTACAATTTATTGTTTCAAAAATGAATGCGCCTGTTTATTTGAAAATGGAAAAATACCTAGCATATAAAAAGCAGATGCAAGCCATTATGAAAGAGAATGAAAACATTCTTAAATTAAAGGATACAATGCAGGTTGCGTCCACTAAAGCGGATTACAACAAGTTTTATAACAACCCTGATAAGCCAAAACAAGATAGATATCAGGCTTGGTTAAAATTAGTAGCCAAGGACAAGCAGATATATGAATCTTGTAAATTATTGGGATTTTTCAACAATACAAATTTGGCGGTAAAGTAATAGAAGCATGGAATTAAAGAAAGAGCAGCCAGAGGTTAAACAATGGCATGTCATTTATACAAAGTCTAAATGGGAAAAAAAGGTAGATGAGTTGCTCATGCAGCAGGGCTTTGAGAGCTGGTGTCCGGTTGAAAAGAAAGAACGTTATTGGACTGATCGAAAAAAAATAATTGACGTCCCTTTATTTAGATCTTACGTTTTTGTTAAAATTGCTAAAGAAGATTATACCAAAGTTCTTTCTACAATAGGCGTAGTGAATTTTTTATATTTTGAAAAAAAACCTGCGATTATTAGAGATGCAGAAATTGAAGAAATAAGAAAATATCTTGGTTTGGCAACTACAACAACTTCAATTGAAATTGTAGATTTAACTATGTTGCCTCCTCAAACTAAAGTGGCTATTAATCAAGGCTTATTTATGAAGAGAAGAGGAGAAGTAATAAGGGCCAGTAAGCACAATGTATTTGTGAAGTTGGAAAGCTTAAACTTAGTCATGATTGTGGAATTCAAGCCGCATGAGGTTTCGCCTATTTAATTTCCCAGTCTACAATTTGATTGCTCCATTCAGGTCTAAATGTGGTAACAACTCTAATATAATTATCGCTATATCCTTCTAACATCGGAATATCATTCGGATCCTTTTGTTTAATTGATTCAAAAAGAACAGGTCGAGTACTGCCTATATGTTGCGCATTAAAATATTGTTGTTTTTGGTAGGACAAATTGCGTAATATTTTATTTCTCTCATTGCGCACCGCAATGGGTACTATAGGTGTTATTTCTAATGCCTTTGTCATTGCACGTTCCGAATAAGTAAATACATGCAAATAGGAAATATCTAAAGCATGGATAAAATCAAAGCTCTCTTTAAAATAGGCTTCTGTTTCACCAGGGGATCCAACAATCACATCCACGCCAATACAAGCATCTGGCATTACTGCTTTTATGGTACTTATTCTATCAGCGTACAACTTGCTATTATATCTGCGCTGCATTAATTTAAGAACAGTATCTGAACCACTTTGAAGTGGAATATGAAAGTGAGGCATAAAGCTTCTGCTCTTTGCCACCCATTCAATAATTTCATTCGTTAATAAATTAGGCTCAATAGATGATATGCGATATCTGGGAATATTTGTTTCTTGGTCCAACGCTTTGATCAATTCAAAAAAATCTTCATTATGTTTTTTCCCGCCATCTCCTCCTTTGCCAAAATCTCCCAAATTAATACCAGTGAGTACAATTTCTTTCACGCCATTTGCAGCCAAACCTTGGGCTTGTTTAACTACATTTTCAATACTATCACTTCTACTTTTACCTCTTGCCATTGGGATGGTACAAAATGTACAACTATAGTCACATCCGTCTTGTACTTTCAAAAAAGTACGTGTACGATCGTTTACCGAAAAAGAGCTATTAAAACCCGACACCTCTTCAATATCACAACTACATATTTTGGCATCCTGTCCTTTTGTTAAAGTAGATAAATGCTGCACTAAATTAAATTTTTCGGCAGCACCCAACACTAAATCAACACCTGGGATACTTGCAATTTCGCTAGGCTTTAACTGAGCGTAACATCCCGTAATCACCACAAAACTTTCTGGTGCCTGTCTTTGAATACGGCGCACTAATTGTCTACATTCTTTATCGGCATTTTCAGTAACAGAGCAAGTGTTTATAACATACACGTCTGCTTTGTCTGTAAATGCCTTTTTTTCAAAACCTGCTTGCTCCAGTTGCCTAGAAAGGGTAGAGGTCTCTGAAAAGTTAAGCTTA
>JALQXE010000150.1 GCA_023263235.1 Sediminibacterium sp. | reverse complement strand
GAATCACGATAAATAACCTACTTTCAGTTTAGCAATTTAAACACTAAAATTTATACAAAATGGACACTTCAAAAATGATCAAAGCGTATTGCTTAAAGACAAAAGAAAAAAACGTACCAATGCATGACGCTGTTGTAACTAAAACTGCAAAAGGCGGTTACATGGCAGGCGGTCACGATGGTAAAGGAAATAAAATGGCTGCAATCATGAGTGAAGCAAATGCTTTAAAAGCAATTGCTGATGGTGTAGCTAAAAAAGGATTTTAATTTTATCTAGTACTTTATAAATAAGAACTAGTTATTACAAACATCAGACGCGCGCGTCTGATCCTCTTATGAATTTTTTTTTTCGAGGCCACCCATAAACGGTGGCCTCGATTTATTTTATACCAACCCATCAACGAGTGGGGTTATTTACTTTTTTATTTTCCCAATACCCCATTATACATTTTGGTTAAAGTACGATAACAAGCCTCCATTCCATTTATATCTCTTATCACTAGGATGAAGGTTTTTCCTACTTGTTTAAAGTGCGCATTGTTCATAGAAGTATTGGTAAATGCCAATAGATTTTTAAAAGTGTCGCTTTCAAAATACGGTGAGTCTGGCCTATTGATAAAGAAACAGCGCATGGTATGTTCTTTTAATGTCATTTTTTCAAAACCCAATGCTATAGCTAGTCTTCTACATTGAATGGTAATAAATAAATCATTAACTGGATCTGGCAATGGCCCAAAGCGATCGGTTAATTCTACTTTCATTTGCTCTAGTTCGTTATCGTCTTCCGATTGATCTAATCGCGTATATAAAGAAAGTCTTTCACCAATATTTTCTACATAGCTATCAGGAATCATTATTTCCAAATCTGTATCAATCGTGCAATCAGAAACAAAATCATCCTGCTTACTAATTTCTTCTTTAAATAATTCCTGAAAGTCGGAGCGTTTTAATTCTCTTACTGCTTCGGCTAATATTTTCTGATACATTTCAAAACCAATCTCTGCCATGAATCCACTTTGCTCTCCTCCTAATAAATTTCCTGCACCTCTAATATCCAAATCACGCATGGCAATTTGGAAACCGCTTCCCAATTCACTAAACTGTTCTAAGGTCTGTAATCGTTTACGAGATTCATCTGGTAATGTTCCAATTGGGGGTGCCAATAAATAACAAAATGCTTTTTTATTGCTTCGGCCCACCCTTCCTCTTAATTGATGCAAATCACTCAATCCAAAATGATGCGCATTGTTTACAATTATGGTATTCACATTAGGAATATCAACGCCACTTTCCACAATATTGGTACATACCAACACATCATATCTTCGTTCTATAAAATCAAATATTTTTTCTTCTAACTGATGCCCTTCCAATTGACCATGCGCAAATCCAATGCTTAAATCGGGACATAACTTTTGTATCATGGCGCACATTTCCGCCAAACCTTGCACTCTATTATGAATAAAGAAAACCTGCCCCCCTCTTTCGGTTTCATAATAAATACTTTCTCTAATTATATCCTCATGAAACACTTGCACCTCGGTATGAATAGGTTGTCTGTTGGCAGGCGCCGTATTAATAATACTTAAATCACGTGCCCCCATTAAACTAAAATGCAGGGTTCTTGGGATGGGTGTTGCAGTAAGTGTTAAACAATCAACAGTGGTCCTTAAAGTTTTTAATTTTTCTTTATGTGCCACCCCAAATTTTTGTTCCTCGTCAATAATCATCAAACCTAAATCCTTAAATCCAACTTCTTTTCCTAAAATACCATGTGTACCCACTAATATATCAATCTTTCCTTGCTTTACTTTTTCGATGGTTTCTTTCTTCTCTTTCGAAGATTTAAAACGATTGATATAATCTACCGTAACTGGAAAATCTTTTAAACGATCCTTGAATGTTTTATAATGCTGGAAAGCTAGAATGGTGGTAGGCACCAACACGGCCACCTGCTTGCCATCAATGGCTGCTTTAAAAGCTGCTCTAATGGCTACCTCTGTTTTACCAAAACCAACGTCACCACAAACTAAACGATCCATTGGCGAAGCTTGTTCCATATCTTTTTTTACATCTGCAATAGCTTTAGCCTGATCAACAGTGTCTTCATACATAAAGGAAGCTTCCAACTCATGTATCATATAATTATCAGGCGTAAATGCAAAACCGGCCTGTGCTTTACGATGCGCATATAACTTAATTAAGTCAAAGGCAATAGCTTTCACTTTGGCCTTAGTCTTATCTTTTAATTTTAACCAAGCATCAGAACCTAATTTATTTACTTTAGGTGGTGCACCCTCTTTACCTGTATACTTTGAAATCTTATGCAATGAATTAATATTCACGTATAAAATATCGCTGTCCTTATATATAATACGCACCGCTTCTTGGGTATGTCCATTTACTTCAATTTTTTGCAAACCGCTATACACACCCACGCCATGATCTATATGAGTTACATAATCCCCCGGTTGTAAATCACGTAAGGTTCTTAAAGTAATCGCTTTGCTTTTGCTATAAGCCTGTTTTACTTTGTACTTATGATATCTTTGGAAAATTTGATGGTCTGTATAACAAACCATTTTATGGTCATGATCAATAAATCCTTCGTGAATACTTTTTACAATAGGTATAAATTGTATTTCTGTTTTTAAATCAGTAAAAATAGCGTGCAGCCTTTCTAATTGCTTTGCCTGCTCTGCAAATAAATATAAAGTGTAGCCCTGTTTTTCCAAATCCTGTAAATTGGCAATTAAATACTGAAACTGTCTATTAAAAACGGGCTGCGACTGCGTATTGAAAACTATTTTTTCTTTACTTAAATGTGCATGAAACCCCCACTCTATAAGAGTATGCGATTTTAACTTAGATTCTGTAGCAGCAACGGTCTCAAAATCATCAATATGACTTTCTTTCTTATGAGGATCATTTTCATCTGCCTTATTCATTGCAGCATGATGGGTGACGAATGTTTCTAAAGCTTCAAATTGATCTAAACCTTTTTGCTTTGTAATATCCCAATCCTTTAACCAAACAATAGTGTCTTTGGTCAAGAAATCCAATAAAGGTATTTTCTCCGTATCCTCAAACTGTGTAGTTACATTCGGTATAATATTAATCTGTAATAACTTTCTTTCGCTTAACTGAGTAGCTGGATCAAATAATCTTATACTATCCACCTCTTCTCCAAATAGTTCAATACGATAAGGCTTCTCATTTCCAAAAGAATAAATATCTAAAATACCTCCTCTTAATGCAAATTGTCCTGGCTCATACACAAAATCGGTTCTCTCAAATCCATAATCAACCATTTGTTGCATGAGTGTATTCAAATCCAAGTTGTCATTGGTTTTTATTTGAATAATATTTTGCTGTAGGGTTTTCGCTAAAACTACTTTTTCAAATAAAGCTTCGGGATATGTAACAATAATTTTCTTATTGCCACCCATCGAAATTTTAGTCAATGCTTCGGTCCTTAACATCACATGAGAAGGATTTAGTAGGCTAAAATTATGGGGCGATTTAAAGGAAGATGGGAAGTAAAATAAATCCAAAGCCTCCGTTACACTTTCAATGGAGTTGAAAAAATAAGCAGCTTCTTCGGCATCATTTAAAACCACCATATGATTTAAATGACTTGTTGCTGCATTACTAAAAATAGACTGTAATACAAAAGCAGCAGCCGATCCATTTAAATTTTGTAAAAAAACTTGAAGGGCATTTTCTTTTCCATTGGACATAGCAATCCTGTCCACCAAATTATTTAGGAGGGGGGATTTTTCTAACCGCTCAAACAGAGATTGCTCATTCATACCTGCCACGCAAAGATACCAAACCCATGGTTTACTTTATTGATTATTTGCGCTTCCACTAACAATTATTTCTAATTGTGTAGGTTCATCTTTCTTAATTTCAAATAAGGCTGTCCATTCGGAACCAGAAAAATAGGGAATATAATATGCGTTATCGTACCTCACAAAGATGCTATAAATGCCAGGCTCCAAATGGGTGTTAAATATCCCCTCTTTATTAGACTGAAAACTGGTCACTAATTCACCTTGAATACGACTGCAAAAATGACCTGTTAAACTATCTAATTGTTTAACACTTGTTGATTTATAAATGTATATACTTGTACATAATGGGGATCCTTTAGAACTAGGCCTATCAACCATGGGCATAGAATTATACTTTTGTTCCAATAAAAGTCCCTTGAAATTATCAGCAAAGCCAATAAATCTCTGACTTCTACAAGCTAACAATGTAAAAATGATACAGGTTGCAATCAAAAAAATGAATCTATTTTTCATGGACCTAATTTATATAAAAATACGCCAAATTATTTCGAGAAATCATTGTATTTTTAAAGGACTTAAAGATGTTATAAATTATAATATAGACAAATGCGTAAATTAATCTTGTTATTTATATTAAGCGCTTCGTTTTGGGGTATTTCCAATGCGCAAATTGGAACACAAAAAGAAGTATTAACCAATATTGCTAAATCATTGGAGGCAGAATCGAGATCCAATTTTAGTGAGGCCATTATTAAATCAAAACAAAAAGGTTGGCCCCTTGAGTATAAATCAAAGAACAATCAAACTTCAAGCTTAATAGGTATTGATGCTTTTGGTCAACCCATCTATCTTACTACATATGCCGATCCTGTTCAAGCCATAACCGTTAACACCCATCAAATGTGGCCAGGTGGAAGTACCGGATTTAATTTAAATGGATCTAGTGACAGCATCACAAATCGTATTGGCGTTTGGGATGAATCTTCACCCAGACTCACACACAATGAATTTGCAGGACGTTTAGTATTAAAAGACAACGCGAGTAAAACAGTAGAACATCCAACCCACGTTGCAGGAATCATTATGGCAAAAGGAATAAATCCAATGGCAAAAGGAATGTCATATGGAATAAAAGGCGCTTTTGCTTATGATTGGAATAATGATGTATCCGAAATGGCTGCCGCGGCGGCAAATGGTTTACTTATCTCCAACCATTCCTACGGAACGGTTACTGGATGGGATTATAACAGTGATTCTTCAAGATGGGAATTTAATGGGAAATGGAACGAAAAGGAAGATTTTAAATTTGGCTTATACAATCAAACAGCTCAAACCTATGACTCCATTGCCTACAACGCTCCTTATTATTTAATTGTAAAATCAGCGGGTAATAATCGAAGCAATAATGGACCAGCAGTGGGACAGCCTTACTGGCGAAGAGACGAAAATGGAAAATTATACAATGCTGGAAATCGTCCCGACAGCTTAAGCAGCAATAATAGTTATGAAATTTTACCAACCGATGCTAACGCAAAAAATATTTTAACAGTAGGCGCCATTGGGCCCATAAGTGCAGGTTATTTAAAGCCATCGGATGCAGCCATCACAACGTTTAGTTCATGGGGGCCAACCGATGATGGAAGAATTAAGCCAGATATTGTAACTGATGGACTTTCCGTTTATTCAACAATAAGTGCTACCGATTCAAGTTATGGATATAAAAATGGGACTTCCATGGCAGCCCCAGGCGCCGCTGGTTCTCTTTTATTATTACAAGAATTAAGTCAAAAAGCAAGTCCCAATAAATTTATTAAATCAGCCACCGTAAAAGCCTTGGCCATTCATACTGCCAATGAAGCTGGCACCACAAATGGACCTGATTATAAATATGGATGGGGCGTGTTAAACACCGCTGAAGCTGCAAGCGTTTTGAACAACGCTTTAACAAGCAAAAATAGTACAGCTAGTGTTGACCTAGTATATGAAAATCTTTTAACAAACGGACAAACAGCCAACTTCACTGTTACCGCTTCTGGCGCCAAGCCATTAAAGGCAACCATTGTATGGACCGACATTAAAGGAAATGTTTCTAGCACACTAAATGACACCACACGTAGATTAGTGAATGATTTAGATTTAGTAATTAAAAAAGGGAGCACTACATTTTACCCATGGACTTTAAATAGAGCCATTCCCGACAATGGGGCTATTCGTGGTATTAACAATGTTGACAATGTTGAAAAAGTAGAATTGGATTCAACCTTAGTAGGTAACGATTATACAATTACGGTAAATCACAAAGGAACACTAGAAAGAGGGCAACAATATTATTCACTTATTATTAGCGGTGCGGGTGGTTCGGCTTATTGTACTTCAACTGCTTCCTCTAGTGCTGGCACCAAAATGGATAGCATTAGTTTAAATAATATTCAATTCACAAACAACACTAGCAATCAATACATCGACAATTCAAATTTATTTATTCAAGGAGAACCTAGTGGCAACCTTCCTGTATTTATTAAACTAGGTAGTGCAGACGCTAGCAACAATAGTAGATATGTAAAAGTATTTATTGATTATAACAACAACGGTACATTTGAATCTACCGAAACGGCATTAACAAGCACTGCGGTAAATAATGGAAATTATACGGCAACCATTACACTCCCTTCTAATCTGACTGTAGGAAAATTAATGAAGCTAAGAGTAGTTGCTATGGAAACTAATAATAGCAGCAATGTAAATGCATGTGGAACTTATTCCATTGGCGAAACACAAGACTTTACCTTAAAGGTAATAAGTGCTTCTAATGACCTGCAAGTTGGCGAAATTGTGAGCCCAACAGCAAGTGTTTGCAAAAGAAATGCTCAGTATGTTTCTGTAAAAATTGTAAATAATGGTAGCACCAATCAAAAAAATATTCCATTAAACTTAGTGGTTAAAAAAGGAAACACTACTATTTTAAATATTAATGAAACTTTCACAGGTCGATTAAATGGAATGGAGTATATGAATTATACTTTCCAAAAACCATTTGCCATTGAAGCAAATACAACTTATTCCATTACGGCAACAGCAAGCATTGCAAATGATCAACAACCAACCAACAATAGTATAACTGCAACCATTGTAAGCGCTGCAGAAATTGCTGCTCCTGCCGGCACAGCTGTAAATTGTAATAATTCTTTACGATTAAATGTTACTGCCCCAGTAACTGGAACCAACTATTATTGGTATGATTCAAGTGCTTTATACAATCCAATTGCAATTGGTACTAATACAAGCGCAACCCTTACTGGCAATAAAGTGTATTTATCACAAGGATATCAGTCCACACTTCCGCCCTATACAAATTCAAGCCTTGGTGGTGGTAGTTACAATAGCTTTAGCGGAAATTACATGAAAATAAATGCAACCTCAGCAATAACATTAGAAACCACCAAACTTTATTCAGGTTACCCTGGTAAAGTAGATTTCATTTTAGGCACTTTGGGTACAGTTAACACAGATGGCAGTTTTACCTACTACCCAATTCAAACGGTTTCTTTAAATATTCCAGCAAGTAGCCCAAGTCCAGCTACAGGCGCTTCACCCTATGTTGCAGGTGACACTGGACGTATTTACACACTAAACTTAAAAATACCTCAAGCAGGTGACTATATTATTATTTCCAAATGTGATAGTGCCACGTTATTTAGAAATAATGCAGCACCAGATCCAACCTATCCTGTTGGTCCAAGCAGAATAGTGAGCTTTACCGGAAATAGTGTGTCCACTGCTTCAGGTAATTTTCAAAACTATTTCTACTTCTTTTATAATACACAAGTAAGCAGTGCAGACTGCATGAGTAATACTGCCTTAATTAACATTACCACTAACAACAAACCAACCATTACGCAAAGTGGGGATAGTTTAATTAGTTCACCTGCCCTTTCGTATCAATGGTACTTAAATGACTCGCTCATGTCTGGTGCTACCAAACAGTCGTTTAAACCAACTCGAAATGCAATGTACAAAGTGGCAACGATTGCGGGAGATTGTGAGAATATTTCAGATAATAAACTAATTTTGGTGACGGATGTTGCTGAAGCGAGTGCAAAAGAAATTAGCCTTAAAATAACTTCCAACGATTTTGTTGAAAATTTAATTAGAGGAAATTCATTTTATATTCAGTTTAGTAATATTCAAACCCAGGGGATTACTTTAGAAATAATGAATTCAACGGGTGGCAAAGTTTTCCAAAAGGAAAATTTAGTCAATCAAAGAACACCTCAGCGCATAAGCATTGGTAGCTTAAATTCTGGCATTTACTTTGTAAAAATTTACGCTAACAATAAAGTTTATGTACAAAGGGTTTTTATTACGAATAACTAAAATGAATTACAATGGCACTAGAATGGGTTGAAGGCGTTATCACCAAAATTGAAAACGAAACGCCTAACACAAAAAGGTTTTATTTCGAAATCCCAAGTCTTGAAAAATTTGACTTTATTCCAGGTCAGTTTGTGACTTTGGATTTGCCAATACATGAACAAAAAAATAAACGTTGGAGAAGCTATTCCATTTCTTCCGCTCCAAATGGCACAAACACTTTTGAATTGGTGATTGTTCATTTAGAAGGCGGATTAGGAACAACTTATTTGTTTAATGAAACAACTGTTGGTTCTAAAGTTATACTAAGAGGTCCACAAGGAGTGTTTACATTGCCTAAGAATTTTGACAATGATGTTTACTTTATTTGTACAGGGACGGGAATAGCGCCTTTCAGATCTATGATTAATCATATTCATACGCACAAAATTGCACACAATAATATTCATTTAATATTTGGATGCAGAAAATTTGAAGACGGATTATACATAGATGAATTAAAAGCTTTAGCAGCCAAAGAACCTGGCTTCCACTTTCATCCTTGCTACTCAAGAGAAACTGAAGTACCTGATGGTGCACACAAAGGTTATGTGCATCCTGTATATCAAGAATTATTAAAGAACAATAAAGAAACAGCACATGTTTGGTTATGCGGATGGAAAGCAATGATTGACGATGCCCGTAAAAATATGGCCGAAATGGGATTAGATAAAAAACAAGTGCACTTCGAATCATTTGGCTAGACCAAAAAGAATAATACATAAAAAGGCCTCGATTTAATCGAGGCCTTTTTATGTAAGAAAGGTTTATGTTTAGTTAATTGCTTCTAACACCAAGGACTTTACCTGGCTCATAGGAATACGCTCCTGTGTCATAGAGTCACGATGTCTTATGGTTACTGTGCCATCCTCTTTTGTTTGATGATCAATGGTAACACAAAATGGAGTTCCAATTGCATCTTGACGACGATATCTTTTACCAATGGCATCTTTTTCTTCATAAAAACAATGGAAAGATTTTTTACACTCGTCCATTAGCTCCTTTGCCAATTCTGGTAAACCATCCTTTTTAGTTAAAGGCAGAATTGCTAATTTATTAGGTGCAATTCTTGCTGGCAAATGCAATACCACTCTCGAATCGGTTGTTCCATCTTCCTTATTAATTGTTTCTTCTTCATATGCATTTGATAATATTAATAAGAACATTCTATCCAAACCTATCGAAGTTTCAATTACATATGGAATATAATGCTGGTTTATCTCAGTATCGAAATATTGCATTTTCTTTTTGCTGAACTCTTGGTGTCTACTTAAATCAAAATCGGTTCTTGAGTGAATACCTTCTACTTCTTTGAAACCGAATGGAAATTCATATTCAATATCTAATGCAGCATCTGCATAGTGTGCTAACTTAACGTGGTCATGGAATCTATATTTTTTAGCATCAATGCCTAAACTTAAATGCCATTGCATACGTTCGTTCTTCCAATGCTCGTACCATTCTTTTTGTGTGCCTGGCTTAATAAAAAATTGCATTTCCATTTGCTCAAATTCACGCATTCTAAATATGAACTGACGT